>NZ_BNEA01000001.1:600000-945000 GCF_016860525.1 Streptomyces rubradiris
CCACCCCGCGCCCAACCCGTCGCCGCCGGCGTTCTGGGCCCGCAGGCAGGCGCACGAGACGGCCGTGCACCGTCATGACGCCGAAAGCGCGCGCGGCCGGGAACCGTCCCCGGTCGCCCGGGACTTCGCGGTGGACGGCATCGACGAACTGCTGCGCGGCTTCCACGCCCGCGACCACAGCCGACTGCGCAGCGAGCGGCCGCGCGTGCTGCGGGTGCGCGCGGTGGACGCGGGACCGGACGCCGTGTGGACCGTACGGCTCACGGCCGGGCCCGCCATGACCGTGCGCGCGGCCGAGGGCGAGGCGGAGGCCGAACTGTCGGGGCCGGCGGGCCAGTTGTACCTGGCGCTGTGGAACCGGACGGCCATCCCGCGGGTGACCGGCGACGCGGAGCTCGCGTCCCTGTGGCGGGAGCGGTCCGGGATCTGAGGGCCGGCCGGTCGGCGTCCGGGACCCGAGGTCCGGTCAGTCGGTCTGGGCCAGCATCCGGGACAGCACCTCGCGCTGCACGGGCCGTACCTCACCGTGCAGCGCGGATCCCCGCTCCGTGAGGGAGACCCGCACCGCGCGCCGGTCCTCCGCGCACATGCCCCGCTCCACGAGGCCGTCCTTCTCCAGCCGGGCGATCAGCCGGGACAGCGCGCTCTGACTGAGGTGGACCCGCTCGGCGATCTCCTGCACGCGGTAGGCACAGCCGCCGTCCGCGGCCGCGCCCTCGGCCAGTACGTCCAGCACCTCGAAGTCGCTCGCGCACAGCCCGTGCCCGTGCAGCGCCCGGTCCAGTTCGCACTGGGTGCGGGCGTGCAACGACAGGAGCTCCCGCCACTGCTCGACAAGCCCTCGCTCGGCATTCTTCGCCGCCATGCCCGCACGGTAGCAGAAAACCATGTTTGTTGCACTGTAATTAAATGAGCTTGCATTGAATGCGCGTGCATGTAATCTCGTCGCCATGACTTCTCCGCTCACCACCTCCGCGGCCCCGTCCCCGGCCGTGCGCTGGACTCCCCGGCTGTGGGGCACCCTCCTGGTGCTGTGCGCCGCGATGTTCCTGGACGCGCTGGACGTGTCGATGGTCGGCGTCGCACTGCCGTCCATAGGCTCGGAACTCCACCTGTCCACGTCGACCCTGCAATGGGTCGTCAGCGGCTACATCCTGGGCTACGGCGGCCTGCTCCTCCTCGGCGGCCGGACCGCCGACCTGCTCGGCCGGCGCCAGGTGTTCCTGACGGCGCTCGCCGTCTTCGCCCTGGCCTCGCTGCTCGGCGGGCTGGTGGACTCCGGCCCGCTGCTGATCGCGAGCCGCTTCGTCAAGGGCCTCAGCGCGGCCTTCACGGCACCGGCCGGCCTGTCGATCATCACCACCACGTTCCCGGAGGGACCGCTGC
The DNA here is from genome assembly GCF_016860525.1 of Streptomyces rubradiris. Classification (NCBI taxonomy): domain Bacteria; kingdom Bacillati; phylum Actinomycetota; class Actinomycetes; order Kitasatosporales; family Streptomycetaceae; genus Streptomyces; species Streptomyces rubradiris. The sequence continues at coordinate 601,387 of NZ_BNEA01000001.1, forward strand.
GCAACCGGGCCCTGTCGATCTACACCACCTGCGCCGCCACCGGCTACTCCCTGGGCCTCGTCTTCTCCGGCCTGCTCACCGAGGCCAGCTGGCGGTTCACCATGCTGCTCCCGGCGCCGGTCGCGCTGATCGCCCTGTTCGTGGGCATGAGGCTGCTGCCGCGCAGCGAGCGGGAACGCGGCCACGGCGGCTACGACGTCCCGGGCGCCGTGCTCGGCACCGCCTCGATGCTGCTGCTGGTCTTCACCGTCGTCCAGGCGCCCGAGTCCGGGTGGGCGTCGGCCCGCACGATCCTGTCCTTCGCCGCCGTGGCCGTCATGCTGATCGTGTTCGTCCTCGTCGAGCGGCGCAGCCCCAGCCCGCTGATCCGGCTCGGGGTGCTGCGCTCCGGCTCCCAGGTCCGGGCCCAGCTCGGCGCGCTGACCTTCGTCGGCAGCTACACGGGCTTCCAGTTCCTGGTCACGCTGTACATGCAGCAGGTGCTGGGCTGGTCCGCCCTGCACACGGCGCTGGCGTTCCTGCCGGCGGGTGCGCTGGTGGCGCTCTCGGCGACCAAGGTCGGCACCGTCATCGACCGGTTCGGCACGGGGCGGCTGATCGTGCTGGGCTTCGTCATGATGACGGCCGGGTACGCGCTGTTCCTGCGCATCGACCTCAACCCGGTCTACGCGTCCGTGATCCTGCCGACCATGCTGCTGGTCGGCGCGGGCTTCGCCCTGTCCTACCCGTCCCTCAACGTCCAGGCCACCAACGGGGTGGACGAGGACGAGCAGGGCATGGTCTCCGGTCTGCTGAACACCTCGGTGCAGGTGGGCGGCGCGATCTTCCTGGCCGTGGTGACGGCGGTGGTCACCGCGCACGCCCCCGAGAACGCCACCCCGCAGGCCGTCCTGGACAGCTACCGGCCCGGTCTCATCGTCGTCACGATCGTCGCCGTCGTGGGTCTGCTGCTGTCGCTCAGCGGACTGCGCCGGTCCCGGCCGGCCCACTCCGTCGTGGTCGCCAGGTCCACCGTGAGGGAGGCGGACGCCGACCGGGTACCGGTCCGCGACTAAGGGGGACCGCCTCAAGGTGCGCCCGGCGGGGGCTCGTTGCCCGCCGGGCGCACCTCTGCGAAGCTGACCGGCATGGACGTGCACGGGGGCCGCCGCAGCCAGGCGGAGCGGGACGCGATGACGGTCGAGATCGGGTACGCGCTGGTCAGCGCCGCGTTCGCGGCGGCGGTGCTGTTCGGGGCCGTGGCCGGGCCCGCGCTCCTCTTCGACCTGCCCGGCCCGCTGTCCACGGTGCTGCTCCGGCTGGGCCTGGTGGTCGCGCCGCTCGTGTTCACGGCCCGGGTGGTCAGCGTCCTGCTGCGTTTCCACCGGTCGGCCCAGCCCGGCCGGCCCGGCCCGGACTCGTAGGCCCGCTCGACGAGTCGGGCCCGGCCCGGCCGCCCGGCTGCGACCGCACGCGCACCCGGACGGCATCCCCGGCCGGACCGCGCATTCAGCCGACCGCGCGGCCGGAGCCCGATGACGGCGTGCCCGCCCGGACGGCACACTCGTGCGCACCGCACGCTCAGCCAGGCGCCCCCGGCCGGGCCGCGCGCTCGGCGTACCGTACGGCACGCCCGGCACCGCGGTCGGCCTCCGCGCCCCTGCTCTCTGCCCCCGCCCCGTCAGGAACCGACCGGCTCCTTTGCGGCGGGCTCCGCCGGAGGTGCCGGGCGGCGGTCGAGCGCGGTCAGGGCGCGCTGGGCGATCGGGCGGGAGCGGACGATCTCGGCGAGGGAGGTGGCGCCCGTGGTGATGTCCCGGAACGCCCGCCATGCCGGACGGAAGCCGGTGAGCGCCGCGTGGAACAGGCCCGGACGCCGCTCGAACACGGACAGCAGGCGCTTGCCGACGCTCATCTCGACACCGAGCCCTGCCTTGATCGCGAACGCGTAGTTCAGGGCCTGGCGCCGGGTGTCCACCGCGTCGTGCGCCTCGGCGATGCGCACCGCCCACTCCCCCGCCAGCCGGCCCGAGCGCAGCGCGAAGGAGATGCCCTCGCGGGTCCAGGGCTCCAGCAGGCCCGCCGCGTCGCCGCAGACCAGGACCCGGCCCCGGGACAGCGGCGAGTCGTCGGCGCGGCAGCGGGTCAGATGCCCGGAGGAGAGGGACGGCTCGAACCCGGCGAGACCCAGCCGGGCGATGAAATCCTCCAGGTACCGCTTGGTGGCGGCTCCTTCACCGCGTGCGGAGATCACGCCGACGGTCAGCGTGTCGCCCTTCGGGAACACCCAGCCGTAACTGCCCGGCAGCGGCCCCCAGTCGATGAGGACCCGTCCCTTCCAGTCCTCGGCGACGGTCTCCGGCACCGGGATCTCCGCCTCCAGGCCGAGGTCGACCTGTTCGAGCTTCACACCGACGTGGGCTCCTATCCGGCTGGCGCTGCCGTCGGCGCCGACGACCGCGCGGGCCAGCACCGTCTCCCCGCCCTGGAGGACGACGGCGACCGTGCGCCGGTCCGGCACCGCCGAGCCGTGCTGCTCGACCCGCTGGACCGTGACGCCCGTACGCAGCTCGGCGCCCGCCTTCTGGGCGTGCTCGACCAGCTGCTGGTCGAACTCCGGCCGGTTGATCAGGCCGAACAGCATCTGCTTGGAGCGGCGGGTCCGGGTGAAGCGGCCGTTGTGGGAGAACGTGACGGCGTGCACCCGGTCCCGGAAGGGCAGTTCGAAGCCGGGCGGCAGCGCGTCGCGCGAGGGGCCGATGATGCCGCCGCCGCACGTCTTGTACCGCGGCAGCTCGGCCTTCTCCAGCAACAGCACACGCCGTCCCGCGACCGCCGCCGCGTAGGCGGCCGAGGCGCCCGCCGGGCCCGCGCCCACCACGACGACGTCCCACACGCGCCGCACGTCGTCCGCTGAAGAGTTCTCGCCGCTCACGATGGTCTACCGCTCCGCTCAAGCCGCTGCCAAGTGTCTGTCGCATCCTACGGCGGCCGTCCACGCGATCCGCTGTGGGAGGATCGTTGTACCCACCCCCGTACCACGTCGCACCCACGAGGAGCGTGCCCATGCCGTTGAATCCGCTCGCCGAGACCGTCGCCTCGCTGCTGCCCCGGGCGAAGGCGGAGCTGGCCGAACTGGTCGCCTTCAGGTCGGTGGCGGACTTCTCACAGTTCCCGAGGAGCGAGAGCGAGGCCGCCGCCGGCTGGATCGCCGACGCGCTGCGGGCCGAGGGATTCACGGACGTGGCCCTGCTGGACACCCCCGACGGCACCCAGTCGGTGTACGGCTACCTGCCGGGACCGGAGGGCGCCAAGACGGTCCTGCTCTACGCGCACTACGACGTGCAGCCCCCGCTGGACGAGGCCGGCTGGGCCACTCCGCCGTTCGAGCTGACCGAGCGCGACGGCCGCTGGTACGGCCGCGGGACCGCCGACTGCAAGGGCGGGTTCATCATGCACCTGCTCGCCCTGCGCGCCCTGAAGGCGAACGGCGGCGTCCCGGTGCACGTGAAGGTGATCGTGGAGGGCTCGGAGGAGCAGGGCACGGGCGGCCTGGAGCGGTACGCCGAGCAGCACCCGGAACTCCTCGCGGCGGACACGATCGTCATCGGTGACGCGGGCAACTTCCGGGCCGGCCTGCCGACCGTGACCAGCACCCTGCGCGGCACGATCCTGGTCCGGGTGCGCGTCGACACCCTGGCCGGCAATCTGCACTCGGGCCAGTTCGGGGGCGCCGCCCCGGACGCGCTGGGCGCGCTGATCCGGGCGCTGGACTCGCTGCGCGGCGAGGACGGCTCCACCACCATCGACGGCCTGGACGCCACGGCGCGGTGGGACGGCCTGGAGTACACCGAGGAGCAGTTCCGCGCGGACGCCAAGGTGCTGGACGGCGTCGGGCTGATCGGTGACGGCTCGGTCGCCGACCGCCTCTGGGCCCGCCCGGCGGTCACCGTGCTCGGCATCGACTGCCCGCCGGTGGTCGGCGCCACCCCGTCGGTGCAGGCCGGCGCCGGTGCCCTGGTCAACCTGCGGGTGCCGCCGGGCACGGACACGGCGGAGGCCACCAAGCTGCTCCAGGCGCACATAGAGGCGCACACCCCGTGGGGCGCCCGGGTCACCACCGAGCCGATCGGCCAGGGGCAGCCGTTCCGCGCCGACACCGCCAGCCCCGCCTACCGGGCGATGGCCGAGGCGATGGCGGTGGCCTACCCCGGCGAGACCATGCAGTACGCGGGTCAGGGCGGCACCATCCCGCTGTGCAACACCCTCGCCGCGTTGTACCCGCGGGCGGAGATCCTGCTCATCGGGCTGAGCGAGCCGGAGGCGCAGATCCACGCGGTCAACGAGAGCGTGTGCCCCGAGGAGCTGGAGCGGCTGTCCGTGGCCGAGGCGCAGTTCCTGCGCAATTACGCGGCGGGCTGATCTCTTCTGCCCACGGCAGAGGGCCCTCGCCCGCGGGCGGGGGCCTCTTTACGGTCGGCGCATGGACGTCATCCGACTGCTGCCCCGGCTGCACCTGTTGCGCTTTCCCGTCGGCCAGGCCTATCTCTGGTGCGACGACGAGGAGTTGACCCTGATCGACGCGGGCCCGGCCGGCGCCGGCCGGCCGATCGCCGACGCGGTCACCGCGCTGGGGCACGACCCCGGGGATGTACGACGCGTCGTGCTCACCCACTTCCACGAGGATCACGTCGGCGGAGCGGGCGAGTTCGCCGCGCTGAGCGGGGCCCAGGTACTGGCGCACCACCTGGACGCCCCGTTCGTCCGCGGGGAACGGCCGGGCCCGCCGCCGCGGATGGAGGAGTGGGAGCGGCCCCTGCACGCGGCGGCCCTCGCGCGGATGCCCCCGGGCCCTCTGGTGCCGCCGGCCTCGCTCACCGAGCTGTCCGACGGCGATGTGCTGGACTTCGGCGGTGGCGCCCGGGTGGTGCACGTCCCCGGGCACACGGACGGCAGCATCGCGGTGTTCCTGCCCGCGCACGGTGTGCTGTTCACCGGGGACACGGTGGCGGCGGCGCCGGACGACGGGACGCCGATCCCCGGGGTGTTCAACCTGGACCGGGCGCAGCTCCTGGCGTCCATACGCCGGTTGGCGGACCTGGGCGCACAGGTCGCGTGCTTCGGGCACGGCGACCCGGTGCTGTCCGGCGCCGCCGCCGTGCTCCGCTCGCTCGGCTAGCCGCACCGCGGGGTCAGCCGACCGGCACCCCCGCCTCCAGGTAGAGCGCGCTGCCCCGTTCCCGGGCGCGCAGCGCCCAGCGCAGCCGCTCGTAGCGGACCGGGGGCAGCATCGCGGCGGCCTCCTGCTCGGTGGCGAACCGCCAGGCACGCAGCTCGGGTCCGGGCAGCAGCACCCGGGACACCTCACCGGGTCCCAGCCGGCCGCCGTCGAAGAGCAGCCGCAGCCCGCCGTAGCCGGGCGGGGCGGGGCGTTCCCAGTCCACGACCAGCAGCCGGGGCACCTCGCGCAGCTGTATCCCGGTCTCCTCGGCGACCTCGCGCATCCCGGCGCGGGCCGGCGCCTCGCCGCGTTCCACCACGCCGCCGGGGAACTCCCAGCCGGGCTTGTAGGTGGGGTCGACGAGCAGCACCCGGTCGTGCTCGTCGAAGAGCAGCACCCCGGCGGCGAGCGTCTCGGCGGTCGGCTCCGGGGTCTGCACGATGTCGCAGGCGGGTACGGCGCCGTTGCCGACGGCCTCGGCGATGCGGACGGCGGTCTCGTACGGGGTGAGGGCGCTGGTGTCGAGCGGGTGGGCGTCGGCGGTGAGCCAGGAGGCGAGGGCGGCGCGGTAGGGCTCGAGGTGGTCGTAGGACCACTGCCGGACGCGTATCTCGCCGTCGGGTGTCTCGGGCGGGATCTCCCGGCCGGCTATCCGCTCCCGCAGGATCGTTTCGGTGGGGGCGAGGAGCAGATGGTGCACCGGAATGCGGCGGGCGGCGAGCCCGCCGAAGATCTCGTCGCGGTACTCCTGGCGGAGCAGGGTCATCGGCACCACGAGGGTGCCGCCCAGCTCGGCTAGCATGGCGGCGGCCGTGTCGACCACGAGCCGGCGCCAGATCGGCAGGTCCTGGAAGTCGCCTGCCTCGGCGAGACGCTTGGGCGGCAGCAGGTGCGTCAGTGCCCCGCCGATGATCTCGGGGTCGAAGAGCGCGCTGTTCGGGATCAGTTCGATCAGTTCCCGTGCGGCCGTGGTCTTCCCCGCACCGAACGCGCCGTTGATCCAGACGACGGTCACGGACTCCCCCTCTTCTGTTGGCCCCCTGAGGATTGCCCGCTCCACCCTGCCATGGAAACCCCCCGCCGTTGAGGGCGCCTGCCCTCGCGTACACACGGACGTGCCGGTGTCCCCTGTGACGGGGGCACCGGCACGGGCGCCGTGGGCCGTGGGTCAGTCGTGGTCGAGGACGGAGTCGCCGAGGTCCAGGCTGTCGTGGCTGACGAGGTCACCGACCTCGTCCACCGTGTCCGTCACGTCGAGCGGCCGGTCGACCGCCGCGTGGGAGGGGGTGACGGCGGCCACGACGAATCCGGCGGCGAGGGTGGCGATGGCGAGCATGCTGCGCTTCTTCATGCGCTGATCAACGGCGTGGAGCGGCCGGGGGTCACGCCGGCCGCGAAAGCTTCCCCTCGGCCCCCTCGGACCGCCGTTTCCTGATCGAACACATCCGAACAACGCCACGCCCGGCCTGAACGACCCTTCCGACACAGTCCGACACGTCCTACCGTGAGCGCGCATTCATGACGCGCACATGCCGTCATCCGCGTTTCGCGAGTGGGAGGAACGTCGACGATGCGTCACCCTCACAGCCGAACGACCCGTTTCAGAGTGGCCGGAGCGCTCAGCGCAGGAGTGCTGTGCGCGACGGGCCTCGCCGCCCCCGCCCTGGCGGCCCCCGCCACGGCCCCGGCGGCGCCGACCGCGTCCGCGTCCCTGGACGACGGCCTCGCCCTCACCCCGCCGATGGGCTTCAACAACTGGAACTCCACCTACTGCCGGGCGGAGTTCAACGAAGGCATGGTCAAGGGCATCGCGGACCTCTTCGTGGAGAAGGGCCTGAAGAAGGCCGGCTACCAGTACGTCAACCTGGACGACTGCTGGGCCCTGCCCCAGCGCGACGCGAACGGCCGGCTGGTGCCCGACCCGGTGCGCTTCCCGAACGGCATCAAGGCGGTCGCGGACTACGTCCACGCCAGGGGCCTCAAACTCGGCATCTACACCAGCGCCGGCACCAAGACCTGTGACAGCGTGGGCCTTCCGGGCGCCCTGGGCCACGAGTACGAGGACGCACGGCAGTTCGCCGACTGGGGCGTGGACTACCTGAAGTACGACAATTGCAACAACCAGGGCCTGGACGCCAAGCAGCGCTACCGGACCATGCGCGACGCGCTCAAGGCGACCGGCCGGCCCATCGTCTACAGCATCTGCGAATGGGGCGAGAACAAGCCCTGGGAGTGGGCCGCGGACCTCGGCCACCTGTGGCGGACCACCGGCGACATCAAGGACAACTGGCCCTCGGTGCTGTCGATCCTGAAGCAGAACCTCCCCCTCGCCCGGTACGCCGGTCCCGGCCACTGGAACGACCCCGACATGCTGGAGGTCGGCAACGGCGGCATGACGGACACCGAGTACCGCTCGCACTTCTCCCTCTGGTCGATCATGGCCGCGCCGCTGCTCATCGGCACCGACCTGCGCAAGGCCTCCCAGGCGACCTACGACATCCTGGGCAACACCGAGGTCATCGCCGTCGACCAGGACCCGCTCGGCAAACAGGGCACGGTCGTCTCCTCCGCGGGCGGGCGCTGGGTCGTCGCCAAGCAGATGGCGGACGGCAGCCGCGCGGTGGCCCTCTTCAACGAGTCCGGCACCGCCCAGCGGATCGCCACCAGCGCCGACGCGGTCGGCCTGCCCCGCGCCGACGGCTACGCCGTACGCGACCTGTGGCAGCACCGCACCTACAACACCGCCGGCACCCTCGCCGCCACCGTTCCCGCCCACGGCACGGTCCTGCTGCGCGTCACGGCCGACCGGCACTGGGCCGCGTATCCGCCCGCCGTCGAAGTGGGCCTGGACAGCGACCTGTTGCTGACGGCCGGCACCCCGGTCACCCTCACCAGCACCGTCACCGACCTGGGGCGCACGCCCGCGCGCCGCGTGTCCGTGGCGCTGACCGGCCCGGCCGGCTGGGACATACGGGCCACCTCCGCGACCTCGGCCGCCGCCCTCCGCACCGGTCGGACGCTGCGCACCGGCTGGCGGCTGACCGTCCCCGCCGGCACCCCGACCGGCTCTTACGGCCTCACCCTGCGCGCGAGTTACCGGTCGCCGTCCGGCACGCCGGTCACCAGCACGGTGCCGCTGACCGCGTCCGTGGTCGTACCGCCGCCGTCCGGGACGTCGTACCTCAGCGACCTGCCGTGGATGTCGGCCGCCAACGGCTTCGGGCCCGTGGAGCGCGACACCAGCAACGGCGAGAGCGCGGCGGGTGACGGCCGCCCGCTCACCATCGGCGGCACGGTGTACGCCAAGGGGCTCGGCGTGCACGCGCGCGGCGACATCGCCTTCTACACCGGCGGGGCCTGCGAGAAGGTCACCGCGTCGGTCGGCGTGGACGACGAGAAGGGCACCAAGGGCAGCGTCACCTTCGAGATCCTGGCGGACAACACCCGGGCCGCCGCCTCCGGCGTCCTCACCAACGCGATGCCCGCCCAGTCGCTCACCGCCGACATCACCGGCGCGCAGGTGATCCGGCTCGTCGTCACCGACGGCGGCGACAACACCGACTCCGACCACGCGGACTGGGCGGACGCCCGCCTGAGCTGCTGAACGCCCGGCGGGGCCGGAGCCGAGCCGTTCGGTGATGTGTTCGTCCCGCGGGGGTCCGACCGCCGTCGCCGGACGGGGGAGAACAACCGATGACGACCGCTGAGGTCCGGTCCGGGGCCGGGAGCGGCCCGCCGCCGGACGGTGACACGGTCATCGACGTGCGGGAGCTGCGGATGCGCTACCGCGGCAGGACGTGCTGAAAGGAGTGGACTTCACCGCCCGGCGGGGCGAAGTCGTCGTGCTGCTCGGCCCGAAGGGCACCGGCAAGACGACCACCATCGAGATCCTGGAAGGCTTCCGTATGCGCTCGGCCGGTGACGTGACCGTCCTCGGCACCGATCCGGCCCGCGGGACGAACGATGGCGTGCGCGCCTCGGCATCGTCCCGCAGTCCTGGCGCGACCACGGCAAGTGGCGGGTGCGGGAACTGCTGGCCCATCTCGGCTCGTACTACGCGCCGTACTCCCCCCTGGTACGACGGCCGTGGGACGTCGGCGAACTCCTCGCCGCCCGGTGCGCCTACTGGTGGGGCAAGCGACGACTCCGGCCGCGCGGCGCCTGCGGCGCGTGTACGACGCCCTTCCCGGATCCGGTGTGGGCTGGGACAGCCACGGCGTCAGCGGGCCTTCCTCAGTTACGCCGGCCTGCGCGAGGGCGTTGAGCACGTACTGACACCCCTGGAGATGTGGCGCCGCACCTCACCGGAGGAGCGGCACGTGAGACAGGGCGGCCGACGTCTCCAGCCGCTCACCTGGGCACGGCAGCCCCGGCGGGGCCACCTGCTCACGCTCGGCCTGTACGACCACCAGATCGCCCGCAGCTCCCTCGGCCCCCACCTGGTGGCGCCGTTGCGGATCCACTACCTCATCCCCCTGCCGGCCACCGCGGAGGAGTTCCTCGCACGGTTCGGCAAGAAGGACCGCGAGAACATCCGGCGGGGCATCCGCAAACACGACTGGAACTTGTAACTGGCCGAGCGGGCACACGACTTCGGCTTTTTGTACGACCGGATGCACGTCCCCACCATGGCCGCCCGGCACGGCGGCTGGGTGCGCAGCGAGCGGCGTGACGTGGCGGAACACGCGCTGTTTCGCCGCGGGATGCCGTTCTTCCTCCGCAGGGCGGACGAGCGAATCGCCGGTGTGCTGTGCCGTCTCGAAGGGGACGTGCTCGTGATACGGCTCGCCGGCGTCCTCGAAGGCGATCCGGGGCATTACCGGGACGGGGCACAGCTCGTCCTCTACCACCTGGTCATGCGGTGGGCGACCGAGGAGGGCATCGCCCACGCAGAACTGTCGGGGTCACGGCCGTTCATCAGCGAGGGCCTGTACGCCTTCAAGCGCAAGTTCCGCCCGCGGATAGTCGTGCCGCGCACCCACTTCGCCCGCAAGCATCCGGTGCTGATCCCACGTCAGGACACTTTGGAGGTGCGCAACTTCCTGTATGACCATCCCGCCATCACCATCGATCCGGCGGGGGAACTGCACGTCACCTACCTCTACGACCGTGATAGGCCACCCCGTATGGACCTGCCGTGGGACTGCTCCGGCATCACGGGGGCACACGAGTTGCACTTGGACGACCTGCTCGCGGGTCTGCCCAGGCCCGACGCACATGACGGGAGGTGAACGGGAGATATCCCGGATGCGCACACGACCGACGGCGACGCCGAACCGCCGTGGAGGCTCGACGTCGCCGCTGCGTGTCCTGGCGGCCGGTCAGGCGATCACCTCGGCCGGTGACGGCGCCTGGCTCACGGTGTGGACGATCTACCTCACCCGGTTCGGTGGGCTGAGCGCCTCCGAGTTCGCCGTCGGCGCGACCGCTGGGGGCGCCCTGGCACTTCTCATCGGCGTCCCCCTGGGACGTCTGGCGGACCGGCTCGGGCCCCGGCGCATCCTGGTCGCTCTCACCCTCGTCAGCGGTATCGCCCTGGCCGCCTTCCTCGGCGTCAGGAACTTCTGGACGTTCCTGCCCGTGGCCCTGGTGGCCAACGCCTGCGACAAGGCCCGTGTGGGTGTCTTCCAGGTCTACGTCATGGGACTGGCCGGCCGCCGTGAACGTGTCGCGGCACTCGGCAAGCAGCAGGCGGCACGCTCCGTCGGCTTCACCCTCGGCGGTGCCCTGGGCGGTGTCGTCCTCGCCTTGGGCTCGCTGCCCGCCTTCGTCGTCCTCATCCTGGCGAACTTCACCACCAACATCCTCTACGCCGTCATACTGCTGCGCCTGCCCCCGACCGTGCCCCCGGCCCGTGACAGCGCGCACCGGAGCACACGTGTCCTGAGGGACGTGCCCTTCGTCAGCATCGCCGTGGCCGGCGGTGTGCTGACCCTGGGCTGGTCGCTGCTGTCCACCGGAGTGCCCCTGTGGATGACGCATCACACCGATGTGCCGCCGTGGACGGCCGGCGCCCTCGTCGTACTGAACGGTGTCCTGGTCGCCCTCCTACAGGCCAGGGCGGCACGCGCGGACAACTCCCGCCGGACCGCCACGCGCAAGGTCCTCTCGTCCGCCGTCGTCCTCGGCGTCGCCTGCGTCCTGTTCGCGCTCACCGGCGTCGTCCACGGCCGCGTGGCCGTGCTGGTCGCACTGGTCGCCGGCTGCGTCCACGCGGGGGAGGAGGTGATCTTTGTGGCGGCCTTCTGGGGTCTGTCGGTCGCCCTGATGCCCGAGGACGCCGCAGGCGAGTACCAGTCGGTGGCAAGCGTCGGCACGGCCGCCGCCAGTGTCCTGGCGCCCCTGGTCGTCGTGCCGCTCGTGGTCGGCGTCGGAGCGACCGGGTGGGTGCTGCTGGCCGGAGTGTTCGTGCTGGCCGGAGCCGCGACCGTGCCTCTGTCCGCATGGGCCGCCGGTAGACCGTCGCACCAGGAGACCGCCCACACTGCGGTGGAGAACCCCGACGGCCCGCCACGTCCATCGGCGGGGGCCTGCTGACAGGCCGGGCGACCGGCCGCGGGGAACGCCTCGTCTCCGCCATGGGGCTCGCCCGCCGCAGCGGTGCCGGCGAGGGTCGCGCCCGGCCACGCCCCTGCGATCGCGCCACGTGGGGCGAGAACTTGCTTCGGGGGCGGGCGGTCGATCGCGTCTCGGCGCCTGGCGCGGGCACTTCGTCGTCCGTCCCGCCGTGCGGGCGGCATGGCGTTCACGGCCGGCAGCCTTGGCCTTGGCAGGGGTCGGGCTGCTGGCGGTGCTGGTCGACCGGACCGGCCCGGTCGGTGGCTGGGGCTTTTGGGTCCTCCATGGCGCGGCGGCGGGTGTCGGCGGTGCGGGTGAAGGCGGCGAGCCGGTCCAGGTTCTCGGGTGTGCGCAGCCACGTCGCCGGGTCGGTCGTGCGGCCCTCCAGGTACTCCTCGGGCATCGCGGCCTGCTGGTGGGCCTGGACGGCGGCGGCCCGCTGCGCCGGGGTCAGGGCGGCGCCCCGGCCCGGGTGGTCGACGGTGTGGGGAGCGGACGTCGTCCCGCCCTCGACGTCGCGGTGATCGGCGGGTGCGGAGACGGCCGAGGTCGTCGCCCCGTTGGCGGTGGCGGTGTCGGATCGGATGCGGGCGTCGCGGATCGCGTTCTGCACGGCAAGGCTGGCGAGACGGGCTCGCTCGTAGCGGCTGGACTCCCGCGGCGGCGTGCCTGCGGCGGGAGCGATCCACCACCGGTGCGGCACCGACCGTCACCGTCGACCGCGTCGTCGGGTCAGGCGCTGCGCGGTCGGCGGCCCGCCGTCTTCTTCGCCCCGATCTGCTTGGCCGGCTGCTTCCTCGCGGCCGTCTTCTTCTTCGGCTACGGCAGCTCGTGCACGTCGGCCGGCCCGGCGTCGCCGCGGGAGGCCTTCACCTTGGACACCGACTCCTGCAAGGCGGCCATCAGGTCCAGCACCGGGGCCGGCTGCTCCGGCTCCTCCACCGCAGGCAGGGGCTTGTCCTCCCGTCTCGCCTCGATGATCTCGACGAGTGCCTCGGTGTAGCGGTCGGTGAACTCCGGGCCCTCCAGCCGGTCCACGGTCATGGTGTCCATCAGGGCGAGCGCGCCGGCGATCTCGTCCTCGGAGACCTCGGTGGGCGGGGGCAGGAGCTCGGTGGGGTCGCGGATCTCGTCGGGCCAGCGCATGGCGTGCAGGACCAGGACGTCGTCGCTCGTACGTTCATGGTAGGGCTAGCCCTACCATGAAGTTGCGTGTCGGCCGTGTGGGCGCGCGGGCCGGCTGTCGCGAGGCTTGAGGGTATGCACCTTGCGAGTGGTCCGGCCGTTGCCGCGGCGGAGCTGGAAGACGTATCGAAGACCTACCCGGGCGGTGGGGGAACGCCTGCGTTGCGGGGAGTGAGCGCGCGTTTCGCGGCGGGTTCGTTCTCTGCGGTGATGGGCCCGTCAGGGTCGGGGAAGTCGACGTTGCTGAACTGTGCGGCCGGTCTGGAGCGGCCCAGTGCGGGTCGGGTACGGCTGGCGGGTGAGGACATCGGCGCGCTGCGGGAGCCTGCGCTGACCCGTGCCCGGCGGCGCCGGGCGGGTTTTGTGTTCCAGTCGTTCAACCTGGTTCCGGCATTGTCGGTGTGGCAGAACGTGCTGTTGCCGCAGCGGCTGGCCGGGATGCGGCCGGACCGGGCCTGGGCGGGCGAGGTCCTGGAGCGGGTGGGGCTGGCAGGACATCGGCACGCACGTCCGGATCAGCTGTCGGGCGGTCAGCAGCAGCGAGTGGCGGTGGCCAGGGCGCTTGCGGGGCGACCGGAGGTGGTTTTTGCCGACGAGCCGACCGGGGCTCTGGATCTGTCCGCAGGGCACGAGGTGCTCACCTTGTTGAGGGAGGCCGTGGACCAGTTGGGGCAGACCGTGGTGATGGTCACGCACGACCCGGCGGCCGCCGCGTGGGCGGACCGGGTGCTCTTCCTCGCCGACGGCGTGGTCCACTCGCATCTGGAGCGTGCCTCGGCCGCCGAGGTCGCCGCCGTCATGACTGAGCTGAGCGCCCGATGATCCGTCTCGCCCTGGTTACCGTGCGTCACCGCTGGTGGGCTTTCGCGGGTACGTTCGCCGGAACGGCGCTCGCCGTGGCATTGGTCGCGGCCTGTGGCACGCTGCTTTTCTCCGCTCTTTCCGCCCCCGCCGGAGCGGACCGCTACGCCTCCGCCGACGCGGTGGTCAGTGCCCAACGGCAGGTGACCGTGCGCGACGGGGACAAGAGCAAGACCCGCCCGCTGCCCGGAGCCCCAGCTCTTCCCGATGGTCTGGAGGGCCGGTTGGCGTCCGTGCCGGGGGTGGCTCAGGTGACGAAGGACGTGTCCTTCTACGCCCAGCCTCTGTCGGCCGACGGAGATCCGGTCGGCGGGGAGGGCGGCGCTCCGGTGATGGGGCACGCATGGTCCTCGGCGGCGCTGACTCCTTTCCGGCTCACCGCCGGCCACGCGCCCGGCACGGGTGACGTGGTCCTTGATGAGGGTCTCGCCCGGCAGGCTTCCGTGCGCCCCGGTGACCAGGTGCGCCTTGCCCTGAGCGAGAAGGTGACCGCCTTCCAGGTCGCCGGGATCGCCACCGCCCAGGACGGGCCGCAGCTGGCCTCGCAGGGTGCGGTGTTCTTCTCTCACCGCGATGCGGCACGGCTCGCCCGGCCGGGCGATTCCGCCGCGCTGGCCCTGCGCTTCACGCCCGGTGCCGACAGCGGCCGGGTGCTTGGCGCGGTGCGCTCCGCCGCGGGGCCGCGCCTGCGGGTCCTCACCGGAGATGAGCGGGTACAGGCCGACGCTCCGGCGGTGCTGGTCAGCTACACGGGCGCGGTGGGGGTGTTCGGCTCCATGGCGGGCATCACCGTTTTCGCCGCGTTGTTCGTCATCGCGGGGACCATCGCTTTCGCTGCCCGCCAGCGGCTGCGCGAGCTGGCTCTGCTGCGGACGCTGGGAGCCACCCCGCGCCAGGTGCGCAGGCTGCTGGGTCTGGAGGCATGGGCGGTCGGGCTGGCCGCTGCGGTGGCCGGTGCCCCTCTTGGGCTGTGGTCGGCCGGATGGCTGGGTAAGGGGTTCGTGGACACGGGTGCGGTGCCCGCCTCGCTGGAGGTACGTGGCGGTGTGCTGCCGTTGCTGATCGCGGCTGGCGCAGGTCTGGTCGTGGCACGGCTGGCGGCGTTCTTCGCCGGGCGGCGGGCGGCACGGATCGCTCCGGCGGAGGCGATGCGCGAGTCGGCCGCGGCACCTGCCGGGGGCGGCCTGGTACGCCTGGTGCTGGGGGCGATTCTGGTGGCGGGCGCGGTGGCCGTGCTGGTGTTCACTCCGATGCGCGGCGGGATCGGTGTGGGCATGGGCTTCATCGCCTGTGCGCTGCTGATCTGCGGCGCCGCTGCCGTGGGCCCCTGGGTGGTACGCGTGGTGTGCACGGTGCTGGCAGGGCTGCTGCCGGGCACGGCCGGTCGGCTGGCGGCCGCCAACGCCCGCCGCTTCCCCCTGCGGGCTGCCGGAGCCGCGCTGCCGCTGGCGCTGATGTTCGCGCTGAACGCGACGATGCTGCTCAACTCCACCCTGCTCGCCGACCTCACCAGTCGGGCGCACACCGACCGGGTTGCCCCCGCGCGCCAGACCCTGACCGCCCCGGGCAGTCCAGGCCTGCCGCTGGACGCCTACCGGGCCGCAGCCCGCATGCCGGGAATCACGGACGTGGACGCCACCTTGCCGATGGAGGTGATGGTCCGCAAGGGCGGCAAACCGCAGCACTACCCCGCCCAGGGCCTGTACCGCGCCGGCCGAGGAGTGCTGGACCTTGAGGTAACGCAGGGTTCGTTGAGCAAACTCGGCGAAGGCGTGGCGGTCAGCACCGATCTGGCTGCCGGGCAGCACTGGCAGGTGGGCGACACCGCGTCCCTGTGGCTGCCGGACGGCACCCGTGTCGCGAAGCCGGTGGTGGCGCTCTATGCCCGCTCGGCCGGCTTCGGCGAGATACTGCTGCCCGGCCGGGTGGCGGCCGTGCACACCGCACGTCCCGTGCTGTCAGCCGTTCACCTCGGCCAGACGCCCAGCAAGGCTTCCCTGTCGGCGGCGCGGGCGCAGTTCCCGCAACTGGCCTGGGGCTCCGGCGGGGCGACCGAACGCGAGGACGCGGAAGCCGCCTCCCAGGAAGCCGCGCTACAGCTGCTGACCGGGATCTCCGTCGCGTTCACGGCCGTCGCCGTGCTCAACACCTTCGCCATGGCGGCCCTGAGCCGGCGCGGCGAGTACGCGGGACTGCGGCTGCTGGGGGCCACCGCCCGTCAGGTGCGGGCGATCGCGGCGCGGGAAGCCATGCTGACCGTGGGTGCCGGTCTGTTCATCGGCGTCGCGATCGCCGCCGCGGTCGTGGGCACGTTCAGCGCCGCCCAGGACGGACAGTGGCGCGTGATCGTCAGCCCCGGCTGGTACGCGGGCATGCTGACCGGCACGGTCCTGCTCGGCCTGGCCGCCGCCGCCCTGCCCACCCGGCTGGTCCTGCGCACCGCGGATACTCCCCAGGCTGGAAGGAAGGAATGAGCGTGACATCTTGCTCGCGAGATCTCGCGGGCCGCCGTCATCAGGCGTGCGGCTCGTAGGGTGCCGGATATGTTCCATCGTACGATCCGGGCGCTGCGCCACCTGCTGCTCGGTGTGCCCGCCGGCATCGGGGCGCTGGTGACCGTGGTGGCAGGTACCACCGGATGCCTGGTGCTGGCCATCACCCATCTGGGCGTCCCGGCATTCCTGGCCACCACCGCCACCGTCCGCCGGCTCGCTTCGCTGGAGCGACGCCGCGCCGCGCTGGTGCTTCCCGTTCCCGTCCCAGACCCCTATGGCCCGATCGAGGCTGGCACGGCGGCCGGGCGGGCCCGGCAGCTCGCCGCGCACCCCGCCACCTGGCGGGATGCGGCCTGGCTGGCCTGTCTCTTCCCTCTGGCGCTGGTCTGTGCCGTGATCGCCGTCGTGGTCCTCGCGCTGGACCTGGCGGCCTTCACCTCACCGGCCTGGGCCTGGGCCCTGCCCTCGGCACGCCGCAGCGATCCGGGATTCGCCACGCTGACCACCCCCGCCCGACAGGCCCTGACCGCCCTGGCCGCACTGATCCTGCTGCCCCCCGTCACCTGGCTCGTACGAGCCCTGTCCACCGGGCAGGCCCGACTGGCCGCCGCACTTCTGGCCCCTGGACGCACCCAGCGCCTGACCGAGCGCACCGACCGCCTCGCGCTCACCCGCAGCCGCGTCATCGACGCTCAGGCCGCGGAACTGCGCCGCATCGAACGCGACCTGCACGACGGCGCCCAGGCCCGCATCGTCGCCCTCGGAATGACACTGGCCCTGGCCGACCGGCGCCTCAAAGCCCTCGGCCCAGCCGCCGACACCGCCCGCGCCGATCTCGCCGCCGCCCGCGCCGAGGTGAACACCGCGCTGGACGAGCTGCGCCACCTCGTACGCGGCATCCACCCACCCATCCTCACCGACCGCGGCTTGGACGGAGCCCTCACCGCGCTCTTCGCCGACCACCCCCTACCCGTCACCGCCGACATCCAACTACCCCGCCGCCTGGCCCCAGCCCTGGACGCCGCCGCCTACTTCCTCATCGCCGAAGCCCTCACCAACACCGCGAAACACGCCCAGGCCACCAGCGCCACCGTGAAGGTCCGCACCCATCCCGACGGCACCGTCACCGTCACCGTCACCGACGACGGACACGGCGGCGCCGACCCCGACGGCACAGGCATCTCCGGCCTGCGCCGCCGCATCGAAGCACTCGACGGCACCCTCACCCTCACCAGTCCCCCCGGTGGGCCCACCACCGTGCACGCGGAGTTCCCATGCGCCTTGTAATCGCCGAAGATCTGCTCTTGTTGCGCGACGGGCTCATCCGCCTGCTGACCGCCACCGGCCACCAGGTCCTGGCCGCCGTCGACACCGGCCCCGACCTCATCGACGCCGTCACCACTCACCGCCCCGACCTCGCCCTGGTCGACGTCCGCCTGCCACCCGGCTTCCGCGACGAAGGACTGCGCGCCGCGATCGAAGTCCGCTCCCGCCATACCCCGGCCACCCCGGTGATCATCCTGTCCCAGTACGTGGAACGCACCTACGCCGCGGAACTGCTGGCCGACGGCCGCGGCGGCGTCGGCTACCTCCTCAAAGACCGCGTCACCGACATCGACGCCTTCCTCGACGCCCTCGACCGCGTCGCCGCCGGCGGCACCGCCCTGGACCCCGAAGTCGTCGCCCAGATCTTCGCCCGCAACAGCCAGAACACCGGCCTCGCCCGCCTCACCCCCCGGGAACACGAAGTCCTCGCCCTCATGGCCCAGGGGCTGTCCAACTCCGCCATCGCCGACCGCCTCGTCCTCGCCCCGGTCTCCGTTGAGAAGCACATCGGCAACCTCCTCGCCAAACTCGACCTCCCCGCCACCGGCAACACCCACCGCCGCGTCCAAGCCGTCCTCACCTACCTCAACACCTGAACACCCCACCAACCGGGTCCTCACCGGTCACACAGCAACCAGCCAGCAGGGCACCAGGGACGGCCGCAGTAGCGAGAGCCGACTCCGGGCCGTGCGGCTTCGGCGCTGCGGAGGTTTCCGGTGTTTGCCACCATCTGCTGCCGGCCCTCGGGGTCGGCGCCGCGGAAGAAGCTGGGGACGTCGGTCCCGGGCACACCGGCTACAGCCTTCATCCGGTGGTCGGTCTGGGCGGCGTAGGGGGCATAGGCGCCGGAGCCGCACACGCCCATCACGCCGATGCGGTCTGGGTCGATCTCGGGGCGGGTGGTGAGGTAGGTGACCGCCGCGCGGAAGTCCTCGGCGCGCTGGAAGGGGTCCTCCAGGCCGCGGGGCACGCCCTCGGATTCGCCCTGGAAGGCGGCGTCGAAGGTCAGGACGGCGAAGCCTTCCTTGACCAGGCGTGTCGCGTACGTCGCCGGCGCCTGCTCCTTGACTCCGGTCGTGGGGTGGCCGACGACGATGGCGGCGAGCGGGCCGTCGACGCCGTCGGGGAGGTAGAGGTGGCCGGCGAGCTGCGGGCCGTTGGCCGGGAAGCGGACGTCAGTCCTCATTGCCACAGCTCAGCCCCGTTCGAGCGGCTTCAGCAGCGCGACGCGGGCCCGGCGCCCCTGTCCCCGGGCGGCCGGCCCCGCCCTGGCCGACCTCCTCCTCCCGCCATCTTCGGCCACCCCGTCGGGATAGCCTGCGGCGGCGAGGTCGGCCCGACAGGCGTCCTCGGTGACCGGGCCGGTGGCCCTGGCATACCTCCTACCGGTTGCGGCGTCGGTTGATCACGATCGGTATGACGACGCAGAGGATGGCCACGATGAACAGGAGGACACCGAGCGTTCCCCCGGGAGTCACCTCTGTACGTGCGAATTCCATCAGCTGACCTCTCCCTTACCGCCGGGACGCTTGTTGCGGAATGACAGGTAGACCAGCAGGCAGACGGCATCGGCGACGACAACCACGATCAGCAGCGGATACGCGGCACCGAGCCCTCCTTTCGCCCACAGGAGCACGGACAAGGCGTAGGCGACCAGGGAGGCGAGGGCGACGATCAGGGCGTTTCTGCGGATTGCCTGCCTGCTGCCGTACAAATTCTCGAAGGTTCGTCCCACTGTGTCTCCTTGGCGGACGGGCGGCCACCCGGTGGTGGCCGCCCGTCGTTCATGACTTCAACTCGTTCTCGACTGTGTTCGAGGTCCAGTCGCCCACGGCAGTGCTCGCGTAACCGCACCCTGCTTCGACGGCCACTGCTCCGGCGCCTGCGGTGGGTGCTCCGGCAACGCCGGCCACGAACTGGCAGGCGGACTCGACCACGATGCCGGCCGCGATACCGGAAACCTGGGCTACCAGAGCGTCCGTGTCGCCCTGTGCGGCGCTGGAGACGGCGTCGTAGGCCTCCTTGCCGTCGTCGACAGCGTCGGCCAGGCTGTAGAGCCCGTTGGGGTCGATGCGGTTGACGGGGTCGCCTTCGGCGTAGAGGTAAGGGTTCTTCTCCTGGCCGGAGGGGTCGGGCTGGGTGAAGCGACCGATGTTGGCGTCGTAGTAGCGGGCCTTGAGGTGGTAGAGGCCGGTGGGGTCCTGGTAGTTGCCGACGAACCGGTAGGGCTGGTCGACCGGCTCGCTGGACTGGGCCAGCAGACGGACGCCGCGGGGGCTGTAGGTGTAGGTGTCGACCTTGTTGCCGTCTACGTCCACCAGACCGATCACCGAGCCGATCGCGTCGGTGAGGTAGTAGTAGCTCCTGCCCCCGGTCGTCATGGAGTTCAATGTGCCCCCGGGCTCGCGGTTGAAGCCCATGTCGACCCCGCCCGTCGACTTCGCCGACAGGCCGAGCGGGCCGTTGTGGAAGTACGTGTCACCGAGCCGGATGCGTTCGCTCTGGTCGGTGGAACCGTACTGGCCCGCGTAGGTCTTGTCGTTGACGGTAATGGACGACATCCGGGAGTGGTCGGTCCACGTCTCGCCGGTGCGCAGGTAGTCCGTCGGTGGAGGCGCCGGCGGTCTCGTTGCCGACCGGGTCGTAGGACCAGGTGCCGCTGGTGCCGGACTTCGACGTGAGTTGCTGGGCGTCGTTGTAGGTGTAGGTGGTGGTGCGGGGGCAGCCTTGGTCAGTGCCCTGGGAGGTGAGGTTGCCGGCGAGGTCGTAGCAGTACTGCCAGGAGTCGACGACGCTTCCGGCCTTGACCTCGCCGGCGTAGGAGAAGCGGCCCGCGCCGTCGTAGGTGTAGGTGCGCTTGCGGCCGGTGACGTTGTCCGTCATGGTGCGGATCTTGCTGCCGTCGGTGGCGTTGTTCGTGCCGTAGCCGTAGGTGTAGTCCAGGTCGACCAGGGTTCCCTGGTCGGAGGTCACCTTGATGTTCTTCGGCCGGCTGGAGTCGTCCGGGTCGACCTTCTGGACCGTGCCGCCGGGGTAGGTGGTCGTAGTACGCACGTCGTTGTTGTTGTACTGGTACGTCGTCACCCGGCCCTGGGGCTCCTTCAGCTCGGTAAGCTTGTTGACCTCGTTCCAGGTGTAGTCGGTCTTGCCCGCCGGGTCCTGGTAGTAGTCGACGTTGCCCGCCGCCGTGTAGGCAAGCAGGGTCTGGGAGCCGTCCTGGAGATGGCGGACCGTCTCGCGCCGCAGCAGGTCGAACTCGTACTTCACCGTTCCCGTGCCGTCGGAGCGCTGGACAAGGTTGCCGAGCGTCCTGGCGGCACCTGGAGACAGCGGGCGTGCTGGGTGCCTGGGCGGTCGCCGGGCTGCTCCTCGCACCGTCCGTCCTGCGCAGGATGGCCCGCCGCGAGTCCGGGGCCACGATGGCCGAACGGCGCCGGAAGGCGATGCAGCGGGTCGGTTGGCGCCGACGGGCCGGCGACCGCACCCGGCCCTCTTCGTGGTGGACGAGGCCCAGTGGATGCAGCGGGTCGGTCAGCGCCGACGGGCCGGCGCCCGTTCCCTGACCCGCCCGGCCCGGCCGCACCCCCGGCGACCGCGACGGACGCCACCGCCCGACGCGCCGGCGCGGCCGTGGGGTCACCGCGCTAGCGGCTCGCCGCGGTCGTGCCCGAAGTGCGGGTCAGGGCCGCTGCCGCCGCGCCGACCAGGCCGGCGTCGGTGCCCATGCGGGCGGGTACGACGGTCAGCCGCCGCACGAAGGACAGGGTCGCGTAGTCGGTGAGGGCCTTGCGCAGCGGGGCGAACAGGACGTCGCCCGCCTTGCCGACCCCGCCGCCGATCACCGCGATGTCGATCTCGACCAGGGTCGCGGTGGCCGCGATCCCGGCGGCCAGCGCCCGCGCCGCCCGCTCGAAGGAGGCGACGGCGACCGGGTCGCCCGCGCGGGCCGCGGCGGCCACCGCGGCGGCCGAGGTGTCGCCGTCGGGGCCGGGGCGCCAGCCCCGCTCCAGCGCCCGGCGGGCGATGTTGGGGCCACTGGCGATGCGCTCCACACAGCCGCGCGCGCCGCACGGGCAGGGGTCGCCGTCGAGGTCGACGCTGATGTGGCCGATGTGCCCGGCGTTGCCGGTGGGCCCCGGGTGCAGCCGCCCGCCGAGGACCAGGCCGCCGCCGACGCCGGTGGAGACCACCATGCACAGCGCGTTGTCGTGACCCCGCGCGGCGCCCTGCCAGTGCTCGGCGGCGGTGATCGCGACTCCGTCGCCGATCAGCTCGACCGGCAGCCCCTCGGTGACCGTGCGCACCCGGTCGACCAGCGGGAAGTCTCGCCAGCCCGGCACGTTCACCGGGCTCACGGTGCCCGCCGAGGCGTCCACCGGGCCGGCGCTGCCGATGCCGACCGCGCCGGCCCGGTCCCACAGGGGCGAGGCGGACAGCTCGCCGAGCACCTCCGCCACGGCCCGCATGACCGTTTCGCCGTCCTGCCGGGCGGGCGTGGGGCGCTGGGCGCGGACCAGCAGGCGTCCGCCGCCGTCCACCAGCGCGCCGGCGATCTTGGTGCCGCCGATGTCCAGGGCCGCCACGAGGTCGGTGTGCATGAGAGTCAGATCTCCCCGTTGAAGCTTGAGTACCAAAGAGCGCAGGCCGGTCAAGCGGTGGGGGCGCAGGCCGGAGAAAGCGGTGGACAGTCTCTCTCGCAGCTGACAACGTTGTCCAGGCTCTATGCTCGACGCCACATCCTCATACAAGCCCACGGATGCCACACCCCCGTGGGCCGGAGAAAAAGACAGCCGGACAACAGACAGGACAGCGCACGTGCCCGAGACCACCCGCCGCGCAGACCGTCCCACCGGGAGCCGGTACGGCAACCGCCCCACGATGAAGGACGTGGCGGCCCGCGCCGGGGTCGGGCTGAAGACGGTCTCCCGCGTGGTCAACGGCGAGCCCGGGGTCACCCCGGACACCGAGCGCCGGGTGCAGGAGGCCATCGAGGCCCTCGGCTTCCGCCGGAACGACAGCGCGCGGGTGCTGCGCAAAGGGCGGACCGCGAGCATCGGGCTGATCCTGGAGGACCTCGCGGACCCCTTCTACGGCCCGCTCAGCCGCGCCGTCGAGGAGGTGGCCCGCGCCCACGGCGCGCTGCTGATCAACGGCTCCAGCGCCGAGGACCCCGAGCGCGAGCAGGAGCTGGCGCTGGCACTGTGCGCGCGCCGGGTGGACGGGCTGGTGGTGATCCCGGCCGGGGACGACCACCGGTATCTGGAGCCGGAGATCCGGGCCGGTGTGGCGACCGTGTTCGTGGACCGCCCAGCCGGCCGGATCGACGCCGACGTGGTCCTGTCCGACAACTACGGCGGTGCCCGCGACGGCGTCGCCCACCTCATCGCGCACGGCCACCGGCGGATCGGCTTCATCGGCGACATGCCCCGGATCCACACGGCCGCGGAGCGGCTGCGCGGCTACCGGGCGGCCATGGAGGACGCCGGGATATCCGTGGCGGAGCGCTGGATGTCCCTCGGCGCGACCGACCCGGAGCGGGTGCGCCGGGCGGCGGAGGAGATGCTGGCCGGCCCCGACCCGGTGACGGCGGTCTTCGCCGGCAACAACCGGGTGACGGTCACCGTCGTCCGGGTGCTGGCCGAGCGGGCGCGCCGGGTCGCGCTGGTCGGCTTCGACGACTTCGAGCTGGCCGATCTGCTCCAGCCGGGCGTCACGGTCGTCGCCCAGGACTCGGCGGCCCTCGGCCGCACGGCCGCCGAACGCCTCTTCCGCCAGCTGGACGGCACCCTGGTCGCCCCGGAGCGCATCCAACTGCCGACCCGCCTCATCACGCGCGGCTCGGGCGAACTGCCGCCGACGGACTGAACGGGGCGAGCGGGGCCGGCCCGCTCCGGGACCGCGCGCACGGCGAGGCCGGGCGGGATCGCGCCCCGGAGCGCCATGCGGCCGTGCCAGTGCTCACCGTCTCCAGGGCCGCGCGCACGGCGAGGCCGGGCAGGGTTGCCACGCCGTGGCCATGCGGCCGTGCCGGGCCCGCCGGCTACGGGGCCGCGCCGAGATCGCGCCGGCCTGCGCCGCATCCGTGCGGCCGGGCCGGGGGCGAAGCAGTCCCGGGGCGGCCGGGCCACGGGAGTACCGGCCGACCGGCACCGGGGACGTACCACGCCCAACACCGGCCGGAGCGGACGCGGACCCGCCGGGCCCCCGGCCGTGTCCGCCGCCGCCCTTGCCGACGGCGGACACGGTGACCAGGGCCGGCCCGGCGGGACCGCAGGGTGTCCGCTCGTCCGCCGGTGCGCGGGCTCGTACCGCCCGTATCAGCGGCCGCCTCGGTCTGCGGCCCCGCAGGCGCCGGAGGCCGAGGGGCCGGGGCTACTTCGCCGAGGCCGTCAGGTCGCCGCGGCGGGGGGACGCGAAGGATTCCAGGTCGGCGCGGGTGAGGCCGGTGAGGCGGGCCACCTCGGCGATGTCGAGGGCGCCGCAGTCCAGGCCGCGCAGCAGGTAGCCGCTGAGCGCCTTGGCGGTGGCGGGCTCGTCCATCACGTCGCCGCCGGCCCGGTTGGCGTAGCGGGCGAGGCGGGCCGCGGCCTGCTCGAAGCCCTCGCGGTAGAAGGCGAAGACGGCGGCGTAGCGGGTGGGGATGTGGCCCGGGTGCATGTCCCAGCCCTGGTAGTAGGCGCGGGACAGCGCCCGCCGGGTCAGGCCGTAGTGGAGGCGCCAGGCGTCGTGGACCTTCGCCGTCGGGCCGACGGGCAGGACGTTGGTGGAGCCGTCCGAGACGCGGACGCCGGTGCCGGCCGCGGCCACCTGCATGACCGCCTTGGCGTGGTCGGCGGCCGGGTGGTCGCTGGCCTGGTGGGCGGCGGAGACGCCGAGGCAGGCGCTGTAGTCGAAGGTGCCGTAGTGCAACCCGGTGGCGCGGCCCTCGGCGGCCTGGATCATGCGGGCGACCGTGGCGGTGCCGTCGGTGGCCAGGATGGACTGGCTGGTCTCGATCTGGATCTCGAAGCCCAGGCGCCCGGCGTCCAGGCCGTGCGCCTTCTCGAAGGCCTCCAGCAGCCGGGCGAAGGCGCTCACCTGCTCGGGGTAGGTCACCTTGGGCAGGGTGAGGACCAGGCCGTCGGGCAGGCCGCCGGCCTCCATCAGGCCGGTGAGGAAGACGTCGAGGGTGCGGATGCCCCGGTCCCGTACGGCGGCCTCCATGCACTTCATGCGGATGCCCATGTAGGGCGCGGCGGTGCCGTCCCGGTACGCCTCGGCGATCAGGCGGGCGGCGCGGGCGGCCGTCGCGTCCTCCTCCGCGTCGGGGCGGGGGCCGTAGCCGTCCTCGAAGTCGACGCGCAGGTCCTCGATGGGCTCGCGCTCCAGCTTGGCCCGCACGCGGGAGTAGACCGGCTCGGCCAGCTCGTCCGGCAGGCCGAGGACGGCCGCGAAGGAGGCGGCGTCCGGAGCGTGTTCGTCGAGCGCCGCGAGCGCCTGGTCGCCCCAGGAGCGGATGGTGCCGGCGGCGAAGGCGTCGCCGGGGACGTACACGGTGTGGACGGGCTGCCGGGTGCCCGGGTCCCCGGGGTAGCGGCGCTCCAGCTCCGCGTCGACCGGTGCGAGGGAAGCGCTGATCTCCTCGCTGACGGCGCCCGCGAGGCTCGTCGCCACCTTCTCCTGCTGACCCATCCCACACCCTCCAGCTTTCCGCTTCATGGAATCAACAATCCGTATAGCGAAGCTATCTGGCAACCTTCCCACTGGTCAACACCACATCGTGTGCACTCCACTCCGCGCTCTCGACACGGTCACCTCCCTCTGGCACCGTGCCGGAGCCCCACCCCTTCGACCGCAACCGCCCGCCGACGACGAGTCGCCCGGAAGCCGCAGCAGGAGGAGCACCCGTGCCGAGCCACAGCCGAGTCACGCGCCGCAGGGGACTGAAGGCCGCGCTGGCCGCCGCGATCCCCCTGTCCCTGTCCAGTACAGCACTGTCCGCCGGCCCCGCCGGGGCGGGCACGGACCACCGCGCCCCCTTGCGCGTGATGTCGTTCAACCTTCGCTACGCGAGCACCGCCGAGCCGAACAGCTGGGCCGCCCGCCGCCCCGTGACGCGCGCCCTGCTGCACCGCGAGCGCCCGCATGTCATCGGCACCCAGGAGGGCCTCTACCAGCAGGTGCGGGACATCGAGGCCGACCTCGGGACCGCGTACGACTGGATCGGCACCGGACGCGCGGGCGGCAGCCGCGACGAGTTCATGGCCGTCTTCTACGACACGCGCCGGCTCGCCCCCGAGGAGTACGACCACTTCTGGCTCTCCGACACACCGGACGTGATCGGCTCCAACACCTGGGGCGGCGGCTCCATCCGCATGGTGACCCGGGTCCGGTTCCGGGACCTGCTGACCGGTGGCCGGGAGTTCCACCTGCTGAACACCCACCTCGACAACCACAGCCAGTACGCACGCGCGCGTGCCGCCGCCCTGATCGCCCAGCGCATCGCCGGACTCGGCACCTCGCTCCCGCTCGTCGTCACCGGCGACTTCAACGTGGCCGCCCACAAGAACCCGGTCTACGACACGATGCTGGGCGCGGGCCTGGCCGACACCTGGGACACGGCGGCCGAGCGGAGCGAGCTGTACGGCACCTTCCACGGCTACCGGCCGCTGACGCCGGGCGGCGACCGCATCGACTGGATCCTGGCCTCCCCCGGTGTCACGGCGCACGAGGCCCGGATCAACACCTTCTCGGCGCACGGGCAGTACCCGAGCGACCACCTGCCGGTGCAGGCCACGCTGACGCTGGGATGAGGCGAGGCCCCCGGGACCGTCGGCACGGTCACGGGGGCCTCGTACAGCGGATGCGGGGATCAGCCCTTGCGGGCCTTGATCTCCTCGGTCAGCTGCGGCACGACGTCGAACAGGTCGCCGACCACGCCGTAGTCGGCCAGCTCGAAGATCGGGGCCTCCTCGTCCTTGTTGACGGCCACGATCGTCTTCGAGGTCTGCATGCCGGCGCGGTGCTGGATCGCGCCGGAGATGCCGTTGGCGATGTACAGCTGCGGCGACACGCTCTTGCCGGTCTGGCCGACCTGGTTGGTGTGCGGGTACCAGCCGGCGTCGACGGCGGCGCGCGAGGCGCCGACGGCCGCGCCCAGCTGGTCGGCGAGGGCCTCGATGATCGCGAAGTTCTCCGCGCCGTTGACACCGCGGCCACCGGAGACCACGATCGCGGCCTCGGTCAGGTCCGGGCGGCCCGTGGACTCACGCGGCGTACGGCCGGTGATCTTCGTGCCGGTCGCCTGGTCGGAGAAGGTCACCGACAGGGCCTCGACCGCGCCGGCGGCCGGGGCGGCCTCCACGGCGGCACTGTTCGGCTTGACGGTGATGACCGGGGTGCCCTTGACGACACGGGACTTGGTGGTGAAAGACGCGGCGAACACCGACTGGGTGGCCACCGGGCCCTCGTCGCCGGCCTCCAGGTCGACGGCGTCGGTGATGATGCCCGAGCCAATGCGCAGCGCCAGGCGGGCGGCGATCTCCTTGCCCTCGGCGGAGGACGGGACCAGCACGGCGGCCGGGGAGACGGCCTCGTAGGCGGCCTGGAGGGCGTCCACCTTCGGCACGACCAGGTACTCGGCGTACTCGGCGGCGTCGTGGGTGAGCACCTTGACCGCGCCGTGCTCGGCGAGCGTGGCGGCGGTGTCGGCGGCGCCGTTGCCCAGCGCGACGGCGACGGGCTCGCCGAGGCGGCGGGCCAGGGTCAGCAGCTCCAGGGTGGGCTTGCGGACGGCACCGTCCACGTGGTCGACGTAGACGAGGACTTCAGCCATGGGATTGCTCTCCTGCGTAACGAAGTTGAGGGGCGGTCAGCGGGCGGGCCCTTAGATGAACTTCTGGGCCGCGAGGAACTCAGCGAGCTGCTTGCCGCCCTCGCCCTCGTCCTTGACGATGGTGCCGGCCGTACGGGCCGGACGCTCGGTCGCGGACTCGACCTTGGTGAAGGCGCCGTCCAGGCCGACCTCCTCGGCCTCGATGTCGAGGTCGGACAGGTCCCAGGACTCCACCGGCTTCTTCTTGGCCGCCATGATGCCCTTGAAGGAGGGGTAGCGGGCCTCGCCGGACTGGTCGGTCACGGAGACGACGGCCGGGAGCTGCGCCTGGAGCTGCTCGGAGGCGGCGTCGCCGTCGCGGCGGCCGGTGACCGTGCCGTCCTCGACGGAGACCTCGGACAGCAGGGTGACCTGCGGGACGCCCAGGCGCTCGGCGACCAGCGCCGGGACGATGCCCATGGTGCCGTCGGTGGAGGCCATGCCGGAGATGACCAGGTCGTAACCGGCCTTCTCGACGGCCTTGGCCAGCACCAGGGAGGTGCCGATGGCGTCGGTGCCGTGCAGGTCGTCGTCCTCGACGTGGATGGCCTTGTCCGCACCCATGGACAGGGCCTTGCGGAGCGCGTCCTTGGCGTCCTCGGGGCCCACCGTCAGCACGGTGACCTCGGCGTCGTCCGCGTCCTCCTTGATCTGGAGGGCCTGCTCGACCGCGTACTCGTCCAGTTCGGAGAGCAGACCGTCCACGTCGTCGCGGTCGACGGTCAGGTCATCGGCGAAGTGCCGGTCGCCAGTGGCGTCGGGCACGTACTTCACAGTGACAACGATCCTCAAGCTCACGCCGGCTCTCCTACTGCATCGTCATTTCGGGCTGCCTCTTGCAGGCAGCATAGGCGCCTCAAGCGGCCGATCCCGGTCGGGGCGTCCGCGCGCTCCGAACGAGATATTACTCGTCAGTACACCCAGTTCATGCCCGCTAAGCAAGCGCTTTGAACTGTGACCTTCGCAACGCAGCGTAACCGGAACCCGACGAGCGCGCAGCGGAGTCCGGCGTGATCAATCCCGCAGGGCGTTGAAGCGTCCCTGGTGATAGAGGAGCGGGCGGCCGTCGCCCGAGGGATCGCCGCGCACGACCTCGGCGAGCACGATCCGGTGGTCGCCGGCCGGGACCCGCCCGACGATCCGGCACACCAGCCAGGCCAGCACGTCGTCCAGCAGCGGCACCCCCTCCGGCCCCTCCCGCCAGGCGGTGGGCGCGCCGAAGCGGTCGGCGCCGCTGCGGGCGAAGGTGGCGGCCAGGTCGCTCTGGTGCTCGGCGAGTATGTGCACGCCGACGTGGTCCGTCTCGGCGATCGCGGGCCAGCTGGAGGCGCCCGTGCCGATGCCGAAGGAGACGAGCGGGGGTTCGGCGGAGACGGAGGTGAGGGAGGTCGCGGTGAAGCCCACCGGGCCGGAGGCACCGCGCGCGGTGATCACCGCCACACCGGCGGCGTGCCGGCGGAAGGCGGAGCGCAGCAGGTCCGGGGAGGCGGTCCGGGGGGTGCCGAGTTCGGGAGTGGCCGTCATGGAATCGTCCTTCTGCCGGGGGTCACGAGCGGGTCCGCGGGTGCTCAACGGCCCGGACACCCCGCGCTCGCGGTGCGGGCCAGGTCGATGTGGACCCGCCCGTGGAGAAGGAGTTCGGTCGGCATGCGGTCAGGTTGGCGACCGGCGGGGCGTACCGTCAAGCGGCTTCCGCGATCCGGAAGACGGCGCACCACGTGCCGATCCCCGCTCATACCGCTTCTCCCAGGGCCGCTATGACGTCCGCCTTGCGGGGCTGTCCGGTGGCGCGCCGCACCACCCGTCCGCCGGCGTCCAGGACCAGGACCGTGGGCGTCTTGGCGATATCCAGCGCCCGTACGAGGTCCAGGTGGGCCTCCGCGTCGATCTCGACGTGGGTCACACCCGGGACCAGCCCGGCGATCTCGCCGAGGACCCGCCGGGTGGCCCGGCAGGGCGCGCAGAAGGCGCTGGAGAACTGCACCAGCGTGGCCCGCTCCCCCAGCGCCGCGCCGAGTTCGGCAGCACCGATGCGCCTGCCGTCGTCGCGCCCGCCCACCCGCACTCTCCCGTTCCGCCGCCGGCGCGGCTCGTCGCGGCGGGCACGTCAGAGGCGCACCGCCGGTCCGGTCGTCATCAGCACAACCCGTCCCGGGGCCGCGAAGATTCCCGGCGGCACCCCCGGGGACGGTAAAGGGGGTCTAAAGATCCGAGGTGGGATGTAGGCCGACGTGACGAGGATCTCGCGTTAGGGGGGCACCAGAACTGGCCACCCGTACGTTCTTCGGGCACGATCTGCGAGACGCCGTAAACCTACGGCTGCGTAACCTTCCCGCCGGGAGCCCCCTTTCCCGAGCAGAGCAGAAAGGGCACACCCCGCCCATGGCAGAGCTGGTCTACCGTCCCGTCATCGGTATCGCCAAGACGGCGTTCAAGGTCTGGGATCTGAAGATCGACTGCCGGGGGTCGGAGAACATCCCGCGCTCGGGCGGCGCCGTGCTGGTGAGCAATCACATCAGCTATCTGGACTTCATCTTCAACGGCCTGGCCGCCCTGCCGCAGAAGCGGCTGGTGCGCTTCATGGCGAAGGACTCCGTCTTCCGGCACCGGATCTCCGGGCCCCTCATGCGCGGCATGAAGCACATCCCGGTGGACCGCGGACAGGGCGAGAAGGCGTACGCGCACGCGCTGGACGCGCTGCGCTCCGGCGAGGTCATCGGGCTGTTCCCGGAGGCGACGATCTCGCAGTCCTTCACACTGAAGAGCTTCAAGTCGGGCGCGGCCCGGCTGGCCCAGGAGGCGGGCGTGCCGCTGGTCCCGATGGCGGTGTGGGGCACGCAGCGACTGTGGACGAAGGGGCAGCCGCGCAACTTCAAGCGCAGCCACCTGCCCGTCACCGTCCGGGTCGGCGAGGCGGTGGAGGCCCCCCGCGACCAGTACGCCGGCGCCATCACCCGCCGGCTGCGCGAACGCGTCCAGGAACTGCTGGAGGCCGCCCAGCGCGCCTATCCGGGCCGGCCCAAGGGCCCGGAGGACTCCTGGTGGCTGCCCGCGCACCTCGGCGGTACGGCGCCCACGGCGGAGCAGTTGCGGACGGTCCAGGCGTAACGCCCGCGGCGCCCGGCCGTTTTCCGGGCCTCGGGTACATTCGGCCCGGCTGTGCGGTCCACCCGGCGTCCAGGTGCGGCCGCCTCCCGGGTGCGGGTCGTCCGTGGCCGGTCGCGCAGTTCCCCGCGCCCCTGCGGGACGCCACGGAGTATCAGAGAGCCGCCGGGAGGGTCTTCCACAGGGCCGGGCGGTCGGGGGCCGTTCGCAGGGCGGTGAGGACCGCCGGGTGCGGGGTGGCGTACAGGCCCGGGTAGTCCGTCTCTCCGGCCGCGGGGTCCGGGGTCCAGGCCAGCCGTTCGCCGGTCAGGGAGAACCGCGCGTCCACGCCCGGCTTGTTGCCGCGGGGGTCCTGCCGGTGCCAGGCGCCGTGGAAGCGTACGGCGACCAGGCCGTGGAGCAGATGGCCGCCCGCGTCGTCGGCCAGGCGCTGGTAGCACAGGGCGGTCGGGATGTCCTCGGCCCGCAGCAGGGCGGCCAGGGCGTGGGACTTGGCGTGACAGATGCCGGTGCCCTGGGCCAGTACGTCGGAGGCGCGCCAGGTGACGCGCGGGTCGCCGGAGTCCTGGGAGTGCGGGATGGTGTCGCGTACGAACTCATACGCGGCCCGCGCATATTCATACGAGTCGGCGGCGTCGGCGGCGAGGCGGGCGGCGGTCTTGCGGACCAGCGGGTGATGGTGGTCGATGACCTCGTCCGCGGCGAGGTACGCGGACAGGTCGGCCGTGTTCTGGATCAGCTCCATGCCCGCAGAGCATAGGAACGCGATCACCCGAGCGTCAATGACTTTTCGGGCGATCGCATAACTATGCAGCACTGGCGGGTTAGCGGGCCATCTCCTCCTTCAGGGCGGCCACGAACGTGTCGACATCGTCCTCCGTGGTGTCGAAGGAGCACATCCAGCGCACCACTCCGGCGGCCTCGTCCCAGAAGTAGAACCGGAACCGCTTCTGCAGCCGCTCGCTCACGTCGTGCGGGAGCCTGGCGAAGACACCGTTGGCCTGCACCGGGTAGAGGATCTCCACCCCGTGCACCGCGCGCACGCCCTCGGCGAGCCGCTGGGCCATCTCGTTGGCGTGCCGGGCGTTGCGCAGCCACAGGTCCTTGGCGAGCAGTGCCTCCAACTGCACCGAGACGAACCGCATCTTGGAGGCCAGCTGCATGGACATCTTCCGCAGGTGCTTCATCTGGCGCACCGCGTCCTGGTTGATGACGACGACGGCCTCGCCGAACAGCGCGCCGTTCTTCGTCCCGCCCAGCGAGAGGATGTCCACGCCGACCGCGTTGGTGAACG
This sequence comes from Streptomyces rubradiris, assembly GCF_016860525.1. Taxonomy (NCBI): domain Bacteria; kingdom Bacillati; phylum Actinomycetota; class Actinomycetes; order Kitasatosporales; family Streptomycetaceae; genus Streptomyces; species Streptomyces rubradiris. The sequence continues at coordinate 633,264 of NZ_BNEA01000001.1, forward strand.
TGCGCATGGGCACGTCCAGGGAGGCGGCGGCGTTGGCTATCCGGGAGCCGTCCAGGTGCACCTTCAGGCCGTGCGCGTGGGCGTGCTCGCAGATCGCGCGGATCTCCTCGGGCGTGTAGAGGGTGCCCAGTTCGGTGGACTGGGTGATCGACACGACCTGCGGCATGGCCCGGTGCTCGTCCTCGAAGCCCCAGGCCTGCCGGTCGATCAGCTCCGGGGTGAGCTTGCCGTCGGGCGTGGGCACGGTGAGCAGCTTCAGCCCGCCCATGCGCTCGGGAGCGCCGCCCTCGTCGACGTTGATGTGCGCGCTCTCGGCGCAGATCACCGCGCCCCAGCGGTCGGTGACCGCCTGGAGCGCGACCACGTTGGCGCCGGTGCCGTTGAACACCGGGAAGGCCTCCGCGGTGGCGCCGAAGTGGCCGCGCACGACCCGCTGGAGGTGCTCGGTGTAGTCGTCCTCGCCGTACGCCACCTGGTGGCCGCCGTTGGCCAGGGCCAGGGCGGCCAGCACCTCGGGATGGGCTCCGGCGTAGTTGTCACTGGCGAAACCGCGGACCTGCGGGTCGTGATGGCGACGCGCGTCGGTCTTGGGTGGGTTCACGGCTTCTCGGTCAGCCACAGACGGTTTCCGTTCACTTCTGCGGCGGGCTTGCTCCAGACGCCCTCGATGGCCTCGGCCAGGTCCTTGACGTCCGTGAAACCCGCGAACTTCGCGTTGGGGCGTTCGGCGCGCATCGCGTCGTGCACCAGCGCCTTCACCACCAGGATGGCAGCCGCCGAACGCGGGCCCTGCTCGCCCCCGGCCTTGCGGAAGCCGTCGGCCATGGCGAGCGTCCATGCCTCGGCGGCGGCCTTGGCCGCGGAGTACGCCGCGTTGCCCGCCGTCGGCTTGGTGGCGCCGGCCGCGCTGATGAGCAGGTACCGGCCGCGGTCGCTGCGCTGGAGGGCGTCGAAGAAGGCGAGGGAGGTGTGCTGGACGGTGCGCACGAGCAGCTTCTCCAGCAGCTCCCAGTCGGCGAGGTCGGTGCCGGCGAAGGTGGCGCTGCCGCGCCAGCCGCCGACGAGGTGGACCAGGCCGTCGATCCGGCCGTGGTCCTTCTCGATGCGCCCGGCCCACGCCTGGGTGTCCGCCAGGTCGAGCAGGTCGACGGTCTCGCCGGTGACGGTGGCGCCGCCGCGGGCGTAACGCGCCGCGTCGACGGCCTCCGCGAGGCGTTCGGGGTTGTTGTCGGCACCCACGACGACCGCGCCCGCCTCGGCGAGCCGGACCAGCGCCGCGTGCCCGGCGGGGCCGCCCGCGCCGGCCACCGCGATCACCGCACCACTGAGAGACCCGTTGTTCGCCACGTTCTTCCCCTCTTGAACAGTGTTGTGGACGCGGTCGCTCACGCGGCGATCCGCTCGGCGCCGTCCGCCGTGATGCCCTTGGTGGAGGCGATCACATTCTTCAGCTTCTTCGCCAGCGCCTCATAGAACATGCTCAGCGGAAACTCGTCCGGCAGCACGTCGTCCACCAGCTTGCGCGGCGGCTGGGTCAGGTCCAGGGCGTCCGGGCCCTTGGCCCACTTGGAGCCGGGGTGCGGGGCGAGGTAGGCGGAGACCAGTTCGTAGCCGGCGAACCAGTGCACCAGCTTGGGGCGGTCGATGCCGTCCCGGTAGAGCTTCTCGATCTCGGCGCACAGCTGGTTGGTGACCTGCGGGGCGCGCTCCCAGTCGATGGAGAGCTTGTTGTCGGTCCACCGGACGACATCGTGCTTGTGCAGGTAGGCGAAGAGCAGCTGGCCGCCGAGGCCGTCGTAGTTGCGGTTGCGGTCACCGGTGACGGGGAAGCGGAACATACGGTCGAAGAGCACCGCGTACTGCACGTCACGGGCCTGCGGGACGCCGTCCGCCTGGAGCTTCACGGCCTCCTTGAAGGCGGTGAGGTCGCAGCGCAGCTCCTCCAGGCCGTACATCCAGAACGGCTGGCGCTGCTTGATCATGAACGGGTCGAACGGCAGGTCGCCGTGGCTGTGGGTGCGGTCGTGGATCATGTCCCAGAGCACGAAGGCCTCTTCGCAGCGCTTCTGGTCGTGCACCATGGCGGCGATGTCCTCGGGCAGCTCCAGGCCCAGGATGTCCACGGCGGCGTCGGTGACACGGCGGAACCGGGCGGCCTCGCGGTCACAGAAGATGCCACCCCAGGAGAAACGTTCCGGCGCCTCCCGGACGGCGATGGTCTCCGGGAAGAGGACGGCGGAGTTGGTGTCGTAGCCCGAGGTGAAGTCCTCGAAGGTGATGCCGCAGAAGAGCGGGTTGTCGTACCGGGTGCGCTCCAGCTCGGCCAGCCAGTCCGGCCAGACCATGCGCAGCACGACCGCCTCCAGATTGCGGTCCGGGTTGCCGTTCTGGGTGTACATCGGGAAGACGACCAGGTGCTGGAGGCCGTCCGCGCGGTGGGCGGCGGGCTGGAAGGCCAGCAGCGAGTCCAGGAAGTCCGGGACCTCGAAGCCGCCCTCGGCCCAGCGGCGCAGGTCCTTGACGAGAGCCTGGTGGTAGGCGGCGTCGTGCGGGACCAGCGGGGAGAGCTCTCCGACCGCGTCGGCGACGCGCTCGACGGCCGCCACGGCGTCGGCCCGGCGCGGCGCGCCCTCGGCGGCGAAGTCGATCGACCCGTCCTTCGACTGCCATGGCCGGATCCGCTCCACGGCATCCTTGAGCACGGCCCAGGCCGGGTGCTCGACCACCCTGGTCGGCGAAGGAATCCGCTCCTCCGCGCCTGCCTGCACAAGAATTTCCGTCATGACCCATCCTCCACGGGAGAACCTCGCGTATGGATACCGTATGCGCACCCCGTTTCACTCAGCAAGAGCAGGGGCCGGAAATTATTCTGTCCACTCCCTTGGTCACCGATGTTTTTCCTGCCGTAAACCGTGACGGCGCTCACTTTCGCCAACGGCGCACGCTCCCCGGCGCGACGGCGCAGCCGGTGGTCAAGGGTGCGGGGGACGCGCCCACCGGAGGGTGACGGCCAAGGCGGATACCGGCCAACTGCCGCCTGTTCCGGCTCCCGAATGCCCGGCGCAGCCGCGGGTCCATCGCACGGCCCGGCCATTAGGCTGCGGCCTTGCCGCGTGGACGACGACGTCCGGCACGGGTCCGTCGGTCCGCGCGTCGCCGAGCCGCCGTCGACGGAAGCGAGTTGAACCTTGAACTTCCTTACCATCGGTCATCGCGGGGTCATGGGCGTCGAGCCCGAGAACACCCTCCGTTCCTTCGTCGCCGCGCAGCGGGCCGGCCTGGACCTGATCGAACTCGATCTGCACCTGAGCAAGGACGGCGCCCTGGTCGTCATGCACGACGCGGAGGTGGACCGCACCACCGACGGCTCCGGGCCGATCGCCGAGAAGACCCTCGCGGAGCTGCGCGCCCTGGACGCGGGCCGCGGGGAGCGGGTGCCGGTGTTCGAGGAGGTGCTGGAGGCGGTGCGCGCGCCGTTGCAGGCGGAGATCAAGGACGTGGCGGCGGCCCGGGCGCTGGCCGAGGTGATGCGCGCGCGGGACCTGACCGCGCGGGTGGAGGTGTCCTCGTTCCACGACGAGGCGATCACCGAGATCGCGCGGCTGGTGCCGGGGGTGCGTACGGCGCTGGTCGCGAGCCGCTACGGCACCGAGGTGGTGGACCGGGCCGTCGCCGCGGGCGCCGCGACCGTGTGCCTGAACATCCGCCGGCTCACCCTGGAGATCGTCGAGCACGCGCGCGCGTCCGGGCTGCGGATCCTCGGCTGGGTGGTCAACACCCAGGAGCACCTGCGCCTGGTCCGCGCCCTGGAACTGGACGGGGCGACGACCGACTACCCGGAGATCAAGCGCACGGGCCGGTTCACGGCGTAGCCGCCGGCGGCCGGGCCGCGAACCGGCGGTCGCGCCTCACCCGAGCTTCTTGACCAGCAGCTCGAACTCCAGGTCGGCGCGGAGCGGGATGCCGAAGCGCTCGTCGCCGTACGGGAACGGGGACGTCCGTCCCGTACGGCGGTAGCCGCGGCGTTCGTACCAGGCGATCAGGTCCTCGCGCACGGAGATCACCGTCATGTGCATCTCGCCGACGCCCCACGCCTGCCGGCACCGGCGCTCGGCCTCCGCCAGGACGGCCTTGCCGACGCCCCCGCCCTGCAGGGCGGGGCTCACCGCGAACATGCCGAAGTAGGCGTGGTCGCCGCGGTGTTCCAGCTGGCAGCAGGCGACGATCCGGCCGTCCAGCTCCACGGTGAGCAGTCGGCTGTCGGGCGACTTGATCACCTCCAGCACACCCTCGGGGTCGGTCCGCTGCCCGTCGAGGAGGTCCGCCTCGGTGGTCCACCCGGCCCGGCTGCTGTCCCCCCGGTACGCCGACTCCACGAGCGCGACGAGGGCGTCCACGTCGGCGTCGGTGGCGTCGCGGAAGGTGAGTCCGGTGGCGGGGGTGTCCATGGCGGTGGTCTCCGATCTCGGGCGTGGCCGGGGCACGGAAGAGGGTAACCCTGCTGCATGGTGCATGTACTCAGCAGCCGGACCCTGCTCCGGCCCTCCGACCCCGAACGCTCCCGCGCCTTCTACGGCGAGCAGCTCGGACTGTCCGTCTACCGCGAGTTCGGGACCGGCCCCGAGCGCGGCACGGTCTACTTCCTCGGCGGAGGTTTCCTTGAGCTGTCCGGCCGGTCCGACGACCCGCCCTCGCCCGCGGTACGGCTGTGGTTGCAGGTCGAGGACGCGACGGCCGCGTGCGAGGAGCTGCGGGCGCGGGGCGTGGAGATCGTACGGCCCCCGGTGAAGGAGCCCTGGGGCCTGGTCGAGATGTGGATCAACGATCCGGACGGCACGCCGATCGTCCTGGTGGAGATCCCGGCGGACCATCCCCTGCGGTACCGGCCCGGGATCTGAGGTCCGCCCCGCGAACGTGCCCGGGGGACGGCGGCGTCCGTCACCGGGCACGTTCGCGGGGACTCACCGGGCATGTTCGCGGGCCCCGGGCCGTGCGTCGGGCGGGCCGGCGGATGGTTGACTTCGAGAGCGCTCCAGCTCCTAGCGTCGCTCGCACCGACTGCGAGATCGCCCGCACCACCTGTGAGGTCGCTCGCACCACCCGTGAGGAGGGAGACACACATGCGGTACACGCTGTTCGGGCGGACCGGGCTGCGCGTCAGCGAACTGGCGCTGGGGACCATGACCTTCGGGGAGGACTGGGGATGGGGTGCCGACAAGGACACCAGCGCCCGGATCCTCGACGCCTACGCCGACGCGGGCGGCAACTTCGTGGACACCGCGAACAACTACACCTCCGGCAGCGCCGAGCGCATCCTCGGCGAGCTGCTCGCCGGGCGCCGCGACCGGTTCGTGCTGGCGAGCAAGTACACCTGCGGCACCCGCGACGGTGACCCCAACGCGGCGGGCAACCACCGCGGGAACCTCGTCCGGTCGGTCGAGGACAGCCTGCGCCGGCTGCGCACCGACCGGCTCGACGTGCTGTGGGTGCACGCCCGGGACAACTTCACGCCGGTGGAGGAGGTGATGCGCGCCCTGGACGACGTGGTCCGCGCGGGCAAGGTGCTCTACGTGGGCGTCTCGGACTGGCCGGCCTGGGAGATCGCGCAGGCCAACACCCTGGCCGAGCTGCGCGGCTGGACGTGCTTCGCGGGCTCGCAGCTGCGCTACAGCCTGCTGGAGCGCACCCCGGAGCGTGAACTGCTGCCGCAGGCCCGGGCTTTCGACCTCGCCGTGTTCGCCTGGGCGCCGCTGGCGGCGGGCCGGCTCACCGGGAAGTACCGGCGCGGCGGGACCGGGCGGCTGGACACCCTGGACGTGCGGCCCGAGGCGTGGGAGCAGGACGTCGTCGACGCGGTCGTGGAGATCGCCGAGGCGGGCGGCTGGAGCCCTGCTCAGGTGGCCCTGGCCTGGCTGCTGGGCCGGCCCGGGAACGTCGTGCCGATCGTGTCGGCCACCCGGCCGGAGCAGCTCGCGGACAACCTGGCGTGCACCGGGGTCCGGCTCGACGCGGACGCGCGCGCCCGCCTGGACGAGGTGAGCGCGGTCCCGCTGGGCTTCCCGCACGACTTCCTGCGGGAGGCGCCCGTCACCCGCAATGTGTACGGCGACCGCTGGCCGGACATCGTCGACCGCCGCTCCACGTACCGCCGTACCGTGCACGACGTCCTGTGACCGTCCGGTCCCTCAGGCCCGCAGCGCGCCCATCCGGCCCTCCAGGCGGCCGAGCAACTCGGCCAACAGCCCGGCCAGTCGGTCCTGGTCCCCGGGGGGCAGGACGGACAGTACGGCCGTCTCGTAGGCGAGTTGGTCGGGCAGGATGCCGTCGACCAGGCCGCGGCCGGTGTCGGTGAGCCGGACGTGGGCCACCCGCCGGTCGCGGGTGTCGCCGCGCCGTTCGACCAGGCCGCGCTCGGTCAGCTGCTTGAGCCGCTTGGTCACGGCGGCCCCGGAGGAGAAGGTCTCCCGGGCCAGCTCCCCCGGGGTCAGTTCGTGGCCGGTGCGGCGCAGCGCGCCGAGCAGGTCGAACTCGGCGCGGCTGAGTCCGGCCCGGCGCAGCGGGGCGTCCTCGGCCTGCTGGAGCAGGGCCGCGCAGCGGTTGATCCGGCCGATGATCTCCATCGGCCCGGTGTCCAGCTCGGGATGGACGGCCTGCCACTGGCGGACGACGGCCGAGACGGTGTCGCCGCGCGCGGGCCCGGACCCGGCCCCGGCTCCGGCTCCGGCTCCGGTCGCGTCGCTTCCGAGCGTCGGTCCGCCGTTCGTCGCCGTCATGGCCGTATGTCCTCCCTCGTCCTGTCCGGGTCCCGGTCGCCGCCCGGCGCCCGGCCCGGGTCCTCGTCCCGGTCCTGCGGCACGAGCCCCTGGCGCCGTACCGTCGCCGCGAGCGTACGGTGTCCGGCCTGCTCGGTGAGCACGACCCGGTCCTCGGGCAGGGCGCGCTGCCACCACTCGCCGGCGGCGGCGTCGGCCGTGGCGCGCAGCTCGACCAGGGCGGCGGCCAGGGCGCGGCGGGCGGATTCGAGGGCGCGGGGCTGCGGGTGCGGCTCGGCGAGCAGGCGGGCGGCGTGCTCGCGGGCGCGTTCGGCGGCGGTCAGCGCGTGGTCCAGGCGGGCGCCGGCGCGCCGGTTGGTGACGGCGACGGCGGCGGCGAAGCCGACCAGCGCGCCGATGAGGGTGTCCACGAGCCGGTCGGTGATCAGGCCGGCCGCGTCCTGGCTGCGCGCGAACTCGGTGATGAGCAGCGCCATCGGGGTGACGCAGACGCTGCCCAGCCAGTAGTTGCGGCCGATCAGCGCCTCGGCGCCGAAGTTGAGGGCGAGCGATACCAGCACCAGGGCGGCGGGGTGCAAATGGGTGAGCGGGGCGAGGGCGGCGAAGACGAGGACGCCGACGAGGTTGCCGACGACCCGCTGGACGGCCCGGTGCCAGGTGAGGGTGACGTTGGCCTGGTAGAGGGAGGCCGCGGTGACCAGCGCCCAGTAGGGGCGGCCGACGCCGAGGGCGAGGGCGGCGTATCCGGCGAGGGCGCAGCCGAGCGCGGTGCGTACGGCCAGCGGGGCGAGGGGGGCCAGGCGGTGCCGCAGGGAGCGGGGCGGCAGGGACTGTTCGGCGGCCACGCCGAGGAGTTCGTCGGCGTCGCCGCCCGTCGGCGCGACGCGCGGGACGCGGCCGGTGCCGCGCAGGGCGCGGGCCCAGGCGCGCAGCCGCTCGGGGTCGGTGTCGGCGGGCGCGGCGAGGGCGACCTCGGCGCGGACCAGGAGGTGTTCGAGGGCGCGCCGGGTGCTGTCGGGGCGGGCTCCGGCGGCGAGCAGCGACTGCCAGGCGGCGTGGATCGCGGCGGCGCAGGCGGCGCGGGTCCGGGCGTGGCCGTCGCCGGTGCCGCGGGTGCCGGCGTACGCGGCCGCGGCGTTCAGGGCCTGGGCGGTGGCCCGGCGCTCGGGGCCGTGCGGGCGCAGCAGCCCGGGTGCCATGCAGACCAGCCAGGCCCAGGCGCCGGCGGCCAGGGCCAGCCCGATGTGCCCCGGCAGCCCGCCGGGGGTCTGCGGGACGAAGAGCGAGGCGGAGCTGATGAAGGTGAGGACCACATGGGCCGGCGGTCCGACCCGGGTGGCGTCGCAGACCGTCTTCTGGACCGCCGCCAGGACGGCGCCGACGGTGACGAGGACCGCGGCGTTGGTGGTCAGTGCCGAGGCGAGAAGGGCCACGGCGAGGCCGCCGACCATGCCGAGCACGACCCACGCCAGGGTGCGGGCGCGGGCGGCGTAGGGCCGGTTGTGGCCGTAGAGCGCGCACAGCGAACCGGCCATCGTGTACATGGCGAGATCGAGCCGGCCGAGGGCGAGCAGCGTCAGGTTGGGCGGGGCGACCGAGACGACCACGCTCAGGGCGGGCTTGAACCAGATGTCGGAGGGACGGCCGAGGCGGAGCGCTCCGGCGAGGGGAAGACGGTGGGGGGTCGCACTGCTCATACCATCAATTTAGCATGTGTTTTACTCGTAAAATAGTCCTGGCGCCCAGGGCATGACGGCGCGTGCTCCCCCCGATGCTCCCCGTGTACCCCCTTGCGCTCGCGTGCGCTCCGCCGCCCCGGGGCATGGCGTCCCTGGAAACGGGTCCGGAGCTTCTCCGGAGCGACCGTCGAGCGGGAGGTGCGCATGCACGGACCGGTGTCGGCAGCCTGGCTGCTGGTGGCGCTGTGCGCGGCGACCGGGGCCTACTGCCTGCTGCGGATGCGCAGCGGCGTGGCCGAGCAGCGCCGGGCCGCGGGCGGCGAGGCGCTGATGGGCTTCGGCATGGCCGCGATGGCCGTGCCGGCGGCGGTGTTCACACCGCCGGGGTGGGCGTGGCCGGCGTACGCGGCCGTCTTCGGCGCGGCGGCGCTGCGCGCGCTGTGGGCCGTGCGCGGCGATCCCGGCCATCTGCACCACCTGGTGGGCAGCGCGGCGATGGTCTACATGGCGGTGGCGATGGCCGGCGCCCCGCCCGCCGCCCACCACGGCCACGGCGGCACCGGCATCCCCCTGCTGACCGGCGCCCTGCTGCTGTACTTCACCGGCTATGTGCTGCTCTCCGGCGCCCGGCTGGTGCCCGCCGCCGTTCCCCGGGCCGGGGCCGCGCCGGACCGCTGGGGCGACCGCCCGGAACTGGCCCGGGCGTGCCGGCTGTCGATGGGGATCGGCATGGTGGCGATGCTGCTGGCGATGTGAGGACGACACCGCGCCCTCCCGGTGCGGCCGGGCCCCGCCGGGGAGCTCCGGTGGCCGCGGGGGTCGGGCGGGCGCGGGCTCGGCGTGCCCGGCCGCCGCACCGCTTGACCGCACCGGCGGGCGGATTTCCGCGGGCCGGGTCCCGGTCAGGCGTCTTGCCCGCACGACGGAACCCGGATCTGCGGCGGTGCTGGTGTTGCCGGAGGCACCGGTCTGCGCGGAGGTACGCGACCGGCCCGGGAGCCTCCGCCTGCTTCCGGTCATGCGGACTTGGCCGTGACCGCCGTATCCACAAAGATCGCGGCATGCGCGATCGTCCCACCGCTCCCCCTCCGCCGCCGCCCTCCTCCGCATCCCCGCCGCCGGCTTCGTCCGGCTCCCCGCCGCACCGCGCGGCGGCCCGGGCCGCCGTGGTGGCCGCCCTGGTGCTCGGGGTCTGTTCGGTCCTGCTGCTCGTCCTCGTCGCGGTGCGCTGGCATCCGCTGCTCACGCTGGACGGCGACATCGCCGCGGCCGCCCACCGCCGGGCGGTCCGCGACCGGGCGGTGACGCAGGCGTGCCGGGTGCTGACGGACTGGGTGTGGGACCCGGTGACCATGCGCCTGGTGTGCGCGGCGGCGGCCGGGTGGCTGGTCTGGCGCCGCGCGGCGTGGTGGACGGCGCTGTGGCTGGCGAGCGCCGTCGCGCTGGCGACGGTCGTGCAGCAGTCGGTGAAGGCCGCCGTCGGCCGCCCCCGCCCGGTCTGGCCGGACCCCGTCGACTCCGCCCACTACGCGGCCTTCCCGTCCGGTCACGCGCTGACCGCGACCGTGGTCTGCGGCCTGCTGCTGTGGCTGCTGCGCCGCCGCGGCGCGGGCCGCGCCCTGTGGCGCACGGCGGTGACGGCGGCGGTCGTCTCGGTGGCCGGAGTGGGCGTCACCCGGGTCTGGCTGGGCGTCCACTGGGCCTCGGACGTGCTCGGCGGATGGCTGATCGGCGCGCTGCTGGTGGCGCTGGCGGTGCTGGTGTACGAGCGGCGGCGGACGCGGCGGGAGGCCCCGGCGGGCCGACGGGGGTGAAGTGGCGGGCGCGGCCGCGGTGTTGCCCGACTGCTCCGGAACACTGTTGCGCGTCGGGCCCGCCGGGTCCCAGCTGCGCGCGGGATCGGCCACGGTGGCCCTCAACAGGGCTGCGTACACGACGACTTGTGCCTGCCCGGCAAACACCTGGCGCAGTGTGCCGCCCGTCTGAGACGATCCCCCGCGTCGCCCCAGACGGACGGCTTCTCCGAGCGCCCCGAACACACGGGTGCCCCGATGCGTTGAGTATAGTTGGCTGGCAGCCAGTCAACGCAGGAGTTACAGGATGTCCCCGCGCAGCGCTTCGGTCAATGAAGAATTGCGGCGGCGTTCCAGGGAACGGCTGTTGCAGGCCGCCGTCGAACTGGTGGGCGAGCGTGGGTTCGACGCCACGACGCTGGGCGACATCGCCGACCGGGCCGGTTCGGCGCGTGGACTGGTGTCGTACTACTTCCCCGGCAAGCGCCAGTTGGTGCAGTCCGCCGTGCACCGGCTGATGCACCGCACGCTGGAGGAGGCGCTGGAGCGGGAGCCGCGCACCGAGGACGGCCGGGAGCGGCTGGCCCGGGCCATCGACGCGATCCTGGGCCTGGCCCGGGACCGGCCGGTGCTGATGCGCCAGCACATGGCGGGCCTGCTCCAGGCCGAGGGCTTCGTGCAGTGCCCGGAGCAGCGCCGGCTGGCGGAGCTGCTCGGCGAGACCGTGGCCCGCTACGGCTCGCAGACGGTATCGGCCGACTACCCGATGCTGCGGGCCCTGTTGATGGGCGCGGTCTACGCGGCGCTGGTGCCGGGCGTGCCGATGCCGGTACCGGCGCTGCGGGCCGAGCTGTTCCAGCGGTACGGGCTGGACTGGGAGATGGGCGTACCCCCCGAGAGCACGACGGACGCAAAGGCGGAGGGCGAGGACCTGTCCCGGTTCTTCGCCACGGAGGAACGGCCGGAGCGGCGGGAGCGGGCCTGAGCGGGCCGGTGACATCGGCTGGGCCGGTTGCCTTGGCTGGACCGGTCGCCTCGGCGGGGTCGACGGCCTTGGAGAGGACCGACGGCCGCTGAGGGGGGAGGGCGGACGTCGGGCAGGGCGGTCGTCGGGTGGGACGGCGTCCGCTGTCGGCCGATCGGGCGAGTGGACACGCAGGGCGGTCGTACGGTCACACCCCTGACGAGCGCGTACGCGTCCGGATCACTCCACCGGCCCTGCCCGCCCGGGCCTCGCGGTGCCATGCTGGAAGCGTCCGCACGCCCCTCCTTCGGGCAAGGAGTACCGCTGTGCTGCGTGTCGCCGTCGTCGGGTCCGGGCCGAGCGGGTGTTACACCGCCCAGAACCTGGTTCAGCGTGATCCGGAGGTCCTGGTGGACGTCCTGGACCGGCTGCCGTGCCCCTACGGCCTGGTCCGCTACGGCGTCGCACCCGACCACGAGAAGATCAAGTCCCTCCAGGGCAGCCTGCGGACGGTGCTGGAGCACGAGCGGGTGCGGTTCCTCGGCGGGGTGCGGGTGGGCGGCCCCGGCGGTCTCCCGGTGGAGCGGCTGAGGAGGCTGTACCACGCGGTGGTGTACTGCGTGGGTGCCTCCAGTGACCGGCGGCTGGGGATCCCCGGCGAGGACCTGCCGGGCAGCTTCTCGGCGACCGAGTTCGTCTCCTGGTACAGCGCGCACCCGGACGCGGCCGACGCCGGCTTCCTGGGCGGAGTGCGGTCGGCGGTGGTCATCGGGGTGGGCAATGTCGCGGTGGACGTCACCCGGATGCTCGTCCGGGGTGCCGCGGAGCTGCGCGGCACGGACATCCCGCAGGCCGCGCTGGACGCGCTGACGGCGAGCGGGCTCACCGAGGTGCACATGGTGGGCCGGCGCGGCCCGGCGCAGGCCCGCTTCACCACCAAGGAGCTGCGCGAGCTGGGCGCCCTGCCCGGCACCGACGTGACCGTGGACAAGGCCGACCTGGCGCTCGACCCGGCCGACCCCGGCGCGCTGCCGGCCGGGCAGCGCCGCAATGTGGAGGTGCTGCGCGACTGGGCGGCACGGCCCGCCGAGACCGCCGCCCGGCGGATCCGGCTGCGGTTCTTCCTGCGCCCGGTGGAACTGCTCGAGGCCGGCGGCCGGGTGGGCGCCGTCCGCTTCGAGCGCACGGCTCCGGACGACCGGGGCGGCGTCACCGGGACGGGCCGGTACGAGGACCTGCCCGCGCAGTTGGTGCTGCGCTCGGTGGGCTATCGCGGAGTGCCCCTGGAGGGGCTGCCGTTCGACGCCGCCGGCGGCACGGTCCCGCATCGCGAGGGGCGCGTCCTGCGCGACGGCGTGCCCGTGCCGGGCGAGTACGTCGCCGGGTGGATCAAGCGCGGTCCGACCGGGGTCATCGGCACCAACCGGCCCTGCGCCAAGGAGACGGTGACCTCGCTGCTCGCGGACGCCCCCGCCCTCGCCCGCGCGGACGTGCCGGCGGATCCGGTCGCCGCGCTCCGGGCGGCCGGCGTCGAACCCGTGGCCTGGGACGGCTGGCTGGCGATCGAGCGGGCCGAGGCCGAGCTGGGGGCGCGGCTGGGCCGGGGCGTGGTCAAGCTGTCCGACTGGGACGCCCTGCTGGCGGCGGCACGGGTGCCGTAGGCGGCGCAGCGGCGGGAACGCCCGGGAGGCGGGACACACAGCGGCAACAGACCTGAAATCAACAAACTGTTCAAGGCCCTTACGGTCTCCTCCTGTCCGGCTGTCCGGATCCGGGTGCCGATGCCTGGAAGCCCGGATGTCCGGCTCTCCGGTCGCCCGGATGTCCGGTCGTCCGGGTGTCCGGTCGTCCGGGTCCCGCCCCCGTCCGCCGCAGATGGAGACCTCATGGCCACGACCGCAGTCGCGCACCCCGTCGACGAGATTCCCCCCGTCCGGCAACTGGCCGCCTTCGGGCTCCAGCACGTGCTCGCCATGTACGCGGGCGCCGTCGCGGTGCCGTTGATCGTGGGCGGCGCGATGCGGCTGTCACCCGCCGACCTGGCGTATCTGATCACCGCGGACCTGCTGGTGTGCGGGATCGCCACGCTGATCCAGTGCGTCGGCTTCCGGTGGTTCGGGGTGCGGCTGCCGGTCATGCAGGGCTGCACGTTCGCGGCCGTGTCGCCGATGGTGCTCATCGGGACGACGGACGGCGGACTGCCCGCGATCTACGGCTCCGTGATCGTCGCCGGACTGGCGATCATGCTGCTGGCGCCGGTCTTCGGCAGACTGCTGCGCTTCTTCCCGCCGCTGGTGACCGGCACGGTGATCCTGATCATCGGGGTCTCGCTGCTGCCGGTCGCTGGCAACTGGGCGGCGGGCGGCGCCGGTTCGAAGGATTTCGGCGAGCCGCGGAACCTGGCGCTGGCGGGCTTCGTCCTGGCCGTGGTGCTCGGGGTGCAGCGGTTCGCGCCCGTCTTCCTCTCCCGGATCGCCGTGCTCGTCGGCATCGCGGCCGGGCTCGCGGTCGCCGTGCCGCTGGGGTTCACCGACTTCGGCGGGGTCGCCGACGCCGACTGGCTGGGCATCAGCACGCCGTTCCACTTCGGGGCGCCCGCGTTCCGGGCCTCCGCCATCGCGTCCATGTTGGTGGTGGCCCTGGTGTCGATGACCGAGACCACCGGGGACCTGATCGCCGTCGGCGAGCTGACCGGGCGGCGGGCCGAACCGCGCACGCTGGCCGACGGGCTGCGCGCGGACGGTCTGTCGACCGTGCTGGGCGGGGTGTTCAACACCTTCCCGTACACGGCGTACGCGCAGAACGTGGGCTTGGTGGGCATGACCCGGGTGCGCAGCCGCTGGGTGGTCGCGGCGGCGGGCGGCATCCTGGTGCTGCTCGGTCTGCTGCCCAAGCTGGGCGCGGTGGTCGCGGCGATCCCGGCGCCGGTGCTCGGCGGGGCCGGGCTGGTGATGTTCGGGACGGTCGCGGCGAGCGGGCTGCGGACGCTGAGCCGGGTCGACTTCCGGGGCAACGGCAACCTGACCGTGGTGGCCGTCCCGGTGGCGATCGGCATGCTGCCGGTGGGCGTGCCCACGCTGTACGCGAAGTTCCCGGACTGGTTCCAGACGGTGATGAACAGCGGCATCAGCGCGGGCTGCCTGTCCGCGATCGTGCTGAACCTGCTCTTCAACCACCTTCCGCGGAAGGGCGGTTCAGCCGCCGACCGGGACGCGGGCGGCGTCGCCGAGCCGGGCGGCCTGCCGGTCGGCCGCGGCCAGGATGCTGTCGAGCAGCCCCGGGAAGAGGCTCTCTAGATCGTCCCGGCGCAGGCCGTTCATCTTGGCCGTGCCCCGGTAGACCTGCCGGACGACCCCGCTCTCCCGCAGCACCCGGAAGTGGTGTGTGGTGGTGGACTTGGTCACCGGCAGGTCGAACTGCGAACAGGTCAACTCTGCTTCTTTCGCGGCCAGTTCACGCACGATCTGCAACCGCATCGGGTCGGACAGCGCGTGCAGCACGGACTCCAGCCGGATGTGCTCACGATCCGGGTGCGGCAGCGCGCGGCCGGTGGCGGCTGTCTCGGTCACGGCGTCCGCCCTTCGTCACGGGACTCCTTCGATGACCATCGTACGAGATCTCTCATAGTTCGATATCTGCCGTAGTTTCATGTTCGTCGTAGTACGATGGATGACGTACGAAAGGATCAAGCCGTCCACGACGAAATGGAGTCCGTCATGCCCGCGCTCTTCGAGCCCCTCACCCTGCGCGAAGTGACCGTCCCGAACCGGGTGTGGATGGCGCCGATGTGCCAGTACTCGGCCGAGCCGGAGGGTCCGCTCGCCGGTGTGCCGCACGACTGGCACTTCGCGCACTACGCGGCGCGGGCCGCCGGGGGCACCGGGCTGATCCTGACGGAGGCCACCGCGATCGCCCCCGAGGGCCGGATCTCCCCGTACGACCTCGGCCTGTGGAACGACACCCAGGTGGAGGGCTTCCGGCGGATCACCCGGTTCCTCACCGAGCAGGGCACCGTGCCCGGCATCCAGCTCGGTCACGCCGGCCGGAAGGCGTCGACCGACCGTCCGTGGAAGGGCGGCGGACCCGTCGGGCCGGAGGCGCACGGCTGGCAGCCGGTCGCCCCGAGCGCGCTGCCGTTCGGCGAACAGCACCCGGTGCCGACCGAGTTGACGGTGGACCAGATCCAGGAGATCGTCGGGAAGTTCGCCACCGCCGCGCGCCGGGCGCTGGCCGCCGGCTTCGAGACCGTGGAGATCCACGGCGCCCACGGCTACCTGGTCAACGAGTTCCTCTCCCCGCACTCCAACCACCGCACGGACGCCTACGGCGGCTCGTACGAGAACCGCACCCGGTTCGCCCTGGAGATCGTGGACGCGGTGCGCGAGGTGTGGCCCGCGGAGAAGCCGGTGCTGTTCCGCGTCTCCGCCACCGACTGGCTCGACGAGGGCGGCTGGACCGCGGACGACACGGTCCGCTTCGCCCGTGACCTGCACGCCCACGGCGTGGACCTGCTCGACGTCTCCACCGGCGGCAACGCGAACGGCGTCAGCATCCCGACCGGGCCCAACTACCAGGTGCCGTTCGCCGCCCGGGTGAAGGCCGAGACTCCGCTGCGGGCCGGCGCCGTCGGGCTGATCACCGAGGCCGGGCAGGCCGAGAAGATCCTGGCGAACGGCGAGGCGGACGTGGTCCTGCTCGGCCGCGAACTGCTCCGCGACCCGTCCTGGGCCCGGCGCGCCGCCCGCGAACTGGGCGCGGAGATCCGGGTGCCGATCCAGTACCACCGGTCGGTCTGACGCCGGTACACACGGCCGGACCGCACCGGGCGGACCGCACGGAGCGGTCCGCCCGGTGCCGGGTCCGGTGCCGGTGCCGGTGCCGGTGGCCGTACGACCCCTTCCCGGAAGAACTACGCACCCGGCGTCCCGACCCGCCGGCCGCCCTCGAACTACGCGCGGGGCGAAATGCCTCATCACCCGGCTGTCTCCACCCCACAGTGGTGATCATGCCGAACCGCGTAGCCGTCCTGTCCGACATCCACGGAGTCCTGCCGGCTCTGGAGGCAGTGCTCGCCGAACCGGATGTCCGCGCCGCCGACCGCATCGTGCTCACCGGCGACATCACCGCCGGCCCGCAACCGGCCCAGGTCCTCGACCTGCTGACCGGCCTCGGCGACCGCGTCAGCTGGATCAGCGGCAACGCCGACCGCGAACTCCTCGAATACCGCCGGGGACGACGCGACACGATCCCCGATCCGATCGCTCCCTGGGCGGCCGCACAACTCCGCGAGGACCATCTCGGCCTTCTCGCCTCGTTGCCCCGGTCCCTCTCCCTGTCCGTGAACGGCCTGGGAAAGGTGCTGTTCTGCCATGCCACCCCCCGGGACGACGAGGAGGTCGTCCTGGTCGACTCCTCACTCGCCCGATGGCAGGAGGTCTTCGACGGACTCGGTCCCGACATCCGGACCGTGGTCTGCGGGCACACCCACATGCCGTTCGTCCGCCTCGCCCACGGCCGACTGGTGGTCAACCCCGGCAGCGTCGGGATGCCCTACGGACGGACCGGAGCGCACTGGGCCCTCCTGGGTCCGGGAGTCGAACTCCGCACCACCGACTTCGACATCGAGGCCGCCGTCACCCGGCTCGGCCGGGACTCCTCCTACCCCGGAATCGCCGAGTGGGCCGACTACTTCCTCCATGCTCGCGCGACCGACACCGACGCCCACACGGCCTTCGCCCCACGGGACGGCCGCGACCACTGCCCGTGACACTCACCGGTAGGCGGCGTGTCGGTCGGCCCCGGCCGCGGCCGCCCCGGCCGTCAGCTCGTGGGCAGGAGCCGTCCCACCGTCCGCTCCAAGCGGGGCAGTGACCGCTGGCCGGCCAGGGCCAGGGCGATCGCGGCCACGACGCCCGCCCACGCGAACGGGCCGAGCGGAGTGCAGCCGAACGCGCGGCTGACGACCGGGGTCTGGACCACGGCGACGAGCGCCAGCGCGGAGCCCAGCACGGTCACCTGCACCAGCCGGCTGTCCCTCCGGTCGAGCAGGGTCTGCACCAGCTGGGTGCCGACCACCCCGCACAGCGCCATGGTGCTGGAGCGGCGGGCGGTGCCCGGGGTGAAACGGCCGATCAGCCAGGCCGTGACCGCGCCCAGGCAGGTGGTCAGCGCCCGGTGCCGGATCTGCCTCAGCAGCGGGGCGCCCAACACCGCGGAGGCGTCCTCCGGCGACCCGCCGCGCGCCCGGACCGTGCCCTGACCGTCCTCCTTCTCCGTCACCGCCACCGCCATCGACGGGAAGAGGTCGGTGAACAGGTTCACCATCAGCATCTGCCGGGTGGACAGCGGCGCCCGCCCGGACAGCAGGGTCCCGATGATGCCGAACCCGACCTCGCCCGCGTTGCCGCCGATCAGGATGGCGATGGCGTCGGCCACGCTGTGCCACAGGGCGCGGCCTTCGCCGACCGCGTCGACCAGGACCGTCAGATCGTCGTCGGTCAGCACGATGTCCGCCGCGTTGCGGGCGGCCGCCGAGCCCCGGGCGCTGATGCCGACGCCGATGTCCGCCGCGCGGATCGCCGCGGCGTCGTTGGCGCCGTCGCCGACCATGCCGACCACCCGGCCCGCGTCCCGCAGCGCCTCCACCACCTGGAGCTTCTGCTCGGGCGCCACCCGGGCCACCACGCCCGCGTCGCGCAGCATCCGGGCCCGGGACGCGCGGTCGGCGGCGGCCAGTTCGTCGCCGGTGACCACCACGGTGTCCGCGGGCCAGCCCAGGTCGGCGGCGATGGCCCGCGCGGTCTGCGGATGGTCGCCGGTGAGCATCACCGGTCGTACGCCCGCCCCGTTGAGCGCCTCCACCAGTGCCGTGGAGGTCTCGCGCGGTACGTCGGACAGCGCCAGCAGGCCGATGAACTCCAGGTTCTCCAGGGGCCGTTCGAGGGCCTCGTCCTCCTGTTCGCCCGTATCGAGCCGTCGTTCGGCCACCGCGAGCACCCGCAGCCCGTCCCCGGCCAGCGCGTGGGCGGTGTCGGCGGCGTGCTCCGGCAGCCCGGCGCAGGCGGGCAGTACGGTCTCGGGGGCGCCCTTGACCACCAGCACGGGCGGGCCGTCCCCGGCGCGGCCGACGGCGGCGGCGTATCCACGCGCGGCCTCGAACGGCAGGTCGGCGCTCCGGGACCAGTCCGGGTCGGGCGGGGCCGCGGCGAGCACGGCCTCGTCGGTGGCGTGCACCGGCCGGTCGGAGCCGCCGTCGAGCTGCGGACAGGCCCGCGCGGCGGCCCGTACGGTGTTCTCGGCGCCGGCGTCGTCCACGGCGTGGACCTCGCCGGCGGTGTCGGCGGTGCGCACCAGACGCAGCCGGTTCTCGGTGAGCGTGCCGGTCTTGTCGAAGCAGATGGTGTCCATCCGGCCCAGCGCCTCCAGCGTGCGCGGGGTGCGCACCAGGACACCGCCCCGGCTCAGCCGGCGGGCCGCGGCCAGCTGGGCGACCGTCGCCACCAGCGGCAGCCCTTCCGGTACGGCCGCCACGGCCACCGACACCCCGCCGCTGACCGCCTCGCGGATCGGGGTGCCGCGCAGCAGCGCCAGGCCCGTCACCGCGGCGCCGCCCCCCAGGGTCAGCGGCAGCGCCTTGCGGCTCAGTTCCTGGAGCCGGGCCTGCACGCCACCGGCCGGGGGCGTGCGCGCGGCGAGGTGGACGGCGCGGGCGGCCTCGGTGCGGTCGCCGGTGTCGACCACGACGGCCCGGGCCTCGCCCGCCACCACCGTCGTCCCTTCGAAGACCATGCAGCGCCGGTCGGCGACGGCGGCGTGCGGGGTGGGGTCGGTCTGCTTCTCCACCGGCAGCGACTCGCCGGTGAGCGCGGACTCGTCCACCTCTAGGCCCTCCTGCCACAGCAGCCGGGCGTCGGCGGGCACCACGTCGTCCGCCTTGAGCTGGATGACGTGGCCGGGCCGCAGCCGGCCCGCGTCCACGGTGCGGGTGCCGCCGGCCGGGGCCTCGGCCTGCGGCGGTACCAGGCGGGCCTTCTGCTTCTGTTCCGCGACGAGTCCGGACAGCGCCCGTTCGGCCCTGAGCCGCTGGAGGCCGCCGACCAGGGCGTTCAGGTCGAGGGCGCCGACGACGAGCAGCGCGTCCACGACGGAGCCGAGGATCGCGGACGCCGCCGAGCCGACGGCCAGCACGGGGGTGAGCGGGTCCTGGAGTTCGCTCCGCACGGCCCGGCCGAGCCGGTAGGACCAGCGGAGGGGCGCGGCGGCCGGATGCGCGACGACGCCCTTCGCCGCCTTGCGCACCCGTGCGGCCGGCGCGGCGGCCCCGGTGTCGGCGGCCGGTTCCCGGGCCAGCCGGTTCCGGGCCTCCTCCGCGTCCAGCTCGTGCCAGTGCACCCGGGGCCGTGGGTGCGGGGCGCGGGCCGTCGCCACGCCGAGCGCGGCGCGCACCCCGGACAGCAGCGCGGTGGCGGCGCCCGCGTCGACCGGCGCGTGCCGCAGCCCCGGCAGCACCGCCCGGCGGCCCCTGCCGCCGCCGGCCTCGCCGACGGCGACGAGCAGCCCGGACAGCGCGGCGCCGGAGCGGGCCAGCGTCTGGGCCCGGCGGCCGACCCGGCGGGCGGCCGGGACCGCGGTCAGGACCCGCCACACGTCGGGCAGGCCGTGCAGGGCGAGCAGGTCGGCGCCCCAGACGACCGCGCCGTCCCGGTCGGTCAGGGCGAGGGCGATGTCGGCGGCGCGCAGGGCGGCCAGGACGTCGTGCTCGCCGGCCGCGCGCACCCGCGCGACCACCAGGACGGCGCCCTCCTCGCCGCGCGCCTCGTGCACCACGTCGTCCAGCGGCCGGCGGGGGTCGACGACCTGGTCGGCGAGGCCGGTGAAGTCCTCCAGGGCCGGATCGTCCACAAGGACGACCCGCAGTCCGGCCCGGCGGGCCGCGTCCAGCACCGGTTCGGCCCACGGATCGGGCTCGCCGTCCTCGGTACGCAGCGCGCCGGGGTGCAGTACGACGGTGCCGGCCATCTCCAGCTGGCGCAGCCGCTCCGGGGCGCGGACCAGTACGCCGGTGCGGGACAGCGCGCCGGAGAGTACGGCGTGGAAGGCGGCCGGGCCGTAGCGGGCGGCCTTCGGGGAGCCGGCCAGCACCGCCTCCGCCGCCTCGGTGGCGTCGTGCTTGACCAGCAGGGTGGCCGCCGCGCCCAGCAGACTGCCGGTGGAGGCGTGGGCGGCGTACTCCTGGGCCGGGGAGACGCGCAACGGGGGACGGGCCGGGCCGTCCGGGGCGAGGCTGACCCGCTGCGGAGCGCACAGCCGGTCGTGCACCGCGTCGAAGGCTGCCGAGCGGGCCACCGTCTCGGCCACCTGGCAGGCGCGCAGGGCGCCGTCGAGTATCAGCGAGGTGGGGCTCTGCCCGGCGCCGTGCACGGCCGCGTTGGCACAGGCCAGCGCGAGGTCCATGCCGGAGTCGCCGAGCCGGGCGCGCAGCCGGTCACGGAAGCGCGGGTTCTCCCGCAGCAGGGTCACGACGGCGGTCACCATCCGGGGGGATGGCGGCAGCCGCAGCGTGTAGGCGGTCAGGGCCACGGCGATGCCGACGGCGTCGGCGGCGAGCGTGGCCGCGGCGGCGCGCACCCCGGCCGGGTCGGCGGGGTGCGTGGTCTCGGCGACGTCCCCGCCGGCCAGCGCCAGGCCGTGCCGTTCGGCCAGGTCCGCGGCGTGCGCGAGGACCCGGTCGGCGGCCTGTTCGCCGGTCGCGGTCACCACCAGGCGGGCGAGGCCCTGGTCCCAGTAGGCGACGAGCACCTCGGGATGCTCCTGAAGCGCCTCGGCCACCCGGCGCGCCAGGTGCGCGGTGCCGCCGGCGCGCCGCGCCTGGTCCCGCTCCAAGGGGCGTACGGCCAGATGGGCGCGGGCACCGGAGCGCCAGTGAGTACCGGCGCCGGGCAGCGCGTTGCGGGCCACCCGGGCGACCCGTGCGGCGGTGTCCGCGCCGCGCACACCGGCGCGCGCGGTACTCGCGGCGGCACCGGCGGCCATGCCGACCGCCGGTGCCGCCGCCCGCGCGAGCAGGCGTGGTGCCGCGGGCAGCAGCCGTACGGCGGCTGTGGGCGCCGTCAGCAGTCCGGCCACCATGACCTCCTAGAACGTGGTGCGGTCGGGCCGGGCGGTCGGTCCGAGCGGGCCTGAGGACGTCCTGGTCGCGGACGTCCCGGGGGCGTGGCCGGCCGCGGGCGGCCCGGGCGCCTCGGTGTGTCCCGGACCTTTGGCGCGCCCGGGGGCGTGGTCGGCCGCATGGCTCCCGCTGCCACCCGGCGCGCCCTCGACCGCCTGGCCGTGTCCGGCGCCGGACCTGAGGGCCGCGGTCCCGAGGTCGTGCGCGGGCTCCGGGCGCTGCCCGGTGTCCCCGGCCCGCGCCGGCCGGTCGGGCCGGGGCTGGGTGAGCCAGGCCACCGCCGCGCCGGTGAGCGCCACGGGCCACTCCACCACGCCCGCCACGCCGAGCACCCCGGCGCCCGCGTACACCGCCATGCGCCGGCCGCGGGGCGAGACCGCGCCGATCTTGTCGAGTGTCTCCTCGGCGGCCCTGCCCACCGTTCCGGCGCCGGGCACCCTGCGCAGGACCGAGGCGGCGCCGTGCAGGGGCGCCGTGAGGACCGACGACGACTTCTGCTCAGCCATGACTCTCCTCGGGGGTGAGATCGCCTTACGTGCCCACCGAGTGCCCGCGACCGCGCTGGTCATCCCCCTTACCCGGGGGACACCCACTGCTACCAGGAAACCTCTCGGCCCCGCGCGACGCCACCCCCGCCCGCCGGCACGGCCGGGCGTCGAGCGGTGCGCGGGAGGCTCGCGCCCCGCGCCGGGGTGTCATGCGGGGGGGGCGGCGATCTCCGGGCGCGGCACGCACGGCCGGCCGCCTCCGGCCGGACGGGTACGTCCTCCTGCCGTACCGGTGCGCCCTCCTGCCGGGCGGTGCGCCTCCGCAAGTGATCAACCCACCGTGCCCACGCTCCCGTTGAGGCTGAACGCGGTCGGGCCGAATCCGGTGACCTCGGTGAGGGTGGCCGCCTGGACGGCCCCGGTCCGTGCCTCGGCCGGGGACGCGGCGCGGCCGAGGACCGCGAGGAGCGGCGGCAGGACGCCCAGCAGGGAGACGAGTGCGGTACGCGGGCCGGTTCTCGGCTGGTGCGGTGTGGGGGCACGTCACCTGTCCCTTCTGATTGCGGGCCATGCGGAGGGGGCGTGCTGCGTGTCGCACAGGGGCGTGCTGCGTGCGGGGGGCGCGGGAGGGCCACCCGGCATCGTGGCATGGGCACGGGGGTTATGGAAGCGCTCCCACCTCACTTCTCCCGACCCGGAAAAGCGCTGCGCGACCGTTGACTAGAAAGCGCTTGCATCCTACGGTCCGTTCATCAGCGTGACCGCACGGCACGCAAGGAAGCCGTTCCGGCCGCACGCTCTCCGCAATCGAGTTCTCCATGGAGTACACGGTTCACGTACATAACCCCCACAGAGCAGCACCCCACGGAAGAAGGCATTTCGGGACATGACCTCATCAGCGACCTCGCGCGGTCTGCTCGGCGGACTCGCCACCCTCGGACTCACGCTTGGCATGCTCATGACCTCCGGAGCGCCGGCGGACGCGGCCACCTGGCCGACCCCGAACGGCAGCCAGGCGGTCTCCTCCACCATCTCGGTGTCCGGCACCAAGGACTACGGGATGAAGCGGCTGTACGGCAGCGGCGACCTCGGCAGCGACGGCCAGGACGAGGACCAGGGGCCCCTGCTGGAACTGGCTCCCGGCGCGGTCCTCAAGAACGTCGTCATCGGCGCCCCCGCCGCCGACGGCGTCCACTGCCTGGGCAGCTGCACGCTGCAGAACGTGTGGTGGGAGGACGTCGGCGAGGACGCGGCCACCTTCCTCGGCTCCTCGTCGTCCAACGTCTACACCGTCAGCGGCGGCGGGGCGAAGGAGGCGAGCGACAAGGTGTTCCAGTTCAACGGCGCCGGCACGCTGAACGTCTCGGGCTTCGCGGTGAAGAACTTCGGCACGTTCGTCCGGTCCTGCGGCAACTGCAAGACGCAGTACAAGCGGACGATCAACCTCAGCGGCATCGAGGCGACCTACAAGGGCAGCAGGCTCGTCGGCATCAACACCAACTACGGCGACAGCGCGACCCTGCGGACCATCACGATCGTCGGCGACACCGGCAAGAAGATCGTTCCCTGCCAGAAGTACATCGGCAACAACACCGGCGCCGAACCGACCACCAACGGCTCGGGCCCGGACGGCACCTACTGCAAGTACTCCAGCTCGGACATCACCTACAAGTGAGCCCCGCGGCCGGGCCGCCGACGACGGCGGCCCGGCCGGTCGGTCTCCTCGGCCAGAACCCGGACCTCCGCGGCGGCGAGGCCGCTCACCTTCGCGTCCGGACCCAACCGCCGGACAGGGCAGCCGCCTCGGCGATCGGCCTGGCGTCGGCGTGGGCCGCCGCACGGGTGGGCCGCCGGACCACCCGTGCGGCGTCGCCTTCTCACGGAAGGCGGACGCGGGCTCCGGCCTGCCCGCGGTCATGCGATGCGCGCCACCCCGCCCCAGCCGGCGCGGTCGGTGAGGCGGCCGGTGTTCGCGTCGGGGCGCCAGCGAGGCCAGCTCGTGAAGCCGGGCTCGATGAGTTCCGTGCCTTCGAAGAGTTCCACGGCCACCGACGGCTCACGGAAAACGTACGGGATCGCCCCGGACCGGTTGTATTCGTCCTGCACCACTTGGTGCTCCGGGTCGGACGCGGTCGAGTGGCTCAGGGAGAGATAACTTCCCGAAGGGAGCCGGTCCACCAGCCTGCGTACGAGCCCGCGCGCCTCGTCCCAGTCCACGATGTGGCCCAGAACATCGTTGATGACCAGGGCGATCGGCTTGTTCATGTCCAGCGTCTCGGCCGCGCCGTCCAGGACAGCGTCAGTGTCGCGCATGTCGCTCTGCACGTAGGCGGTAGCGCCCTCGGGAGTGCTGGTGAGCAGCGCATGGACGTGGAGCAGCACGATGGGGTCGTGATCCACGTACACCACTCGCGAGTCGCGCGCGATCCGCTGTGCGACTTCGTGGGTGTTGTCGCGCGTGGGCAACCCGGCCCCGAGGTCGATGAACTGACGGATACCGGCGTCCCGGGCCAGGAACGTGATGGTGCGCCGCAGAAAGTCCCGCGATTCGCCCGCGAACGGCACGATGTCGGGGTATTTGCTGCTGTAGGCGTCGCCGGCCGCCCGGTCTGCCGGGTAGTGGTCTTTCCCGCCCAGCCAGTAATTCCAGACGCGAGCGCTGTGAGGAACGGACGTGTCGATCCGGGGCGATGGACGAGTGGGCTCGGTCATGCCGGTACTTCCTTCGACTCATCAGGGTGCGGGGCGATGACGCAGGCGTGGTCCACGAGCACGTGACACGCCGTCATTTCCTGGAGCCTACTTGCCACTTCGGCGCTTCCGGACAGCCTTCCTCCACGAACCACGTGGCCGGGGATCTACGGCACATCGACCCCGTACATGTACACCTTCTCGTCCCGGCCCCCGCAGGGGGTGACCCGGCCGCGACCCTCTTCCGGTGCAGGCACGGCGCATGCGCCCCCGCTACGCCCCGCGCGTCCCGAGCCCCGCGCCGAGGTCCCGTCGATAACCGGCGTACGCCTTTCGCAGTTCCTCGCCCGGCCAGTCGGCGGGCAGCAGGGCGGGCGGCAGGACGGGGTCGGTGAGCAGATGGCGGACGGCCGCCGCGTAGGCGGTGAACCGGTCGGCCGGGTGGTCCGCCCGGGCCGCGCGGGCGAGCAGGAAGCGCGCGGTGGCCGCCCATTCGCCCAGCGGCCACAACCGGGCGGCCAGCGCCCCCGCCGGCCCGTCGGGACGGGCCGTGTACGTCAGCGCCACCCGGTGCACCTCGGCGGGCAGCGGCCGGTCGAGGTTGGCCGGGCGCAGCCACACGCCCTCGCGCAGTTCGGCCAGGCGCAGGGCGGTCAGCCGGGCGCGCAGGTCGGCGCGTTCGGCGGGGCCGCGCCCGCTCGCCGTGATCACCACCATCTCCCAGTCGCCGTGCCACGCGCGCGTGCGCGGCCGTACGGCGTCGTCCTGGCGCCGCTGCCGCTCCAGCAGCCGGTCGCTGAGCCGGTAGACGGCGTCCGTGCGCCGCAGGTCTCCGGCGGTCACCATCCGGCTCAGCGCGGCCCGCAGTGTGGAGCCGCCGATCCCGAACGGCTCCACGAGCCGGACCAGGTCCCGCACCGGCAGCTCCGGCGGGTGCGCGCCGAGGAGCAGGCTCAGCACCACCGACCGGGCGGACAGCGGTCGCAGGGCCCCCGGGTCCGGCACCGGCCGGTCGGGCTCCGCCGGGACGTTCACGCACATGGACCCGTACTGTACGTGCGCCGGCTTATTGCAGCATTGCTACGACCGCACGGAAGATACAACATGCTCGTATGGTCTCGATTCCCGCGCAGTCGCCGCCTCCGCCCCGGTCCGGCACCCACGACGTCACCAACCAGCCCCCGCCGCTCGCCCCGTACGACGCCTCGGACGACCCGGCCCTGCTGGAGGGGCTGCGCCGGGAGGGCGCCGGATGGGCCGAGGAGAACCTCCGGCGGCTGGGGGCGCGCGCCGGGAGCGCGCAGGCGCAGGAGTGGGGCGAGCTGGCGAACCGGTACGAGCCGGTGCTGCGCACCCACGACCGCTACGGCCACCGCGTCGACGAGGTCGACTTCCACCCCACCTGGCACCACCTGATGCGGACGGCGGTCGCCGAGGGCCTGGCCGGCGCCCCGTGGGCCGACGACCGGCCGGGCGCGCACGTGGCCCGGACCGCGGGCGGCCTGGTGTGGGGGCACACCGAGGCCGGACACGGCTGCCCCACCTCGATGACGTACGCGGCCGTACCCGCCCTGCGCGCCCAGCCGGAACTGGCCAAGGTGTACGAACCGCTGCTCACCAGCCGGGAGTACGACCCCGAGCTGCGGGTGCCCACCGACAAGCCCGGGCTGCTCGCCGGGATGGGCATGACGGAGAAGCAGGGCGGCTCCGACGTCCGCACGAACACCACCGCCGCCACGCCCACCGGGGAGCCGGGCGTGTACACGCTGCGCGGGCACAAGTGGTTCACGTCGGCGCCGATGTGCGACGTCTTCCTGGTGCTCGCGCAGGCCCCGGGCGGGTTGTCGTGCTTCCTGGTACCGCGCGTCCTGCCGGACGGCAGCCGCAACACCTTCCGCATCCAGCGGCTGAAGGACAAGCTGGGCAACCGCTCCAACGCCTCCTCCGAACCGGAGTTCGACCGGACCGTGGCCTGGCTGGTGGGGCCGGAGGGGCGGGGCGTGAAGACCATCATCGAGATGGTCAACTGCACCCGGCTGGACTGTGTGATGGCCTCGGCGACCCTGATGCGCAAGACGCTGGTCGAGGCGGGCCACCACGCCCGGCACCGCAGCGCGTTCGGCGCCCGGCTGGCCGACCAGCCGCTGATGCGCAACGTCCTCGCCGATCTCGCGCTGGAGTCGGAGGCCGCGACGACGCTCACGCTGCGCCTCGCCGGCGCGGCGGACCGCGCGGTGCGCGGGGACGCCGGGGAGCGGGCCTTCCGGCGCATCGCCACCGCCGTCGGCAAGTACTGGGTCACCAAGCGGGGCCCGGCCTTCACCGCCGAGGCCCTGGAGTGCCTGGGCGGCAACGGGTACGTCGAGGACTCCGGCATGCCCCGGCACTACCGGGAGGCCCCACTGCTGTCGATCTGGGAGGGCTCCGGGAACGTCAACGCGCTCGACGTGCTGCGCGCCCTCGGCCGGGAACCGGAAACCGCCGAGGCCCTGTTCGCCGAACTCGCCCTGGCACGCGGGGCCGACGCCCGCCTGGATACGACCGTGGCCGCGCTCAAGGACGAACTGGCCGGAACCGATCAGGTGGGCGCCCGCCGGCTGGTCGAGCGGATGGCGCTCGCGCTCCAGGCCTCCCTGCTGGTACGGCACGCCCCGCACCCCGTCGCGGACGCCTTCTGCGCGTCCCGGCTGGGCGGCGACTGGGGGCACGCGTTCGGCACCCTGCCCTCCGGGACCGGCCTCGACGCCATCCTGGAGCGCGCCCTGCCCGGCCGGGACTGACCACATCGCGCGCGTGCGCGTGCCCGCGCCGGCCATCGCCCTGCCACCTCCGTGACGCCGGTCCGCGCCGCGCGTGCCCGCGCGGACCGGCCCCCGGCCGGGACGGCGGAGCCACACCCGGCGCGCGTGCGCGTGCCCATGACAATCGACTGCCGGCGTCGTCGGTGCCGTGGCGCGCACGCCCGCGTGGGAGAACGGCGTACGGCGGGGTGGCCGGACACGACACCAAGGGGCTGAGCCGCTTGTGCGGGGGGCCGGTGAGGGCGCCACGGGCCGCCGTCGGGCGAGGCGGGCACCCTGTTTCCGGGCTGGGAACCGAGGACCGGTGACCGATGGTCAGACCATGCGTCCCCACTGCGGGCCGAGGCGGGCCCATTCCGTGTCCCACGCCCGCATGCGGCGGCGCTCCAGGCGGCCCCGTACGGCCAGGCCCGCGACGCAGGGCACGGCGGCGGCGCTCACACCGACCAGGAGGCCGATCAGGGTGGCCCGTAAGGCGGCCTCGGAGGCGCCGACGGGGCGGTCGACGAGCCGGCCCCGCTGGTCGGTCCAGACGGTGACCGGCGTGCCGGGCCCGCTGCCGGAGCGCACCCGGATCCGGCCGGTGTGGGAGGAGCCGTCGGCCGCCGTCCAGCGGACCTCGGTCAGGTCCCGCTCCCCCGCCGAGGCACGGTCCTCCCGCGCGGCGGACTTCGCCGGGACCGGCGTCACCACCCGGGCCACGGTGGGCCGCCGCAGGGCCCGTTCGCGCGCGAGCCCGTGCTCCACCGCGCCGGCCGCCGTCAGGCCCGCCAGCACTCCCGCCAGGACGGTCAGCAGGAAGGCGCCGAGCACCACCCATGCCTCCACCACGTCGGCCCGGCGCCTGAGCGGGTTCCGCCGCCAGCGCCACAACCACACCTTCGGACCACGGAACGCCTTCAAGGGCATCCATCCTCCTCACGAGCGCACCGACCGGCCGGACCGCCCCCTCCCGTACGGAAGGGATCGCTCCGCTGCTCACGACGAGCCGTCACCCCGACGGTCGCACGAGACACCCCACTCGCGCAGGCGCATGCCGGAACGGAACCGGCCGATCTTCGCCACTGACCGATGACATGAGCCGTGAGCAGCGGGGATACCCATGGCGGGGGGATTGTCAGTGGTGGGGTGCACACTGGCCGACATCTGACGACTACGCGGACAACGGTGTCCCGGAGGTGATCGGCCATGGCCGAGGTACTGCTCGCGGTGGGAACCCGAAAGGGCTTGTTCATCGGGCGGCGACGGAGCGGCGGCCCCTGGGCGTTCGACGAACGTCCGTACTTCAACGCGCAGGCCGTGTACTCGGTCGCGATCGACACCCGGGCGTCCCGGCCCCGGCTGCTGGCGGGCGGCTCCAGCACACACTGGGGGCCGTCGGTGTTCCACTCCGACGACCTCGGCCGCACCTGGACCGAACCGGCCCGGCCCGCCGTGAAGTTCCCGAAGGACACCGGCGCCTCGCTGGAGCGCGTCTGGCAGCTGCACCCGTCCGCTGCCGAGCCGGACGTGGTGTACGCGGGCACGGAACCGGCCGCGCTGTACCGCTCGGAGGACCGCGGCGAGAGCTTCGTCCTGGTCCGGCCGCTGTGGGAGCACCCGTCCCGGTCCCGGTGGGTACCGGGCCTGGGCGGTGAGGGCCTGCACACGGTGCTCACCGACGCCCGCGATCCGCGGTCGGTGACGGTGGCCGTCTCGGCGGCGGGGGTGTTCCGCACGACGGACGGCGGCGCGAGCTGGGCGCCGGCCAACTCCGGGGTGTCGGCGGTGTTCCTGCCGGACCCGTATCCGGAGTTCGGCCAGTGCGTGCACAAGGTCGCCAGGGACGCGCGCACCCCGGACCGGCTGTATCTCCAGAACCACTGGGGGGTGTACCGCAGCGACGACGGGGGCGCGCGGTGGACCGACATCGGCGCGGGCCTGCCGTCCACGTTCGGCTTCGCGGTGGCCGCCCACCCGCACCGGGGGGACACGGCGTACGTCTTCCCGATCGACGCCGACGTCGACCGGGTGCCCGCCGGGCACCGCTGCCGGGTGTTCCGCACGGCCGACGCGGGCCGCTCCTGGGAACCGCTGGCCAAGGGCCTGCCGGAAGCGGACCACTACGGCACGGTGCTGCGGGACGCCCTGTGCACGGACGACCACGACCCCGCCGGGGTGTACTTCGGCAACCGCAACGGCGAGGTGTTCGCCTCCGCCGACGACGGCGACAGCTGGCACCGGCTGGCCGCCCACCTGCCGGACGTCCTGTGCGTACGAGCGGCGGTGATCGGCTGACCGGCCCGCGGACGGACCCGGCCGCACCGCCCCCGCGCGCACCGGCGGCGGGGCGGCCGGGCGGGCCGGTGCGGGTGGCCGGACCCGGTCGTGCTCCGGCCGTCGGTTGATCGGCGACGGGTGTACGGCAGTAGGGTGACGCCCGTGGCACCACGACCGTTGCATGAAATCGTCGAACCGGGCTGGGCGAAGGCCCTCGAACCCGTCGCGGGGAGGATCGCCGAAATGGGCGACTTCCTGCGCGCGGAGATCGCCGCGGGACGCACGTACCTCCCGTCCGGACCGAACGTCCTGCGGGCCTTCCAGCAGCCCTTCGACGAGGTACGCGTCCTGATCGTCGGTCAGGACCCGTACCCCACCCCCGGGCACGCGGTGGGGCTGTCGTTCTCCGTGGCCCCGGAGGTACGCCCGCTGCCGCCCAGCCTGATCAACATCTTCCGCGAGCTGCACAGCGACCTCGGGCTGCCGCAGCCGTCCACCGGGGATCTCACCCCGTGGACACAGCAGGGCGTCCTGCTGCTCAACAGGGCGCTGACCACCGCGCCGCGCAGCCCGGGGGCGCACCGGGGCAAGGGCTGGGAGGAGGTCACCGAGCAGGCGATCCGGGCGCTGGCGGCACGCGGGAAGCCACTGGTGTCCATCCTGTGGGGCCGCGACGCCCGCAACCTGCGTCCGCTGCTCGGCAGTCTGCCGGCGGTGGAGTCCGCGCACCCCTCGCCGATGTCGGCCGACCGCGGCTTCTTCGGCTCGCGCCCGTTCAGCCGGGCCAACGACCTGCTGATGCAGCAGGGCGGACAGCCGGTGGACTGGCGTCTGCCGTGACGGCTTCCGGGTATCTCGCCGTGGACTCCGGCGGTTCCGGCCTCCGGGTCGCCGTCGGTGTGCCCGGGCGGGAGCCCTCGGCGCGGGGCGAGACCCGGGAGCCGGTCCGTACCGGTGCCCGGGGCATCGACCCCGCCCACCTGATGGCCCAACTCGTCCCGGTGGCCCGCTCGCTGGCCGCCGAGGCGGGACTCGACGCCCTGCCCACGGCCGTCGTCGGGGCGGCCGGGTTCGCCAGCCTGGGCGACGCCCTGCGCGCCGAACTGCCCGGCGCCCTCGCCCGGGACCTGGGCGTGCGTGCCGTGGCGCTGGCCGCGGACGCCGTCACCGCGTACGTCGGCGCCCTCGGGCCGCGACCGGGCGCGGTGCTGGCCGCGGGCACCGGACTGATCGCCGTCGGCACGGACCTGACGGGCTGGCGGCGGGCCGACGGCTGGGGGCACCTGCTGGGCGACTGCGGGGGCGGCGCCTGGATCGGGCGGGCCGGTCTGGAGGCCGCGCTGCGCGCCCACGACGGCCGCGACGGCGGTTCCGCACCGCTGCTGGCCCGCGCAGAGGAGCGGTTCGGCCCGGTGCGCGGCCTGCCCGGCCTGCTGTATCCCCGGGCCGACCGGGCCGCCGTACTGGCCTCGTTCGCGCCCGAGGTGGCCGCGTGCGCCGGGCACGACCCGGTCGCCGCGGAGGTCCTGCGCGCGGCGGCCCGGCACATGGCCGGCTCCGCCGCCGCCGTGTGCCCGTCCGACGGCGTCCCCGAAGTGGCGCTGACCGGCGGGCTGTTCAAGATGGGTGACCCGCTGCTCGTGCCGCTGCGCGAGGAGCTGGCGCGTCGGCTGCCGCATGCCCGGCAGGTGCCGGCCGAGGGGGACCCGCTGCACGGAGCGGTGCGGATCGCGACGGATCTGGCGACGGACCGGCTCACCCTGCCGGGGGATCCGGCGCTGCTGTGCGTGGTCCGCGACGGGAACGGCTGAGGGTCCCGTCCGGGCGGTTCCGCCCCGGTGCCGGGTCATGCGTCCGGCATGTGCCCGGTCCGGGTGGTATCCGGTGCGTAACTCATCAGACAAAACCGGACGGATACCGCTCACCTGCACCCTCCCCGAACGGAGGAGCTCACGAAACCAGTAACATGCGGCGCCATGAGCTCCCCCACTGGACCCGCGTCCGGCCTGCCCGTACGAATGCCGCGCCCCCGCCAGCCCGGACGGCACCGCCGCCCGGAACCGCTGGTGGCTCCCGAGGGCGCGCCCGCGCTCGTCCTCGCGGTGCCCGGCGCGCCCAGCGCCGGCACGCGCGGCCTCGCCGAGGAGGTCGTGAGCATCGCCCGCTCCGAACTGCCCGGCCTGGATGCCCGGATCGGGTACGTGGACGGGGACGACACCGAGTTCCCCGCGCTCCGTTCCGTGCTGGCGCGCACCGCCGAGGAGCGCACCGCGCGGTACGAGCAGGCGGTCGCCGCCGGGGTCGAGGGGGTCACGGAGCCCGAGGGGCCGGCCGCCGTCGTCGTCCCGCTGCTGGCCGGTCCGGACAGCGCGCTGCTGCGGCGGATCCGGCAGGCCGTGATGGACAGCCGGGTCGCCGCCGAGCTGACCGATGTCCTCGGCCCGCACCCGCTGCTCGCCGAGGCGCTGCACGTGCGGCTGTCCGAGGCGGGTCTGGCCCGTGCCGACCGTGCCCGGCTGTTCACCGTGGCCACCGCCGCCGACGGCATCATCCTGGCGTCCGTGGGCGGCGAGGAGGCCGTGCAGGCGGCCGGGATCACCGGCATGCTGCTCGCCGCACGCCTGGCCGTGCCGGTGATGGCGGCGGCCCTGGACCAGGAGGGCTCCATCGCGTCCGTGGCCGAGCAGCTGCGTTCCGCGGGTTCGCAGGCGCTGGCCCTGGCGCCGTACCTGATCGGCCCGGAGATCGACCCGGAGCTGCTCACCGCGGCGGCCGAGGAGGCGGGCTGCGCGACGGCCGAGGCGCTGGGCGCGTACCCGGCGGTCGGCAAGCTCGCGCTCGCCAAGTACACGACGGCGCTGGGCATCGCCCCGCAGCAACCGCAGGGCGTCCCGGTCCGCTGATCCGCCGGTCACCGGCGCCACAGGGCTCAGGGCTCGCGTACGACACCGGGCCCGCTCCTTCCCGGAGCGGGCCCGTCGCCGTACCCGGGCGGCGCGGCGCCTCCCGGGCGGGCCGCTCCCGTTCTCAGCCGAAGACGACGCAGGAGGCGGCGGCGACCCGCACCGAGCCGTCGTAGCGGGGGATCCCCGTGGTCGGGTCCACGGCGAACCAGGAGACGTCGCCGGAGCGCTCGTTGGCCGCGTAGAGGAAGCCGCCGTGTTCGGCCAGCGCGCGCGGCCAGTGCCCGCCGCAGGGCACCGTGCCGGTCAGCCGGAGCCCGTCCGCCTCGACGGCGAGGACCGACAGGACGTCCTCGCCGCGGGTCGCGGTCCACACGAAGCGGCCGTCGGGAGAGACGACGATGCCGGAAGGGTAGGCGTCGCCGGCCGGCGCGTCGCGCAGCACGGGGACCTCGGTCAGGGGCCTGAGCGTGCCGCGCTCGGCGTCCCAGCGGCACACCGTGACCGTGGGGGTCAGTTCGTTGACCACGTAGGCGTGGCCGCCGTCCGGGTGGAAGGCGAGGTGGCGCGGTCCGGAGCCGGGGCGCAGGGCGAATTCGCGGTGGACGACGGGGCTGCCGTCCACCAGGGTGCACACCCGGACCGAGTCCGTCCCGAGGTCGACGCTGACGGCCCACCGGCCGCTGGGGTCGGGCTGCACCTGGTGGGCGTGCGGGCCGCGCTGCCGCCGGTCGTGCGGCCCGGAACCGGTGTGCTGGAGCCGTCCGGAGGGCGCGCCGGCGAGCGAGCCGTCCGGGCGCAGGGGTACGGCGGTGACGCTGCCGCAGCCGTAGTTGGCGGTCAGCACGTGCCCGGCGTACAGGCCGAGGTGGGTGGGGCCGCTGTCGCCCACCGGCACCGGGGCGCCCGCGGGTTCCGGCCGGTCCCCGGTGACACGGTAGGCGGCGACGGCCCCCTCGGAGGTCTCGCTGACCGCGTAGAGGGTGTGCCCGTCCGGTGCGAGGGCGAGGTAGGAGGGGTCGGGCACGTCCTTGACGGCGGACAGCAGAGTGAGGGCCCCGCCGCCCGGCGTGACCTCGGCGGTCACCAGTCCGGGGCCGCCCGCCGCCGTGAACGATCCGATGAACGCCCGGCGCCTGCCCGCCCTGCCGTCCCCTGCCACCGCTGTCCCCTCTCGGTCGAGCCCGTCGAGCCGGTCCGGGGCCGACGGTAGCAGTCCCCGCCGCGCGGTCTAGACCAAGGGGCGGGGACCGGGCGGTTCGTGCCGTGCCGGGGCGCTCAGGCTTCGGCCGGCCGGGAGCGGGGTGACGCTCAGGCTTCGGCCAGCCTGGACCGGGACGGCGTGCGCAGCGGTTCCGCGAGGTCGGCGAGGGCGCGCTCCAGGCCGTGCAGATGGGCGAGGGCGGGTTCGGCGGGCGGTTCGGCGGGGTGCGCAACGGGTTCGGCGCGGCCGGCGGTGAGGGCCTCGACGGCCGCTTCCACCCGCCAGCAGGCGGCGGCGAGACGGGCGTCGTGCGAGGCCACGGGGTCGGCGGCGACCGCGACCAGGCCGCGGACCTCGCGGGCGCAGTCGTCGAGCAGCGCCAGGACCCGGCGGGCCCGCGCCTTGCGGGCCGGCACCGGGTTCAGCGGGTGCACCAGCGGCGCCACCGACAGCCGTACCCGGCCGAGCAGCTGCTCCAGTTCGGCGACGCGCGGGGCGGGGTCGGCCGTGGCGGAGCCGGCCAGCCGGGCCGCGGCCTCGGCGGTGCAGGCGTGCACGCAGCGCAGGGCCCGCTGGATCCAGGCGTCGGTGGTGGCGTGCGTGGTGACCGGGAGCACGAACAGGACGGCGAGCGCGGCGCCGAGCGCGCCGACCCCGGTCTCGGCGAGCCGCAGCGCGAGCAGTCCGGGGCTGAGGACGCCGAGCAGGCCGTAGAGGGAGGTGGCGAGCAGGGTCACCCAGAGCATCATCCAGGTGTAGGAGACGGCGGCGGTGTAGAAGATGCCGAAGACGCAGACGGCGACGAGGACCGCCGTCGGGACGGGCGCGCCGTGCACGGGGACGGCGACGAGGAGGCCCAGGCCGATGCCGAGCACCGTGCCGAGGACCCGGCGGAAGCCGCGGACCAGGGTCTCGCCGCGCGAGGCGGTGTTGACGAAGATCCACCAGGTGGCGCCGACGGCCCAGTACCAGCGCTGTCCCGACACCAGCTGCCCCAGCACGAGCGCGAAGCCGGCCCCCGCGGTCGCCTGGACGGCCTGCCGGGTGGTCACCCGGGCGAGGCCGGTGCCGCCGAGCGGGGCGGGCGGTGCGGCGGCCGGGGCGAGCCGGCGCTCGTAGCACCACAGGCCGAAGCGGACGCCGGCCGCCGCGAGCACGGACAGCAGCACGGCGGCGTACAGCTCGGGCAGCTGGTCCGGGGTGGCGTGCAGGAACTGGGCCACGAAGAAGGTCATGAAGGCGAACACGCCGAGGCTGTGCCCGCGCGGGCCCCACCGCCGGGCGTAGACGCCGGCGCCGGTGACGGCCAGGAAGGTCAGGTCCCGGGCCACGGGGTGGTCGTGCAGTCCGGCCGCGGCGGCGAGCACCGGGACGCCCACGACGGGCAGCAGGGCGGTGGTGACCGCCTGGCCGCGCACAGTGGGGTCGGCGACGGTGAACAGCGCGAGCAGCGCGGCGAGCCCTCCGGTGACCGCTCCGGGGAGGGAGTGTCCGGCCAGTCCGCAGACCACGACCGCCAGCCCGATGCCGAGGACGGCCCGCGCGGCGAAACGCAACCGCGCCCGCCCCGGGTCCGGTGCCACGAACATCCTCTTCAGCACTGCTGCCCTCCCCTGGGACCACCGATACGGAAAAGGCGCCGCGGAGATCCGCAGCGCCATTGACACGTCCATGAGAGCATCTCCGGGGTGACTGGCTCAAGTGAGCCCCGCTTCGCCGGACCATTGGCCCAGTAGATGAACCACATTCACACCCACCGGAGCGCCAACGGGCCAGGTCGGAGGGCATGCGGGGCTCTGCCTCGGCTGGGCCATTGGTACAGTCGTCCATCATGGCCGTGGACGAACTCGACACCCGCATCCTGCGGCTGCTCCTGGAGCAGCCGCGCACCAGCGTGCGCGAGTACGCCCGCATCCTCGGCGTGGCCCGCGGCACCCTCCAGGCCCGCCTGGACCGGATGGAGCGGGACGGCGTGATCACCGGCACCGGCCCCTCCCTCTCCGCCGCCGCGCTGGGCCATCCGGTGCTGGCGTTCGTGCACATCGAGGTCACCCAGGGACACCTGGACGACGTGGGGGACGCGCTGGCCGCCGTGCCGGAGATCGTGGAGGCCTTCTCGATCACCGGCGGCGGGGACCTGCTGGCCCGGGTGGTGGGCCGGGACAACGCGCATCTGGAGGACGTGATCCAGAAGCTGATCAGCCTCCCGGGCGTGGTGCGCACCCGCACCGAGGTGGCACTGCGCGAGCGGGTCCCGTACCGGCTGCTGCCCCTGGTGGAGTCGGTGGGCCGGGCGACGGCACGCGGCTGACGGTTGGCATGCTGGGCGCCATGAGCGATCTCGGCACTCTCTCGGTCATCTTCGATCTCGATGGAACGCTCGTGGACAGCGAGCCGAACTACTACGAGGCGAGCCGGCAGACCCTGGCCGCACACGGCGTCCCCGGTTTCACCTGGGCGGACCACGAGACCTACGTGGGCATCAGCACCCGGGAGTCGGTACGGATCTGGCGGGAGCGCTACGGCCTGCGCGCCTCGGTACCGGAGCTGCTGGCCGAGACGAACCGCCGCTACCTGGACCTGGCCCGCACCCGCACCCGCGCGTACCCGGAGATGCGCGCGTTCGTGGAACTGCTGGCCGCCAGGAAGGTCCCCATGGCGGTGGCCTCGGGCTCCTCCCCCGAGGCCATCGAGGCCGCCCTCGCGGGCACCGGCCTCGCCGCCCACCTGCGGACGGCGGTCTCGGCCGACGAGGTCCCCCACGGCAAGCCGGCCCCCGACGTCTTCCTCGAAGCGGCCCGCCGCCTCGGCACACCCCCGGCCGACTGCGTGGTCCTGGAGGACGCGGCCCCCGGCGCCGCCGCGGCCCACGCGGCCGGCATGCGCTGCATCGCCCTCCCGTACGTCCCCACCCAGGCGGACGCCCCCGAGTTCGCCACCGCGTCCCTACTGCTGCGCGGCGGCCAGGCGGACTTCAGGGCGCGGTCGGCGTACGCGTGGCTGTGTGACGGGGTCCGCTGAAACAGCGCGGGCCTCGAAGACGGCGTACGCGTCGTGACTCGGCGCCGGAGTCGGCCCGCCCGGCCGGACACACGCTCACTACTCGGTGGAGCCGGTCCGCGGCGTCCCGTACGGTCGGCCCGTGATGATCAAAGCGGGCGACCCCCGCAGTCTCGGCGTCCCTTCCTCCGAAGCACGGTTGCACTTCGATACGGAACTGCGGGAACTCGGCGGCGGGCCGCGGCGCCGCTTGCTCATGGTCGACGACGAGCCTGCCTTCGAGCTCAGCTTCTACTGCGGGACGTGCCCGCTCCTGTTCCGCCGGCTGGAGGGCGCGCGAGAGAAGTTGTCCCTGGAGAGCGTGGAGGAGCGGCTCACCGGCGCACTGGACGATCCGGACGACGGCGGTGTGATCGATGCGTTCGGTGCGTTGCTGCCGGAGGGCGAGTACCTTCCGCTGCTCCTGAGCGTGGAACCCCGGCTGATCATCCCAGGGAAGGAAGGTGACTACTTCAGCGGCGAACAGGTCACGACGTGGGGGATCGATCAGTTCTGGGGCCTCCCCGAGTACCCGCACACCCCCTACTACCGGACGTTCGAGACCGCGGTCGCCGCGGACGCCCACCTCTACGAGTTCGTCGTGCCCATGGTTCCCCCGACGTGGAACGAGAGGGAGCGTGTCGAGGAGTACGTCGCGCTCATGGGACAGGGAACGGTCCCCACGGTGGTGGCGATCTCCACGCTGGACGTGTGCCGGCCCGCCCTCGGCTTGGAAGACGACCCTTCCGCGCACTGGGGCCTGACCCACTTCCTCCTCGACGGCCACCACAAACTGGAGGCCGCTGCCACAGCCGGCCGGCCGGTGCGGCTCCTCTCGCTCCTGAACCTGGGCGAGAGCCTGGCCGGAGCGGAGGACTGTGCCCGGCTGCCTGCCCTGCGCACCCAGCCCCGCTCCGCCCGAGCGACCGGATAGTCGCCCCGGGAGATCCTGCCTGCGTCGACCAAGAGGCAGCCTCTCCCTAGCTCGCGTAGACCAACCAGGACGTTCAGTCACACGCGTGGCCGCGTGACGGGGCCCGCTGATCGGCTCCGCTACGGACGGCCCTCTGCGCGTGCGCGCCCGGCCCTGACTGCATAGCGTGACCCCATGAGCACAGTCCAGGCACGGCCCGCCCCCGACGAGCGGCGGTGGAAGGCGCTCGGGGTCTGTCTGGCGGCGGGATTCATCTCGCTCCTCGACACCTCGATCGTGAACGTGGCGCTCCCCTCCCTGGAGCACGGGCTGGGGGCCTCCGAGGCGGTCCAGTCATGGGTGGTCTCCGGGTACGCCCTCACCTTCGGGCTGGCACTGGTCCCGGCCGGCCGGCTCGGCGACATGCGCGGCCGGCGCCAGGTCTTCCTGGTCGGCCTCGCCCTGTTCACGGTCGCCTCGCTGGCGTGCGGGCTCGCCTCCGGCTCCGGCTGGCTGGTGGTGTTCCGGCTGATCCAGGGCACGGCGGCGGGCATGGTCGCGCCGCAGACCTCGGGGCTGATCCAGCAGATGTTCCAGGGCGCCGAACGGGCCAAGGCCTTCGGCGTGCTCGGCACGGTCATCGGGGTGTCGACGGCGGCGGGCCCGCTGGTGGGCGGGCTGCTGATCGACGCCGCCGGCACCGACGACGGCTGGCGCTGGGTGTTCTTCGTCAACCTGCCGATCGGGGTGGCCGCCTTCGCCGCGGGGCTGCGGCTGCTGCCCCGCTACCCGGCGGCGGGCAAGCGCGAGGTGTTCGACCTGTTCGGGGTGCTGCTCCTCGGCGCGGGCGTGCTCGCATTGATGCTGCCCCTGGTGCAGGAGCAGCAGTGGTCCGGGCGGGAGAAGTGGGCGCTGCTGCCGGTGGCGCTGGTGCTGCTGGGCGCGTTCTGGGCCTGGGAGCGCCGGCAGGGACTGCTCGGGCGCGCCCCGCTGGTGGACCTGGGCCTGTTCTCCCTGCGTTCGTTCACGCTGGGCTCCCTGATCAGCCTCACCTATTTCGCGGGCTTCACCACCGTCTTCTTCCTCTACGCCCTGTACCTCCAGAACGGCGTGGGCTACAGCGCGCTGGCGTCGGGGCTGACGGTGCTGCCGTTCGCGGCGGCCTCCGCGGTCGGGGCCGCCGCCGGCGGGCGGCTGGTGGTGCGGTTCGGGCGCAAGCTGGTCGTCATCGGGCTGGGCGGCGTGGCCCTCGGGCTGCTCGGAGTGATGGTGGCGGTGGCCCTCGTCCCCGGGCCGAACCTGGGCTGGGCGTCGGCGTTGCCGCTGCTCGTCGGAGGCATCGGGTCGGGCCTGACGGTCTCCCCGAACACCACCCTCACGCTCACCCGGGTCCCCGTGCAGCGCGCGGGCGCGGCCGGCGGCGTCCTCCAGACGGGTCAGCGCGTCGGCTCGGCGGCCGGGATCGCGGTGGTGGGGTCGGTGTACTTCGCCCACCTCGCCAACCACGGCCGCACCGACACGGCGATGCAGCTGGGGCTGCTCTCCGCCGTGGGCATCATCCTGGTCGCCCTGCTGCTGGCGGTCGCCGACCTGCGGGAACGCCATGTACGGCCCGAGCCGGAGAGGGCCGCGGAGCCGACCGGGCCGGGCCGGGGGGACGGCGGTGCCGTGGAGGGCGTACGGCCGGGTACGTGAGGAAGAGGCGGCCATCGACGACGGTGAGTACCCATCCGTGCCGTCTCCGGCAGGCCGCGCTCAGGACCTCCGGCGCGGCTTGCCCCGCTTGGCCGGTTTGGCCGACCGGCCGCCGGTGCGGGCGCTCGCCGTGCGCGCCGCCGGCTTGCCGGAGGATTTCGCCGACGATTTGCCTGCGGACTTCGATGCCGACTTGCCGTTCTGCTGGGTGCCGCCCCTCTCGGAGCGCCCCGGCCGGGCGTCGGCCGCGGGTCGCGCCGTCGTACGGCCCCGGGTGCTGTTGACCGTACGGCCGCGGACGATGCCGATGAAGTCCTCCACCAGGTCGGTGGTGGCCTCCTCTGGCCAGGACAGGGCGACGCCCGACTGCGGTGCGTCGACGACCGGGCGGTAGGTGAGGTCCCGGCGGTGGTACAGGCGGGCCAGCGACTGCGGTACGACCAGGAGGCCGATGTTCGCCGCCACCAGCTCGATGGCGTCCGGTGTCGTCGCGGGACGCTCGAAGGCGGGTTCGCCCGGCGGGGCCGCCCAGTCGAAGACGTCGTCCAGGGGGTGGAGGAGCACCTCGTCGGCGAGGTCGGCCAGGGTCACCTCCTCCGCCGCCGTGATCAGGTGGTCCTTGGGGACCACGACCACCGTGGTCTCGGTGTACAGCGGGATCGCGCTGAAGTACGTACGGTCGACCGGCAGCCGGACGAAGCCCGCGTCCGCCTCCCCCGCGCGCAGCACCCCGGGCGCCTCGGCGGCCGGGACCTGGACGAGGGTGAGCGGGATGCCGGGCAGCCGCTCGTTCCAGATCCTCACCCACTTGGCGGGCGTCACCCCGGGAACGTACGCGAGCCGGAACGACGGTGATTCCTCCGAGCCTGTCACCAGGCCAGACTACCGGCCGCCGGCGTCCGTCCGGTTCCCGCCGTGGTCGGCGCCCGCGCACACGGCCGATACCCTTGACCTCATGAAGTCGCAGCAGAGCACCCAGACGATGAAGCCCGCGACCGCGGCGAAGAAGCTGGGTGTGTACCTCCCCGCCACCCCCGCCTCCTTCCAGGAGGGTGTGGTCTCCCGCGCCGAGCTGAACGAGCTCCAGGCCAACCCGCCGGAGTGGCTGCGCGAGCTGCGGCTCAACGGTCCCCACCCGCGCCCGGTGGTGGCCGCGAAGCTGGGCGTGTCCATCGCGGGCCTGGCCCGGGGCGGTGTCACCGAGGCGCTGACCACCGAGCAGATCGAGGCGCTCAAGCAGGAGCGGCCCGAGTGGCTGGAGAAGGAGCGCGCCACCCAGGCCGAGGTCCGCAAGGAGGCCGCGCGGCTGAAGAACGCGAAGAAGGAGAAGGCGGACCAGGAGGGCGCCGCCGAGCGCCGCTGACCCGTCCGGCCCCGCCCCGCGGCGGGGCCGTCCCGTACCGCCCCGGGGGTCAGCCCAGGAAGCTCAGCCGCACCCGGCGGTCGGGGTTGTCCTTGTTGGTGTCCACCAGACACACCGACTGCCAGGTGCCGAGTTCCAGGCGTCCGCCGACCACCGGGAGGGTGGCGTGCGGCGGGACGAGGGCGGGCAGTACGTGATCGCGTCCATGGCCGGGGCTGCCGTGCCGGTGCTGCCAGCGGTCGTCGGCGGGCAGCAGGGTGTGCAGGGCCGCGAGGAGGTCGTCGTCGCTGCCGGCGCCCGTCTCGATGACGGCGATCCCGGCGGTGGCGTGCGGGACGAAGATGTTGAGCAGGCCGTCCCGGCCGGCCGCCGCTTCCCGCAGGAACTCCTCGCAGTCGGCGGTCAGGTCGACGACACGTTCCCGGGTGCCGGTGGAGACGTGCAGCACGCGCGTGGTGAAGGCATCGGACATGCCCCCATCCTGACCCATGCGCCGGTTTTCACACGCTCCGGCACCACCGTTTTCTGATACGGCCGGTCCAGAACGCGAGACGGCGTTGACCTGTGCACGTCCACCTGGCTAGGTTCGGCGGCATGTCGCGTTCAGCCCTGCTCACCACGCGCGGTCACATCGACCTGCTGCGGGTGGCCTCCGCCGCGTGTCGCACCGGCCGCTGACGCCCTTCCCCTCCCCCGCCTCCTCCGCCCGGACTCCGGGCCGCCCGCGCCTGCCCGTACGCACACCTTGACCGCTCATCGACCTGAGCACGGCGTTGCGGCGCGGAGCGATCCCTTCCCCTGGAGCGTTCATGAGCATCAGCCACGCCCCACCCAACCCTCCCTCGGCCGACATTTCCGGTATCTCCGGACCGGGGCGCCCCGACAGGGACG
Source organism: Streptomyces rubradiris (assembly GCF_016860525.1). NCBI lineage: Bacteria > Bacillati > Actinomycetota > Actinomycetes > Kitasatosporales > Streptomycetaceae > Streptomyces > Streptomyces rubradiris. The sequence continues at coordinate 674,888 of NZ_BNEA01000001.1, forward strand.
CGTTCCCCGGCCTCCAGCCCGTCGTCCCCGCCTCCGCCCGCCGCGCCCGGGTCCCCCGCTGGCTGCGCCGCACCACCGGCCCGCTCCTGCTGCTGGCCCTGTGGCAACTCCTCAGCGCCGCCGGGGTCCTGGCCCCGGACGTGCTCGCCTCGCCGGGCCGGATCGCTCATGTCGGCTGGGACCTGGTGAGCGATGGTTCGCTGCCCTCGGCCATGGCGACCTCGCTCCGGCGGGTCGCGCTCGGCCTGCTGTTCGGCACGCTGACCGGCACCGGACTCGCCCTGTTCGCGGGGCTGTTCCGGATCGGCGAGGACCTGGTGGACGCGCCGGTGCAGATGCTGCGGACGGTCCCGTTCGTCGGTCTCATCCCGCTGTTCATCATCTGGTTCGGCATCGGCGAGGCCCCGAAGACCGCGATCATCACCCTCGGTGTCACCTTCCCGCTCTATCTCAACGTGTACGCGGGCATCCGCGGTGTCGACACCCAACTCATCGAGGCGGGCGAGTCGCTGGGGCTCTCCCGGTGGGGTCTGGTACGGCACGTGGTGCTGCCGGGCGCGCTGCCCGGGGCGCTGACCGGACTGCGTTACTCGCTCGGCATCGCCTGGCTCGCGCTCGTCTTCGCCGAGCAGGTCAACGCCGACTCCGGCATCGGCTTCCTGATGGTGCAGGCGCGGGACTTCCTGCGGACCGACGTGATCGTGGTCTGCCTGATCGTCTACGCCTTCCTCGGTCTGCTCGCCGACTTCATCGTCCGCTCCCTCGAAAGGCTGCTGCTGCAATGGCGACCGACGTTCACCGGACGGTGACCGGGCCCGCGGTCCACGTCGAGGGGCTGACCCGCTCCTTCGACGGCCGCGCGGTCATCGACGGCCTACGACTCGACATCGCGCCCGGCGAGTTCGTCGCCCTGCTCGGCCGCAGCGGCTGCGGCAAGTCGACCCTGCTGCGCATCCTCGCGGGCCTGGACCGGGACATCGAGGGCACCGCGCTGGTCCCGCGCCGGCGGGCCGTCGCCTTCCAGGCGCCCCGGCTCATGCCCTGGAAGAAGGTGTGGCGCAACGTTCTGCTCGGGCTGCCCGGCAGGCCCGAACGCGCGGTGGCGGAGCGGGCGCTGGACGAGGTCGGTCTCGGCCACCGCGTCGACGCCTGGCCGAAGACCCTCTCCGGCGGCGAGGCCCAGCGCGCCTCCCTGGCCCGCGCCCTGGTGCGCGAACCCGATCTGCTGCTGCTCGACGAGCCGTTCGGCGCGCTCGACGCGCTCACCCGGATCCAGGCCCAGCGCCTGGTCGGGGAGGTCTGGCAGCGCCGGGGCTGCGCGGTGCTGCTGGTCACGCACGACGTCGAGGAGGCCGTACTGCTCGCCGACCGCGTGCTGGTCATGGACCGCGGCCGGATCGCCCACGAGCAGGCCATCGACCTCGACCGGCCGCGTGAGATCACCGATCCCCGGTTCGCCGCGCTGCGCGCCCGGCTGCTCGGACTGCTCGGTGTCGGCACCGCCGCGTAAACGCCTGACTCCCGCCCCCCTCGCACCGAACGGAACCGTCATGCGACGACGACTCGTCCCCGCCGCGCTGCTCCTGCCCCTCGCCCTCCTGCTCACCGCCTGCGGCGGCACCTCTTCCGCGAGCACCGACACCGACGGAACGGGCCCGGTCACGCTCGACGTCGGTGACCAGAAGGGCGGTTCGGAGGCCATCCTGCGCGCCGCCGGAGAGCTGGACAACCTGCACTACAAGATCAAGTGGTCGACCTTCACCTCCGGCCCGCCGCTGCTGGAGGCCGTCAACGCCCGGGCCGTCGACATCGGCGGCGTCGGCAACACCCCGCCCGTCTTCGCGGCCGGCGCCGGCTCGAAGATCACCGTCGTGGCGGCCTGGCACGGCACCTCCAAGGGCGACACCATCCTCGTGCCGAACGGCTCGAAGCTGACCGGGACCCGGCAGCTGAAGGGGAGGTCAGTCGCCGTCGCCCAGGGCTCGTCCGCCCACTACCAACTGGTCGCCTCGCTCGAGGCGGCGGGGCTGAGCCTGTCCGACGTCGAGGTGAAGTACCTCCAGCCGGCCGACGCGCTCGCCGCGTTCACCTCCGGCAAGGTCGACGCGTGGGCGGTCTGGGACCCGTACACCTCGCAGGTCCTCCAGGCCGGGCGGGGCCGGGTGCTCACCACCGGCGACGGCGTCACCAACGGCCTCACCTTCCAGGTCGCCTCGCCCGCCGCGCTGGAGGACCCGGGGAAGGCCGCCGCCGTCAAGGACTATCTGGCGCGGCTGCGCCGGGCCACGGACTGGGTGTACGGCCACCAGGAGGAGTGGGCCAAGGTGTGGGCGAAAGACACCGGTCTGCCGTACGAGGTGGCTCTGGCCTCCGTGCGGCGCACGAACTCCACCCGCGTGGCGGTCGCCGTCGACGAGCCGCTGGTCGCCTCCGAGCAGCGGATCGCCGACGCCTTCGCCGAGTTGCGGCTCATCCCGCACAAGGTCGACTTCGGTCGCTTCGTGGACCGGCGGTACAACGGCGGCCTGCCGCCGTCGACGACCCCGGCGAAGGACTAAAGGCGCAAGACCGCCGGGAAGATCCGTGGGCCTGTCCGTGTTGGGGACAGGCGTGAACGCAGCACGCGAGGCCGAGGTCGTCGTCATCGGCGCGGGCCAGGCAGGCCTGTCCGCCGCCTATCACCTGCGGCGGACCGGTTTCGCGCCGGACCGCGACTTCGTGGTCCTCGACCACTCCCCCGGGCCGGGCGGTGCCTGGCAGTTCCGGTGGCCCTCGCTGACGTTCGGCAAGGTGCACGGGATGCACGCGCTGCCCGGCATGGAGCTGACGGACGCCGACCCGGCGCGCCCCTCCTCCGAGGTGGTCGGGGAGTACTTCGACCGCTACGAGCGCGCCTTCGGCCTGCGGGTACGGCGTCCCGTCGACGTCCGCGCGGTGCGCGAGGGCACCGGAGGGCGACTGCTCGTCCAGACACCGGACGGCACCTGGGCGACACGGGCGCTGATCAACGCGACCGGCACCTGGGACCGGCCGTTCTGGCCGCGCTATCCCGGCCAGGAGACCTTCCGGGGGCGGCAGTTGCACACCGCTCAGTACGCCGGCCCCGAGGAGTTCGCCGGCCGGCGGGTCGTGGTGGTCGGCGGTGGCGCCTCGGGCACCCAGCATCTGCTGGAGCTCGCCCCGTACGCCGCCGCGACCACCTGGGTCACCCGGCGGCCCCCGGTCTTCCGCGAGGGGCCGTTCGACGAGGACGCGGGCCGCGCGGCCGTCGCTCTGGTGGAGGAGAGGGTGCGCCAGGGGCTGCCGCCGCGCAGTGTGGTCTCGGTCACCGGGCTGCCCCTGAACGACGCGATCCGGCAGGGTCTGGCGGACGGGGTCCTGGACCGGCGGCCGATGTTCGACCGGATCGTGCCGGACGGCGTGGAGTGGCGGGACGGCCACAAGGTGGCGGCCGACGTGATCCTGTGGGCGACCGGTTTCCGCGCCGCGCTCGACCATCTCGCGCCGCTCGGGCTGCGCGAGCCGGGTGGCGGCATCCGGCTGGAGGGCACCCGCGCGGTCGCCGATCCGCGAGTCCATCTCCTGGGCTACGGCCCTTCCGCCAGCACCATCGGGGCCAACCGGGCCGGGCGTGCGGCCGTCCGCGACATCCGGCGGCTGCTCGCCGGGGAGCCCCTCGCCGCGTGACGTCCCGCCGCTCAGCCGCCCGAGGGCGGCGCGGGGACCGCGGAGGACGAGGACCAGGGCACGCCGCCGTCCGGCTGGGCCGGTGCCGCGCTCTGGTGGACGGCGTGGAACTCGGCCACGTTCCGCAGGTGCTCGTCGTAGTCGGCGGTGAAGCGGGTGTCCCCCGGCCGGACCGTGACGAAGTACAGCCAGTCGCCCGGCGTGGGGTTCAGGGCCGCGCGCATCGCGTCCGCGCCGGGGTTGTCGATCGGGGTCGGAGGCAGACCCACGCGCTGGTAGGAGTTGTACGGGCTCTGCACCTGACCGCTGCCCTGGCCGGCGGGGGCGGGGTCGTGTTCGAGCGCGTAGCCGACGGTCGAGTCCATCTGCAGCGGCATTCCGCGGGCCAGCCGGTTGAGGATGACCCGGGCGATCTTGCCCATGTCCGCCTTGCTGCCGGCCTCGGCCTGGACGATGCTGGCGACGGTGACGGCCTGGTGGAGGTTCATCGCGTTGCGCTGGGCCCCCGCCGTGACCGGCGCGAGGCCGTATTTGTCGTTGGCGGTGTCGACCATGGTGCGCAGCAGCGACTCGGGGGTGGCTCCTTCCGGGATGGGGTACGTCGCCGGGAAGAGATAGCCCTCCGGGTTGCCCTCGGCCTCGCCGGGCAGTTTCAGCGCCGCCTTGCCGAGCGACTTGCGGGTGCTGCCGGGGGGCAGTCGGAGCGCCTTGTCGACCGCGTCGTACACCTGGCTCGCGCGCCAGCCCTCCGGGATGACCAGGGTGGCGGGCCTGGCCTCGTCGCGGTCGCCCGCGAGGAGCAGCAGCGGCACCGCCACGGCGGTGCCGGCCGCGACGGCGCCGGCCACGAGGGTGACGAGTCTTCCCCGGCGTGTCAGTCGGAGCGTGTTCCGTGGCGGAATGTTCGTCTGCATGCGGGCACGGTAATACGCATATCGTCATAAACCTGGCATATGTTCAGTCTGTCGGCCGCAGTTGCGCATCGCGGCGCACCAGGGCCGCGTACCGCCCGTCCCGCTCCAGGAGTTCCTCGTGCGTGCCGCGTTCGGCGACGCGCCCCGAGTCCAGCACCACGATCTGGTCGGCGTCGCGGACGGTGGACAGCCGGTGGGCGATGGTGAGGGTGGTGCGGTCGGCCGAGAGCGCGTCGATGGCCCGCTGGACGGCGGCTTCGGTGCGGGTGTCGAGTGCGCTGGTCGCCTCGTCCAGGATGAGGACCGGCGGGTCGCGCAGGATGGTGCGGGCTATGGCCAGACGCTGCTTCTCGCCGCCGGAGAAGCGGTGGCCGCGTTCGCCCACGATCGTGTCGTAGCCGTCGGGCAGCGCGGTGATGTGGTCGTGGATCTGCGCCGCCCTGGCCGCCGCGTGCAGTTCCTCGTCGGTGGCGTCCGGTTTGGCGAAGCGCAGGTTGTCGGCGACCGAGGCGTGGAAGAGGTACGTCTCCTGGGAGACGACACCGACCGCGCGGGCGAGGGTGTCGAAGTCGAGGTCGCGGACGTCCACCCCGTCCAGGGTGACCCGGCCGCCGGTGACGTCGTACAGGCGGGGGACGAGATAGCCGAGCGTGGACTTCCCGGCACCGGTCGGGCCGACGACGGCGAGGCTGCCGCCGGCCGGCACGGTGATGTCGATGCCGTCGAGGACGGGGCCGCCCTTGTCGTCGTAGCGGAACTCGACGTGCTCGAAGCGGACTTCGCCCTTGACCGTGTCGAGGCGGACCGGCCGCTCGCGCTCGGTGATGTCGACCGGCAGGTCCAGGTACTCGAAGATGCGCTGGAAGAGCGCCAGGGAGGTCTGAATCTGGACGCCGGTCGCCAGCAGGCTCACGGCCGGGCGGAACAGGCCCTGCTGGAGGGAGACGAAGGCGACGATGGTGCCGAGGGAGACGTCGGGCCCGCCGAACCGGAGGGCGAGGCCGGCGGTCCAGTAGATGACGGCGGGCATCGCGGCCATCACGATCGTGATCACGGCCATGCGCCAGCGCCCGGCCATGTTCGATCTGACCTCCAGGTCGACCAGGCGCTCGGACTCGGCGGCGAAGGACGAGGTCAGCGAGTCGGAGCGGCCCATGGTGCGGCCGAGCAGGATGCCGCTGGCCGAGAGCGACTCGGTGACCGTGGCCGCCATCGCGGCCATCTGTTTCTGCCGCTGGGTGGTGATCTTCTTGCGTTCGTTGCCGACCCGGCGGCTGATCCAGACGAACGCCGGCAGCAGGACGAGCGAGACGATCGTCAGCCGCCAGTCAAGGGCGATCATGGCGACGACCGTGGCGGCCACGCTGGTGACGTTGGAGACCAGGGAGGTGGCGGTGGAGGTGACGGTGGCCTGCATGCCGCCGATGTCGTTGGCGATGCGGGACTGCACCTCGCCGGTGCGGGTGCGGGTGAAGAAGGCGAGCGACATGCGCTGGAGCCGGCCGTAGACCGCCGTGCGCAGATCGTGCATGACCCGCTGGCCGACGGTGGTCGAGATCAGCGTCTGGAGCACGCCGAAGACGCCGGCCAGGACGGCGCTGAGGATCATGCCGAGCGCGAGCAGGCTCAGCAGACCCGTGCGGCCCTCGGGGATGGCGACGTCGAGCGTCTCCCGCAGCAGGAACGGCGTGGCCACCGAGACCAGCGAGGAGGCGCCGACCAGCAGCCCGACGACGGCGAGGCGCCCGCGATAGGGACGGAAGAGCCGCAGGATGCGGCGCACCTGGCGGGGCTGCTCGCCGGTGTCGGCAGGTGGAGTCCAGGAGGATTCGTGTTCGGGGTGCATGGGCTCCTACGGAGGTGAGCGTGGGGGGCGGCGCGGGACGGCCGACGATGCATGACTGATCGTAGCTCATTGTTACCTATATTCACAATGAGCGGCGTCCTGATATTGTTCCCGCATGACCACCCCCGATCCCGACGGCCTGCTCGCCGAGCAGTTGCTACGGCTCACCCGCAGGGTGCACCGCATCCAGAAACGCCATCTGGAACAGCGCGACCTGGGCATCACCCCGGCCCAGTCCCGGCTGCTGCGCACCCTCGCGCACTACCCCTCGCCGCCGCGCATGGCCGACCTGGCCGAGCGGCTGGAGGTCGTGCCGCGCGCGGTGACGACGCTGGTCGACGGGCTGGAGGCGGGCGGCAGGGTCCGGCGGGTGCCGGACCCGGCGAACCGGCGCGTGACCCGGATCGAGCTGACCGACGAGGGCCGCGCGGCCCTGCTGGAGCTGCGCGGCGCCCGCCGCTCGGCGGCCGAGGAGATACTGGCGCCGCTGACGGAGAAGGAGCGCCAGGTGCTCGGCGTGCTGCTGGACACGCTGATCGACGGGGAGCCCGCGCCGCGCTGCTGAGCGGCTCTCCCCCTCCGGAAGGCCCCCGCCCGAGGGGCATCCGCCCCGCCGGAGCGGCCTGTCTCGGGGACGGGGGCCCTGGTATGCGCGCGTCGGCGGCCGGACTCAGCAGCGGTCGCGGTCCTCCGTCAGCACGCCCTGGACCGTGGTCAGCGAGCGGTCGTAGCAGCCCGCCGAGCCGACGAGACGGTAGCGCTCGGTCGATGTGCCCACCGCGTGCCGCTGGTCGCGCGGGACGTTCAGCGTGTACGTGGCGTCGCCGCTGTAGGTGTCGTCCAGCCGCGACCACGCGGTGCGCCGGCCGCCCTCGCGCGTCACCGCCGACGCCCGGTCGCCGACCGTGAGCACGGTGCGCAGCCGGTCGTCCGGGCCCAGGGTGACGGTGCCGTTCATGGTGTACGTCCGATGGGTGTGCGTCGTGCGCGCCGGTCCCCGGCCGGTGGTCCCGACCGATTCGTCGTCACTCCAGAAGGCGTCGAGTCCGTCCGTGTTCTCGCCGTCGGTCCAGCGGTGGACGGAGGCGTGGGCGAGCGTCCGGGTGACGGTGGTGGTCACCCGTCCGTGAGAGGTGTCCAGGTAGCCGGAGACGGTGAGCCGGTGCCCCGCCTCGGTGTCCACCCGGTGCTCCCGGCCGGGCGTGTGGACCGAGGAGTTGGCGAGGTCGGCGGCGGTGTCCTCGATGAGCGCGCCGGGGACGTGGGCCCGGTGCGGGTCCTGCCAGACCAGGACGTTCACCGGTGTGCTCCAGCCCGGCTGCCCCGCCGGCACCCCGGCGACGGACACCTCGACGCGGTGCGGGCGGCCGTCGTTGAGCAGGCCGGCGAAGGGCGTGAGGTCGTACTCGACGGGCCGCACGTCGAAGGCGCGCGGGGCCGGGACGACGTACCAGAGGAAGGGGTTGGACCAGCCGCCCGTCCACACGTGCGGGTACGGCGCGGCGATGCCGGCGAGCCGCCCGTCGACGCTGATCCGCACCTCCCGGTACGGCCCGTGGTCGGCCTTGCAGGAGTACGGCGCCGGATCGGCGACGGTCAGGTACCAGAACTCCTCGCAGCCGCCGCCCGAACCGGTCGCGTACACCTCGGCGACGATCCGTTCGCTGTTGCGCGGGGTGGTGAGCGTCGTACCGGCGGGCGTGTCGGCGAGGGTGAGGACCCGGTCGGGCGCGGGGGCCGCGGGGCGCCCCGCGTAGAAGGCCAGGGTGACGTGTACGTCGATGACACCGGTGTAGGTGTCGTCCACCACGTTGCCGATCAGCATCTCGACGTCCCGGGCGGCGCGGAAGGTCTCGCTGTAGCGGGTGACGTCCTTCTCGACGTGCCACTCGATGCCGTCGGGCGAGGGTTCCGGGGTGGAGGTGCGCAGGACCTCGACCCCGCCGACCCGCAGATAGCCGAGCCGGTCGTACTGACGGCCCTTCACCTTCCCGTCGAGGCGCAGCACGACCTTGCTCCAGCGGTCGCCGCAGCCCTCGGGGGGCGCGTAGGTGCCGTGGTAGGGCGTGAAGTCACGGAACCGTGCGTCGGCGAGGGTGACCTGGCAGGAGCGGGTGTGCGGCCGGCCGACGGGCGGGGCCGCGGTCACCGGGTCGTGCCAGTCGGTGCCGAACTCGGCGGGTACGTCCACCGCTCGGGCGGTCGGCGCACCCGTGCCGAAGAGCGCGCTCGCCAGGAGGGTCGCTCCGGCAAGCATGGACATGACTAACTGTCGTCTCATGGCCGGTGTTCTACGGGCGGACGGCCCGCCCCGCAATGACGCCTCGGGAGATCGGCGCGATGCGCACGGCCGTCCGGGACGCCACGCAGGCACCCAGAAAAGTGACAATCAGTTATATAAGCGCATCGTACTGGCATAGTGCGGGCATGGAGATCACGACGGCCGGCGGCCCTCCCGCCGGGCGCGCGGCCGCGCGCTCCGCGCCCCGCGCCGCCGAGGGGCATCCACGGTGAAAGCACCGGTCACAAACCCGTCGGGACGGCACCGCCGGGCCGTCCGCACGCTCGCCGGAGCCGTCGTACTCGCCCTCGCCCTCGCGGGAGCCGCCGTCGTCACCGTCAGCGCCCCGTTCGCCGGTCCGGGCCGGCGACCCGCCCCCGGCGCACCGGCCACGGCCGCCGGTCCGGCCCCGTCGCCCGGCGCGCCGGGCATCGGCGATCCGCTCATGCCGCTGGCCGGCAACGGCGGTTACACCGTCCGCCGTTACACGCTCGACTTCGACTGGCGGGCCCCCCGCACACCCTTCGAGGCCGCGGCCTCCATCAGCGCCACCGCCGACCAGGCCCTGTCCCGCTTCGACCTGGACTTCGCGGGCAACACGCTGCACCGCGTGACCGTCGACGGGGCGCCGGCCGCAGCCGAGCGCCACGGTGACGAACTCGTCGTCACCCCCGCGAAACCCATCCCGCGCGGCCGCGCGTTCACCGTCCGCGTCGCCTACACCGCCGACCCCACGCAGGGACGCCACCGCGACGACGCCATCCAGGACTACGGCTGGGTCCCCACGCCCGACGGGACCGTCGTCTGCGCGCAGCCCGACGGCGCCCGGATGATCTTCCCGGCCAACGACCACCCCAGTCTGCGGGCGCCCATCACCTTCCGCGTGACGACCCCGCCCGGAGTCAGCGCGGTGGCCAACGGCCGCCTCGTCGGCACCGAGCGGCACCCCGACGGCCGCACCCGCTGGACGTACGACTCCGAACAGCCGATCGCGGCGCAGCTGGTCCAGCTGGCCATCGGAAGGTTCACGTTCGTCGACAGCGAGGGGCCGCGCGGGCTGCCCGTGCGGGACGTGGTGCCGGACGGCCTGGTCGCGGACACCGAGGAGTACCGTTCGCTCACCCCGGACCACCTGGCCTGGCTGGAACAGCGGCTCGGCCCCTACCCGTTCCGCCGCTACGGCGTGCTGGTCGGGGACACCGACCTGCCGGTGGCGCTGGAGACCCAGTCGCTCGCCGTCGTGCCCCGGGACGACCTGCTGGGCGACCGGGTCGGCGCGGAACGCAACCTCGTGCACGAACTGACCCACCATTGGACTGGTGACAGCGTCGCCATCCGGCGCTGGTCCGACCTGTGGCTGAGCGAGGGTCACGCCCGTTACTACGAACGGCTGTACTCCGACGAGCACGGCGGGGCCGAGCTGGAGTCCGTGATGCGGGCGGCGTACGAGCGGCACGACCAGTGGCGGCACGACGAGGGGGCGCCCGCCGAACCCACCGACGCCACGCTGTTCAAGGTGATGCGGTACGACGGCTCGGCGCTGGTGCTGTTCGCGCTGCGGGAAAAGGTCGGCGAGGAGACCTTCGGCCGGATCGAGCGGGCCTGGGTGACCGCCTACCGGGGCCGGGCGGCCGGCACCCGGGACTTCATCGCGCTCGCGTCCCGGGTCGCGGGCGAGGACCTCGGCCCGTTCCTCCACCCGTGGCTGTACGGCGCGCACACCCCGCCGATGCCGGGGCATCCCGACTGGCAGGTGGACCCGGTGGAGGACTGAGCGCTGGGGCAACCGGGCGGCCGGGCCGGGACCGGACGGCCTGTCATGTTTGGTTGCCCCGGGCAGCGGAGTCACTGCCGCCGACCGGGTGGCCTCTGCGGGAGGGCTGGTCCACACCGGTGACCCTCGCCACGACACGGCGCTCCGGGCACGGAAACGTACGAGGGGTGGCGCGACGGGCAACTCCTCTGCCCTGGTTGCGAACGAGCGTGGTTGGGAGAGCCCCTGCAATGAGAAGAAATGTCGTTGCCCGTATCCCCGGTGCCGTCCGGAGATGCCGCCGTACGGCCTGTGTCATCGCGGGGGCGGCGCTGCTGCCACCGCTGCTGATCCTCCCGATGTCCGGCTGCGCCGATCCGTCCGACCGGCGGCTGCAGGACGCCTTCACGGACGCCGCACGCGAGTTCCACGTGCCGCGCAGTGTCCTCATGAGCGTGTCCTACCTGCAGTCGCGCTGGGACTCCCACCCCGGCGCGCCCAGCGTCGCCGGCGGCTTCGGGCCGATGCACCTGCTGGACCCCGAACTCGTCACGACGCCGGCCCCCTCCGCCACCGCGCGGGCGGCGGACGGCGTCCAGGCCCAGCCCCGCGCCGCGGCCCCCGGACCGGCCGCCACCGACGGCGCCGGCACCTCGCCCGGCCACGCCGTGCAGCCCGCGGACCTGCCCCACGCGGCACGGCTGATCCACGTCCCGGCCGAACAACTGCGCAAGGACGCCGTCGCCAACGTACGCGGCGGCGCGGCGCTCCTGGCCGCCACGCAACGGCAGCTCGGCAAGCCCCTCAGCGCCGACCCGGCGGACTGGTGGGAGGCGGTGGCGCGCTTCCCGGGCACCCGTGACGTCTCGTCGGCCGCCGCCTACGCCGACGATGTCTTCGCCCTGATCCGCCGGGGCGCGCACCGCACCACCGCCGAGGGGCAGGAGGTCACGCTGCCCGCCACCCCCCGCGTCCGGCCGCGCCAGCACACCCCCTCCGCCCAGGGACCGCAGCGGCAGAAGGACGTCGAGTGCCCCGCCGAACTGGCCTGCGACTGGCTCGGCGCGCCGTACGAGGAGATCGACGACAGCGCGTACGGCAACCACGACCTGGCCGACCGCCCCAGGGACCAGCCGATCGAGTACATCGTCATCCACGACACCGAGGCGGAGCTGCCGAGCATGCTCCAGACGGTGCAGGACCCCACGGAGTCGTCGTGGCACTACTCGATCCGCTCCAGCGACGGCCACGTCACCCAGCACGTCAAGACCAAGGACGAGGCCTGGCACTCCGGCAGCCAGTTCGTGAACGCCCGCTCCATCGGCATCGAGCACGAGGGGTTCCTCACCCAGCCGGGAACCTGGTACACGGAACGCATGTACCGGGCCTCGGCGCGCCTGGTGAAGTACCTGGCGAAGAAGTACGCCATCCCGCTGGACCGGCAGCACATCTTCGGCCACGACAACGTGCCGGCCCCGACCGCCGGCAGCATTCCCGACATGCACGACGACCCCGGCCCCTTCTGGGACTGGCGCCACTACTTCGACCTCCTCGGCGCACCGCTGCGGGCCACGGCGGGACCGGACAGTGACATGGTGACCATCCTGCCCGACTACGCCACGCACAAGCCGGAGTTCACGGGCTGCGGCGGCAGTGGTTCACCGTGTCGGCCGCACGGCTCCAGCGCCGTCCGCCTGTACACCGAGCCGAGCGAGCGCGCCCCGCTGATCCAGGACCCGGGCCGCAAACCGGACGGCGAGGACTCCACGGTGGACGTCAACGACCTGGGCTCGCGGGTCTCCGCCGGTCAGACCTTCGCCGTGGCCGACCGCAGCGGAGACTGGACGGCGATCTGGTTCCAGGGCAACAAGGCCTGGTTCAAGAATCCCCGGAACCAGCCCACCGCCGTCGGCGCGGCCGGGCGCATGGTCACCCCGAAGGAGGGCCTGGACGAGATCCCGGTGTACGGGCGCGCCCTGCCGGAGGAGGAGGCGTACCCGGACGGCATCGACGAGCCGGACGAGTCGCCGCTCCCGTACAGCTTCCAGGCGGGCCAGCGGTACGTGACGCAGTCCGGTGTCGGCAGCTCCTACACCGCCAAGTCCTTCAGCGACACGCCCAACCCGGTGGTGTGGGGCCGGGAGAAGTACTACGAGATCCAGTTCGGCCACCGGCTCGCGTATGTGCGGGCCAGCGACGTGGACGTGGTGTCCTCGACCGCCTCGTCGGGGCCGCAGGAGAGCCCGGCCTCCCGGACCGCCCCCTCGGTCCCCATCGCCCCGACCGCTCCTTCCAGGCCTTCCAGGCCTTCCGCCCCTTCCGGCCCTTCCGGCCCGGCAAGCCCGGCCGGTTCCGCCGGTTCCGCCGGACGATGACCGCGCGGCAGCCGGGAACCCAGGGGCCCGGCTGCCGGACGGCGGTGCCATGGCCGATCACGGCCGATTTCGCGGGCCGTCAGGAAAAACTGTTTGAAATTCACCACTGCATGACGTCAACCTTTCACGGCTTGTCGCCGCGCACCGCGGCGTTCCGCTCCTGCCCTGCCCTGACACGAGCCACTGGGACGTCATGCAGATCCAAGACCTTCCGTATCCCGATCCGGGCGTGCCCGACGCGCGCTCGGGTCCCCGATTCCTGTGGTGGCTCTGGCGCAACCAGCTGGGCGGACAGCTGAAGTCGCTCGCCTGGGGCCTGCTGCATTTCGTCTCCGTCTCCGCCCTGCCCTTCTGCGTCGGTCTCGCCGTGCAGGCGGCCGTCGACCGCTCCGGCACCCGGCTCGCCCTGACGGGGGGTCTGATGGTGCTGTGCGGAACAGGGCTCGCCGTCGGTGACACCATGCTGCACCGCGCGGCCGTCACCAACTGGATCACCGCCGCCGCCCGCGTCCAGCAGCTGCTGGCGCGCAAGGCCGCCCACCTGGGCTCGGCCCTGACCCGGCGGGTGGCCGCCGGTGAGGTGGTGGCCGTGTCCACGGGTGACGTCGAGAAGATCGGCTGGTTCGTCGAGGCCGTCTCCCGCTTCACCGCCGCCGCCGCGACGGTGGTGATCGTCGCCGTCGGCCTGGTCGTGTACCAGCCCGCTCTCGGCGTGGTCGTCGCCGTGGGCCTGCCCGTCGTGGCGCTCGCGGTGCTGCCCCTGCTGCCCCGGGCGACCCGCCGCGCCGACGTCCAGCGCGAGAAGGCGGGCCGGGCCACCGAGCTGGCCTCGGACACGGTCGCGGGTCTGCGGGTGCTGCGCGGCATCGGCGGCGAGGAGCTGTTCCTGGACCGCTACCGCCGGGCCTCCCAGGAGGTACGGCACGCCGCCGTACGCAGTGCCCGGATGTGGTCGCTGATCTCCGCCGTCCAGGTGCTGCTGCCCGGACTACTGCTGATCGCGGTCGTCTGGCGCGGCGTCGGCCTGGCCCGCGAGGGCCGGATCGATGTCGGCGAACTCGTCACCGTCTACAGCGCGGTCATGATCCTCAGCTACCCGCTGCGTCACTTCGAGGAGATCGCCATGGCGTACTCCTTCTCCCGTCCCTCGGCCAAGCGCGCCGCGCGTGTGCTGTCACTGGAGCGGTCCACGGACACCGACGGCACCCGTGCGGCCGAGGTGCCGGGCGGCGACCTGTACGACCCGGTGACCGGTCTGCTCGCGCCCGCCGGCCGGTTCACCGCCGTGGTGTGCGGTGACCCGGACGCGGCGGGCAGGCTGGCCGAGCGGCTCGGCGGCCACCCCGCCGAGCCGGACCGGTCGGTGCTGCTGGGCGGGGTGCCCCTGGACGACCTGCCCCTCGACAGCGCCCGCACCGCCGTCCTCGTGCAGGACAAGGACCCGGTGCTGCTGTCCGGCACGCTGCGCGAGCTGCTGGACGTACCCTCCTCCGGTGCGGTGCCGGCCGCGGACGCGCTCGCCGCGGCGCAGTGCGAGGACGTGCTGGACGCGCTGGTGCAGGGTTCGCTGGACGCCGCCGATCCGATGGACGCCCGGATCACCGAGCGCGGCCGGTCCCTGTCCGGCGGCCAGCGCCAGCGACTGGCCCTCGCCAGGTCGCTGATCACCGATCCGCAGGTGCTGGTGCTGGACGAGCCGACCTCCGCGGTCGACTCGCACACCGAGGCGCGGATCGCGGACGGGCTGCGCCGGCTGCGGTCGGGACGGACGACCGTGGTGTTCACCTCCTCGCCGCTGCTGCTCGACCGCGCGGACCGGGTCGCCTTGGTGCACGAGGGCCGGGTCGCGGCGGTCGGCCCGCACCGCGAGCTGATCGACGGCGAGCCCCGGTACCGGGCCGTGGTGACCCGGGAGACCGACGAGGAACTGGCCGCCGACGACGGCACGCTGCTGGACGAGCTCCAGGAGCTGGAAGAGATCGAGGAGAGCGCATGATCGGCGTCGCACCGCCGGACTACGACCCGGCGGCCCCGACGACCGCCACCACCCTGCCCGTCGGCGCCGTGGCGACCGTGCGCGCCTACGTCACCGAGCTGTTCCGCCGGCACCGCCGGGCCTTCCTGCTGCTCATCGCCGTCAACACGGTGGCCGTCATCGCCTCCATGGCGGGCCCGTACCTGCTCGGCGGGCTGGTCGAGCGGGTGTCGGACGGGGCCCGGGAACTCCACCTGGGGCTGACCGCCGGGCTGTTCGTGCTCGCGCTGGCCGTGCAGGCCGTGTTCGTCCGGCAGGTGCGGCTGCGGGGCGCGATGCTCGGCGAGCGGATGCTGGCCGACCTGCGCGAGGACTTCCTCGTCCGGTCCGTGGGGCTGCCGCCGGGCGTGCTGGAACGGGCGGGCACCGGCGACCTGCTCTCCCGTATCACCACCGACATCGACCGGCTGGCCAACGCCATGCGCGAGGCCGTGCCGCAGCTGGCCATCGGTGTCGTGTGGGCCCTGTTGCTGCTCGGCGGGCTGGTGGTGACGGCGCCGCCGCTGGCCGCCGCCGCGCTGCTCGCCGTACCGGTCCTGGTGATCGGCTGCCGCTGGTACTTCAAGCGGGCTCCGTCCGGCTACCGTTCGGAAGCCGCCGGGTACGCCGCCGTCGCCGCCGCGCTCGCCGAGACCGTGGACGCGGGCCACACCGTCGAGGCGCACCGCCTCGGTGCCCGCCGCGTGGCCCTGTCCGAGCAGCGGATCGCGCAGTGGGTCGCGTGGGAGAGGTACACGCTCTGGCTCCGCTCCGTGCTCTTCCCGGTCATCAACACCGTCCACCTCCTCGTGCTCGGCTCGGTCCTGATGGTCGGCGGGGTGTTCGTGCTGCGGGGCTGGATAGGGGTGGGTCAGCTCACCACCGGTGCCCTCATCGCGCAGATGCTGGTCGACCCGGTCAACCTGATCCTGCGCTGGTACGACGAGGTGCAGGTCGCCCAGGTGTCGCTGGCCCGCCTGGTCGGCGTCCGGGACATCGAGCCGGACGCCGGGGACGCGGCACTGGCCCCCGAGGGACGGGTCGTGGACGCCGACCGGGTGCGCTTCGGTTACCGGGAGGGCGTCGACGTGCTGCGCGAGGTCTCCCTGCGGGTCGCTCCGGGCACCCGGATGGCCCTCGTCGGCCCGTCCGGTGCGGGCAAGTCCACCCTGGGCCGGCTGCTCGCCGGGATCTACGCGCCCCGGGGCGGACGGGTCAGCCTGGGCGGGGCGGAGCTGTCCCGGATGCCCGCCGAGCGCGTCCGCGCGCATGTCGCCCTGGTCAACCAGGAGCACCATGTCTTCGTGGGTTCCCTGCGGGACAACCTCCTGCTGGCCCGCACCGACGCCACGGACGCCGAACTGTGGGCGGCTCTCGGCGCGGTCGACGCGGACGGCTGGGCCCGGGCCCTGGACGACGGTCTGGACACCGAGGTCGGCTCCGGCGGTCTGGCGCTGACCCCGGCACAGGCACAGCAGATCGCGCTGGCCCGGCTGGTGCTCGCCGATCCGCACACGCTGGTCCTGGACGAGGCGACCTCGCTGCTCGACCCGCGCGCGGCCCGGCATCTGGAACGCTCCCTGGCACGGGTCCTCGAAGGCCGCACCGTGGTGGCCATCGCCCACCGGCTGCACACCGCCCACGACGCCGACGTGATCGCCGTCGTCGAGAACGGCCGGATCAGCGAGCTCGGCAGCCATGAGGAGCTGGTCGCGGCGGAGGGGGCGTACGCGGCGCTGTGGCGCTCCTGGCACGGGTGAGGACCGGGCGGGGGCGCGGGTGGGCACGCGTGCGGGGACGGCCCCCTGGGAGGGGTGGCAGAGGGCGGCTGCCCGGGGGCGCGCGCGGGGGCGTCGACCGTGAGGGCGGGAGGCGGTCCGGCAGGGGCGTGGACGCCTGACGTCACGGCCGCGGACGGCGCCCCTCCGGCTCCGCTCGGGTAAGCCGGGCCGCGCAGCGGTCCGCTTGCCGCGCTCCGATGCCCGGTGGGTTCCGGCCGGACCCGTGGCGCGGTTGCGCGCTCACCCCCGGGGCCGTGCCGTTGCGCGGTGCCGATCCGGGGTGGAAGGCTGGAAAGCGGCAGCGGCTCGGCGCGCGCCCGGGGACCAGCCGGTTCACGGCGTGCGGCCACCGTGCCGCGCGTGCCGACGGCTCGCCGTTCGCTGGGGCGGCATCCGGCCGTCCTCACCCTCTGGAGGTAGTCGTGGACAACGCCGACGGTTGGGGGGATGACGTCTACCAGCCCGATCCCTCGGAGATCCGGGAGGACTCGGGGGTGCTCGACGTCGAGGACACTCTGGACTTCGACGGCGTCGCCGACCCCCTCGACCGCGGCTGGTCCCCTCCCGAGCGACCGTGGGCGGTGGAACACGTCGGTGTGACGGCGGCCGAACGCCAGGCGGGTGAGACCCTCGACCAGCGGCTCGCCGAAGAGCTGCCCGATCTCTCCGCGCCCGACGGGGACGGTATCGGGGACTGCGAGGGCACCGACGGGGAACCCCTCGACAATGAGGTCGGCAACTTCCGGTCCGGGCGGCTGGTGGCACCCGACGAGGGCGCGCACGAGGACGACGAGGCCGCGCTCGTCGCCACCGACGTCGGCATCGACGGGGCCGCCGCCTCCGCCGAGGAGGCCGCGGTGCACATCGTCGACGAGGACGCCCTCCCCGGCTGAGCCGGACAGTCCGGACGCCTCCGGCCCGACCTCCCGTTGCGAGGAGCCGCCATGCAGCAGGACAAGCACCCCGACTACCACCCCGTTGTCTTCCGTGACCGCGCCGCAGGGTACGCCTTCCTGACGAGGTCCACCGCCCGGAGCGAGCAGACCATCGAGTGGGACGACGGCCAGAGCTACCCGGTGATCGACGTGGAGATCTCCTCGGAGAGCCACCCCTTCTACACCGGCAAGGCGCGTACGGTCGACACCGAGGGCCGCATCGCCCGCTTCGAGCGCCGGTACGGCACGGCGGACGCGGGCGAGCCGGGCTGATCCGGCGATCTCCGCCGGACCGCGGGCCACCGCCGAGGAACCCGCCTGCGCATGACCCGGGCCGGAGGACGGCTGCGAACCTCCGTCCCGCCCCGATGTCCTGGCCCGGACGCGGCGCGCCCGCCCCGGCTCCGCCCGATCGTGAGCCGGTGCCGTCGGCCTGGTCAGATCACATTGAGGGCCGCGGCGCAGCCGACCCCGCCGAGCAGCATGAACGCCGGCATCAGCACTTTGAGCTCGATCCAGCTGCCCGCCCGGAACCGCATCGCCTTCGGCGGCCCCACCGGGTACCAGCGCTTGCGGCCCACCGGGATCGGCCACAGGATCGGGCAGCCGGACACGGTCAGCGCGTCCCCGATGTCGTGCACCAGCGCGCCGAGCACGACCGGCAGCCCCAGCCACAGGTACTCCTGCCCCGGCGCGGTGAACAGCCAGTCGGAACCATGGCCCGGCTTGTCCAGCACTCCGGCCAGGATCCACGCGCTGGTCGCCGCCAGCAGCCAGACCAGGACATCGCTGCTGGAGCCGCGTGCCGCCCGCCACAGCAGACCTTCGATCGCCAGCACCATGTGCACGAAGAGGACCGCCAGCACTCCCCAGCGGTCCCCGGTGATCGCCACGGCGGAGCAGCCCGCGCCGATCAGGACGGCCCACACCCAGGTGTGCGTCAGCGTGCGGTGTCCGCCGGAGCGGCGCGGGTCGCCCTGCTTCCTGGTCGCCTTGTAGACGGTGTACGAGAGTTTGTCCACGATCTCGCAGAGCCCGCGGGAGACCGGCCCGAAGGCCCGGGAGATGGTGGCCGCCTTGTGGTCGAGGTCCGGGGCGAGCGCGGCTCCGGCGCTGATCAGGGCGCCGCAGAGGAGGACCGGCCAGGGCATGGGGTGTCCGGCCGCCGCCGTGGCGGCTCCCACCCCCAGCCAGGCAGCGGCCCCCGACAGTGAGTGTGCTGGTCCCATCATGGCCGCTTCCCGCCCCATTCCTCATGTCGCGCTGCCCAGTTGACCTGGTGCGCTGACGCCTCGCCGGCCACACAGCGTAGCTTCCATGATCTTCACACCCGCAGCCGATTCCCCGCTCGGGCGGTGGGCCAGGCAAGATGGGGGCGTGACCCTCATCGATCAGCTGCCGCCGACCGCCGACCCCGACGCCCTGTACGAGGCCTTCGAGTCCTGGGCTCAGGAGCGCGGCCTCACCCTCTATCCCCACCAGGAGGAGGCGCTGATCGAGGTGGTCTCCGGGGCGAACGTGATCGTGTCGACGCCCACCGGATCCGGCAAGAGCATGATCGCCGCAGGCGCGCACTTCGCCGCGCTGGCCCGGGACGAGGTCACCTTCTACACGGCACCGATCAAGGCCCTGGTGTCGGAGAAGTTCTTCGAGCTGTGCAAGCTCTTCGGCACCGAGAACGTCGGCATGCTCACCGGCGACGCATCCGTGAACGCCGACGCGCCGGTTATCTGCTGCACCGCCGAGGTGCTGGCGTCGATCGCGCTGCGGGACGGCAAGGACGCGGACGTCGGCCAGGTCGTCATGGACGAGTTCCACTTCTACGCCGAGGGGGACCGCGGCTGGGCCTGGCAGATCCCGTTGCTGGAACTGCCGCAGGCACAGTTCATCCTGATGTCGGCCACTTTGGGCGATGTGTCCTTCTTCGAGAAGGACCTCACCCGCCGCACCGGCCGCCCCACCTCGGTGGTCCGCTCCGCCACCCGTCCGGTGCCTCTGTCCTACGAGTACAAGCTGACCCCGCTCACCGAGACGCTCACCGACCTGTTGGAGAGCAAGCAGGCCCCGGTGTACATCGTGCACTTCACGCAGGCGCAGGCCGTCGAGCGGGCGCAGGCGCTGATGAGCATCAACATGTGCTCGCGCGAGGAGAAGGATCAGATCGCCGAGCTGATCGGCAACTTCCGCTTCACCACCAAGTTCGGCCGCAACCTCTCCCGTTACGTACGGCACGGCATCGGCGTGCACCACGCCGGCATGCTGCCCAAGTACCGGCGCCTGGTGGAGAAGCTCGCCCAGGCCGGACTGCTGA
Organism: Streptomyces rubradiris; assembly: GCF_016860525.1. Taxonomy (NCBI): domain Bacteria; kingdom Bacillati; phylum Actinomycetota; class Actinomycetes; order Kitasatosporales; family Streptomycetaceae; genus Streptomyces; species Streptomyces rubradiris. Next base: position 694,785 of record NZ_BNEA01000001.1, read on the forward strand.
AGGTCATCTGCGGCACGGACACGCTCGGCGTGGGCGTCAACGTGCCGATCCGCACGGTGCTGTTCACAGCGCTGACCAAGTACGATGGCAGCCGGGTGCGCACCCTGCGGGCCCGGGAGTTCCACCAGATCGCGGGCCGGGCCGGCCGGGCCGGTTTCGACACTGCCGGGTTCGTGGTCGCGCAGGCGCCGGAACACGTCATCGAGAACGAGAAGGCGCTGGCGAAGGCGGGCGACGACCCGAAGAAGCGGCGCAAGGTGGTGCGCAAGAAGGCGCCGGAGGGCTTCGTCGGCTGGACGGAGAACACCTTCCAGAAGCTGATCGAGTCGGAACCGGAGCCGCTGACCTCGCGTTTCCGGGTGACGCACACAATGCTGCTGTCGGTGATCGCCCGTCCGGGCAACGCGTTCGAAGCGATGCGCCACCTCCTGGAGGACAACCACGAGCCGCGCAAGCAGCAGCTGCGGCACATCCGCCGGGCCATCGCGATCTACCGCTCGCTGCTCGACGGCGGAATCGTCGAAAAGCTCGACAAGCCCGATGCCGAGGGCCGGATCGTCCGGCTCACGGTCGACCTCCAGCAGGACTTCGCGCTGAACCAGCCGCTGTCCACGTTCGCCCTGGCGGCGTTCGAACTCCTCGATCCCGAGTCGCCGTCGTACGCCCTCGACATGGTCTCCGTGGTCGAGTCCACCCTGGACGACCCGCGGCAGATCCTCGTCGCCCAGCAGAACAAGGCGCGCGGTGAGGCCGTGGCCGCGATGAAGGCGGACGGGGTCGAGTACGAGGAGCGCATGGAGCGGCTGCAGGACATCACGTACCCGAAACCGCTGGAAGAGCTGCTCTTCCACGCCTACAACACCTACCGCAAGAGCCACCCGTGGGTCGGCGACCACCCGCTGTCGCCTAAGTCGGTGGTCCGGGACATGTACGAGCGGGCGTTGTCCTTCACGGAGCTGGTGTCCTTCTACGAGCTGGCCCGCACCGAGGGCATCGTGCTGCGTTACCTCGCCAGCGCCTACAAGACGCTGGACCACACCATCCCGGACGACCTGAAGTCCGAGGATCTGCAGGACCTGATCGAGTGGCTGGGCGAGATGGTGCGCCAGGTGGACTCCAGCCTGCTGGACGAGTGGGAGCAGCTCGCCAACCCGGAGGAGATGACCGCCGAGGAGGCCCAGGAGAAGGCCGACGAGGTCAAGCCGGTCACGACCAACGCCCGCGCCTTCCGGGTCCTCGTCCGCAACGCCATGTTCCGCCGCGTGGAGCTGGCCGCCCTGGACCAGGTCGAGGAACTGGGCGAGCTGGACGCCGAGTCCGGCTGGGACGCCGACGCGTGGGGCGAGGCGATGGACAAGTACTGGGACGAGTACGACGACCTCGGCACCGGCCCCGACGCCCGCGGCCCCAAGCTCCTTGTCATCAAGGAGGAGCCGGAGAACGGGCTCTGGCGCGTCCGTCAGATCTTCGACGACCCGAACGGTGACCACGACTGGGGCATCAGCGCGGAGATCGACCTCACGGCCTCCGACGCCGAGGGCCGTGCGGTAGTCCGTGTCACCGACGTCGGCCAGCTGTGAGCCGTTCGCGGCCAGTGGCAAGCCAAGGAGAAACCCATCGATGACGAATCCGGCCGAGAGACTGGTCGACCTGCTCGACCTGGAGCAGATAGAGGTCAACATCTTCCGTGGCCGCAGCCCGCAGGAATCCCTCCAGCGGGTCTTCGGCGGCCAGGTGGCCGGCCAGGCGCTGGTCGCCGCCGGCCGCACCACGGACGGCGACCGCCCGGTGCACTCACTGCACGCGTACTTCCTGCGTCCCGGCCGGCCGGGCGTGCCGATCGTGTACCAGGTGGAGCGGGTCCGTGACGGGCGTTCCTTCACGACGCGCCGGGTCACGGCCGTGCAGCAGGGCCGCACGATCTTCAATCTGACCGCCTCCTTTCACAAGCCTGAGGAAGGACCTTTCGAGCACCAGTTGCCGCCGGCCCGTGAGGTGCCGCACCCGGAGTCGCTGCCGACGGTCTCGGAGGAGATCCGCAAGCATCTGGGCACGCTGCCGGAGCAGTTGGAACGGATGGCGCGCCGTCAGCCCTTCGACATCCGCTACGTCGACCGGCTGCGCTGGAACGCCGAGGAGATCAAGGGGGCCGAGCCGCGCAGCGCCGTGTGGATGCGCGCGGTGGGGCCGCTGGGCGACGACCCCCTGGTGCACACGTGCGCGCTGACCTATGCCAGTGACATGACCCTCCTGGACGCGGTCCGCATCCCGGTGGAGCCGCTGTGGGGTCCGCGCAACTTCGACTTGGCCTCGCTGGACCACGCCATGTGGTTCCACCGGCCCTTCCGCGCGGACGAGTGGTTCCTCTACGACCAGGAGTCCCCGATCGCCATCGGCGGGCGTGGGCTGGCGCGCGGGCGCATCTACGACCTGGAGGGACGACTGCTCGTATCGGTCGTCCAGGAAGGTCTGTTCCGGGCGCTGTAGCCCCCGCGACCAGGGGCCCGCCGTGAGGCGTTCACACCCGCGCGGCCCCTGTGCGTCGTGGGCTTCTCCGCCGGAGCCAGGCCCGCAGACCGCGGGGCGACCGCCGCGGACCGGGCTGTGCCGTCCCGTGACCCCGTGGTGCGGTCGGCGCCGCCGGCCTGCTGGCGGACATCGGCTCGGGAGGCCGTACCACCGGCTCACAAGACCGCGCCGTCGACCACGTGGGCCGTGTCCACGGCTCCTCGGCCCACGCGGCCGGCTCTGGGAGTCGTTGCGTCGACTCCGGGGAGAAGCCGTCCGGTCCCGGTGACGACGCCGCCGGCTTCGGGAACCTCGATGTCTCTTCCGCGGGCCCCGTCACCGTACGGGCCATCGGCGGGATGGGCCGTGGAGCCGTGCGGATCACCGGCGGGAGGGGGCGGGCGGCCGGTCGCGCGACGGATGAGACGCTGCGGGCCTCCTCGGCCAGGCGCGCCAGCTCGCTGCGCAGCCAGCCGATCTCGTCCGCGTCCTGCGCCGTCGTGATCTGCTCGGTCGCGTGTGTGACCGGTGATCCGGGAACGCCGTGCCCGGCCGGCATGGGCCGGAACCGGTTCAGCTGCGCCCGCTCGTACGGGTCCCTGACGATGTCCGCGACGTCGACGGGCGTGAGGAAGGCGGCCACGGCCGCGGCTCGGGCCCAGGGATCCTCGGCCCGCCGGAGCAGGAGTCCCAGATGGCGTCCGCGCCAGTTGCGTGCCCGCAGGTCCACGCCGGCCGTCAACTGGCCGCGCAGCGTCTCGGGCGTACGCCCCTTGAGCAAGCGCGCGTTCTCCGGTTCGGCCGCGAACTGGCGTAGTTCCTCCGCCAGGTAGAGCCAGACCACGGCGCGGTAGCGGTTGAGGTAGAACGCGGCGGGCACGAGCAGGCCCAGCCGGGCGAGCCGGGTGAACCTGCCGGCCGGGATCTCCATGAGGGCTGCCCCTTCGGCCGTCCCCACGACCCGCACCCGGTCCAGGAGGGACTCGGGGAAGCCGTCCTGGGCGCGGACGCGCTCGATCTCCGCGCGTTCCACGCGGCGACCCCCTCCCCCGCCCTCGTCGGGCACGGTGCGGATGCAGCCGAGCTGCACGGCACGGTCGAAATCACCTGGCTTGAGCCCCAGTTCGCGGGCTGCATGGCTCGGCTTGCAGGTGTGGGGGCGGGTGGGATCGAAAAGGTCGGCCGACATGGTCGTGCTCCCCCGTGGAGTCGTTGGCTCACGCCCTGTGCGTTCGCCGTGCACTCACCGTAGCCGGTTTCGCCGTGGCTCGTTCCGGGCCTGTGGATAACTCCACGGGGGCAGGAAAAACCGCAGGTCAGGCGTCCGCCTTGCGTGTTCGCTCGGGTTGCCTGGCATCGATGCCGAGGTGTTCGCCGACCCGATTGACGAGCAGGGTCATCTCGTAGGCGATCTGACCGATGTCGGCCTCCGCCCCGGTGAGCACGCACAGACAGCTGCCGGCGCCGGCCGCGGTCACGAACAGCACGGCATCGTCGTACTCGATCATCGTCTGGCGCACCCTGCCCGCGCCGAAGTGCCGTCCCGAGCCCTTGGCCAGGCTGTGCAGTCCGGACGCCACGGCGGCCAGATGCTCGGCGTCCTCACGGCGTAGGCCCGTGCTCGCCGCGGTGACCAGCCCGTCGTTCGACAGGACCAGCGAGTGGCGGACGTGGTCCACCCGCTCGGTCAGATCGTCCAGGAGCCAGCCGAGGCCCTGGTTCTGCGCCATGTCCCTCTCCCCGTGTGATGTCTCCCCCTGGCTGGAGGAACTCTCCGCCAGCCTTCCCCACGACCGGCGTGCGGGCAAGCAGGATGGGCGCATGGCAGAGAAGATGACCGATGAGGAATGGCGGGCGTTCGTCTCGGACGGCACCCGCACCGGCAAACTGTCCACCGTTCGCGCCGACGGGAGCCCCCATGTGGCCCCGGTCTGGTTTCTCCTCGACGGAGACGACCTGGTGCTCACCACCGGCAAGGACACCGTGAAGGGGCGCAATCTGACCCGTGACGGCCGGGTCGCCCTGTGCGTGGACGACGAGCGTCCGCCGTTCCACTTCGTGGTGCTGAACGGCGAGGCGGAGGTGTCGGAGGATCTGGCCGAACTCCGTCAGTGGGCCACGCGGATCGCTGCCCGTTACGTGGGCGAGGACGACGCCGAGGAGTACGGCGCCCGCAATGGCGTTCCGGGCGAACTCCTGGTGCGTGTCAGCATCGACAACGTGGTGGCGGTACGGGATCTCGCGGCCTGAGCCGCAAGAGCGGGCTGTGCGGTCACGGCGGTGACCGGCGGCGTCGGCGGAGGCCGGGGGGCGGTGCGGGATCATGCGGAGCATGAGCGACGACCACACACATGTCCAGGAATTCTTCACCGCCCGGGCCGCCGACTGGGACAGCCGCTTCCCGGATGACGGCCCTGCCTACGCGGCAGCCGTCGCCGAACTCGGATTGCGCGAGGGGGACCGTGTTCTGGACGCGGGCTGCGGCACGGGGCGGGCCCTGCCGCCGCTGCGGGCCGCCGTCGGCCCCTCCGGCGTGGTGCTGGGGGCCGATCTGACCCCGGCGATGCTCCAGGCCGCCGTACGGGCCGGCCGGCACCGCGCGGGACGGCTGCTGTTCGCGGACGTCGCCGCGTTGCCGCTGCGTTCGGGTTGCCTGGACGCCGTGTTCGCGGCCGGCCTGATCGCCCATCTGCCGCATCCGGCGGAGAACCTGCGGGAACTGGCCCGCGGGGTGCGACGGGGAGGGGTGCTCGGGCTCTTCCATCCGATCGGCCGCGCCGCCCTGGCAGCACGCCAGGGCCGTCGGATCACGCCAGACGACCTGCGGGCCGAGGCCAATCTCCGGCCGTTGCTGGCTCGTTCGGGCTGGCGCATGACGTCGTACGTGGACGAGGACGCCCGTTTCCTCGCGCTCGCGGTGCGCGAGGACTGACCGCCGCGCCGGATCAGGCCGTTCCGGCGACGGCTGCCGCGAAGGCGCCGGGGTTGTCGAACATGACGTTGTGTCCGGCGCCGGACACCGTCACCACGCGGACCCCGGCGGCTTCCAGGCTCTCGCGGCCCGCGAGTTCGCCGCCGGCCTCGCCCTGGAGGAAGATCCGGTCGACGGACAGTCCCGCCAGGAGCGTGCGCATCACAGGGCTGGAGCCCCGGCACAGACCGACAGCGCTGCGGTGCAGGGCGCGCGGATCGGTCAGCCGCATGGTGGCCGCCCACAGCGGGCCGACCGCGTCCAGCACGCGCGCGTACCCCTCCTCGACGAACTCCCCCTCTTCATAGGCGGCGATAGCATTGCTGGCGGCGGTCGACGGCGGAAAGGCGTCCAGGTTGGCCTCTGTCAGCACCAGCCGGGAGACGAGGTCGGGCCGCCGGTGGGCAAGGACGATGGCCACGGCACCGCCCATACTGTGCGCGATCAGTTCGGCGCTCGTGACTCCGGCCGTGTCCAGGGCGACCCCGACCGCGTGGGCGTGGTCGTCCAGGGTGTAGCCGAAGTCGTGGGGGCGGTCGCTCGTGCCGTGCCCAGGCAGATCCACGAACAGGCTGCGTCTGCCGGTCAGTTCCGGCCGGGCGGCGATGTGGGCGTGGTAGACGGCGGACATGGATCCGAGTCCGTGCAGAAACACCCGGGCGGGCTCCGCCCCAGGCACTTCCGTCCACCGGATGTGGCTGCCCTTGCTGTCGAACGCGGCCTGGCGCATGTGCCCCTCCCTGTGCTGCAACAACACCGCACAATACTTCGTCAACGAGGTATGCCGTCAAGGTCGTACTGGAAGGGCGATATACCACTGCGGGAGAATGCGGGCATGCTCGAACTCGCCATCCTGGGATTCCTGTACGACGCGCCGCTGCACGGATATGTCCTGCGCCGACACATCGCCGCGCTCACCGGTCATGTGCGCCCGGTCGCGGAGAGCACGTTGTACCCGGCGATCAAACGGCTGGAGAAGGCGGGCCTGCTGGTACGGGCCACCGAGCCCGGTGCCGTCGCGGCGCCGCGCCATGTGCTGACGCTGACCGAGCAGGGCGGGCGCGAGCTGATGCGCCGGCTCGCCGAGCCCGCCCAGCGGGAGATCACCGACGAGAACCACTGGTTCACGCTGCTGGCGTTCCTGCGGCACTTGGCGGACCCCGCCGCGCAGGCGGCCGTGCTGCGACGCCGGCTGGCCTTCCTGGAGGAGCCGGCGAGCTTCTTCTACGACGGCGACCGGCCGCTGAGCGCCGAGGAACTGGACGACCCCTTCCGGCGGGGCGTCCTCACCATCGCGCGTGCCACGAGCCGGGCGGAACTGGCCTGGCTGCGGGACACCCTCGCATCACTCGACGGGGTCGGCCGCTGACGTGTCCCGGTGCCGCACCGGGCAGCCGCGCAGCCCGGGAACCGGACGGGTTCCCAGGTCGGCCACGCGGTAGCCGTCGGGGTAGCCCTTGATCTCCCAGTTCTGACGCGCGAAGTGCGGGCTGCGGCGCGGTGGCAGGAGCCGGACCAGCCGACCGCGCGTCCATACGGCCCGGCGCACCAGCGCGGTGGCCGCCGCGCCGGGTTTCGGATAGTGGAAGGCGCGCAGCAGCGGCTCGTCGAGCAGGGCGAGTGTCACCGTGCGCAGCAGCGGGGCCAGGGGGCGGGGGTACCAGGAGACCATCAGGGCGAGCGTGGCGTCGGAGACCCGCCGGGCCTCCTCGTCCCAGCCGAAGTGGGCCTCTTCGTAGGAGTCGAGAAGGGCTTCGAACTCGTCGTAGGTCCGGGGGATGTCCGGGATGCCCATGTGCCGGCCGAGGGTGCGATAGTACTCGGTGGTGGCGATGATCTCGTGGCGGGACAACCGTCGCCAGCCGTAGGTGTCGATCCAGCGCCTGGGCACCACCACGAAGGTGCTCAGTACATACCGCATGTCGTCGTCGCTGATGTCGTAACTGCGGTGCATCTGGTTGATGCGGCGGATCGCCGTACGCCCCTGCTCCGCGGTGAAGCCGTGCTCCAGGACGGCGTCGAGGAGGAGCGACGTGTCGTCGTACCGCTTCTGCGTGCGCTCGGTCAGCTCCGCCGTCCGCGCGAGCAGCCGGCCGATGCTCGGTACCGCGTAGGTGCGGTACAGGGCCAGTTCCAGGGCGCGCGTGTAGTCCCAGGGGAACTCCAGGGAGACGCTGATCCGGTAGATCTCCGGCGCGTCCGCCACCGGGTCCAGCCGACGGATCCGCTCCAGATGTTCGAACCGCTTCACCGTGTCGTCCCCTTCTGCCACCGGAACTCCAACTCTACGTTGCGGACCGGCAGATGGGCGATCAGCACTGACTGGTTCGGGGAGAGGGTGGTCCAGGTGTTCGACGCGATCCGCGGGTACGCCGGCAGGTTCCGTGCCCCCTCGCAGGCGCGGGCCGGCGTCCGGGAAAAGGGCGCGCACGACTTGTTCGAGGCGGCGGCCGTCTATGCGGCCGCTCGGGCGGAGGGTGACGAGGACCGGATCGAGGAGGCGGCGGCGTGGGTGTCACCGGAGGCGCTGTCCTTCGGGGTGAGCGAGCCGGCCTACCGGGCGGTCATGGCACCGACCTGGTCGGGGAACTCGCTGCCAGTCCCCGGTAACCCTCGTCGGCCTCGGCTTTCACGCTGGGCTGCAGGCGGAACTGCCCGGCGATGCCCTCGGTGCGCACACAGGTCTGGTCGTGCATCCGGCCGGGACGCATCGCGCCGGACCACAGGGGGCGGGCCTGGTGATCACTGATCTTGGTGGCCTTGGTGGCGTTCTGCCTGCGCTTGCCGGAGACGAAGGCCCGCCTGCCGAGCCTGTGGGCCCTGGAGCGCCGGACTTTGGTCCCGGTGCCGTCATGCGCAGGGTGAAGTTCTCGGCGGCGGCGTAGGCGAAAGCGTCCTCCAGGATGTGCAGTAGCGGGCCGGACCGGTCGGGGGTGGCGAATCCCCGCTCCGCCAGGAGCGGGCGGATTTCGCTGGTGGCGCGGCCGAGAGTGGAGGAGCCCTCCTCGTACACCACGCCGGGGGCCTCGTGGGTGAGGACGGTGCGCAGGTGAACCAGGGTGGCCAGCAGCCGGTCGGCGAGGACCAGTTCGTACTTCGGCCCGGCCCCGGCCTGCCGTCGGCGGGCGCCCCGGCGCCGCTCGTGCCGCGCGGACGCGCAGCGCGCTTCCCAGCGTGGCGCGAGTTCTTCGATCAACTCGCCGAGGTGTGGGCGCGGGACGCCACAGAAGGCAGGAGGGGCCACGCCCGCGCGGGCCTGCTTGATCTTCACGGATCAAGAACCCGCCTGGCCATCGTCATGTCACGGCCTGCCCGGGAGGCTGGTCAGACCCGGTCCAGGGGTCGGTGCGGACCGCTGGGAAGTTCCACGTCGATCGTGTCGCCAGGGCGCACCACGCCGCCTTCCCTCACGATGCTCATGATTCCGGCTTTGCGCACGATGTTCCCCGCCTCGTCGCGGCCGACGACCTGCTTCAGCAGCCCCTCCTGGAAGTTGTCGATCTGCCGGCAGGGATTGCGGAGGCCGGTGACTTCCAGGACCGCGGAGTCGCCGACGCGCAGCAATGTGCCGACCGGCAGACCGAGCAGATCGATGCCGCGCGTGGTGATGTTCTCGCCGAGTTCGCCGGGCGCCACCTTGAACCCTTCTTCGCCGACCTCGGCGAAGAGCTCTTCATGAATGAGGTGGACCTGGCGCAGATTCGGCTGAGTGGGATCCTGCGCGACGCGCGAGCGGTGCTTGACCGTCACACCAGCGTGAACGTCCCCCTCCACACCAAGCCCAGCCAGCAATCTGATGCTGTCCCGGTTCGGCTTGGTGAACGAATACTCCCCGTTGCTGCTGACCGCCGTCACTCTCCCGCTCATACCTCGGAACCCCCTCGTCGGTAACCGTGATCAGCCACGAGCCTAGCCCTCGCCCCCTCAAGGCACAGCATCCACGATCAATCGCGGGTGGGGTCGTAAGCGGAACTCTCGCCTCCCGGTGTGATCATTTCGTCCCTTTCCGGCTGGAAACCCGCAGCTCCGCGTGGTGCCCGGAGCCGTGACAACCGGCTTGCGCTCGCACTAGGGTGCGCGCCGACGGACCAACCACTGGGGAGGCAGGGATGGCCGGGACGGACGATATGGCCGTCGCCGCCGCGGACGACGCGCTGTATGTGCTGACGGCGGTGCTGCTGACGCCGGCGCAGTTCCCGAGCGTGCTGGGCGACGACTACCCGGCGGCGTGCGCGGTGCTGGGCCTGCCGCCGCTCGCCGACGGGTACGGCCTGGTGCTGGGCCAGGACGAGGACGGCGCTCGCTGGACGGTCGTCATCGACGACGTCGCGCTGGTCGCCGTGGCCATCGCGTCCTGGGACTGCGGCATGGAATACGAGCTGTCGCCGGACGAAGGCTCGGTCGTGACCGCCCTGCCGGGCTGGCCCCTGGCCGTCGCCGTCGCCGCGCCCGGGGTTCCCGCGCCGCACGATCCCCCCGCCGAGAGAGCGGGCCGGCCGGCGCTGAGCCCGCCGGACACCGGCTCCTGGGGGCCCGCCCAACGCCGTCTGGGCGCCGACGAGATCGCGCTGCAATGGGCCGCTTGGCGGGGGCAGATCGACGACGCCGACTTCCGTGCGCCCGGCCCACCGACCAAGGACGCGTCATCCGCCCGGGACGGCGAGGAGGGCCCCGCGCGCGGCGGCCACGCGGGGGTCCGCCGGGTGCTCGCGGAAGCGCGTGCCTACGTCGATTCCCCACCGCCGCTCGGACGCGTGCGGTCGTCCTTCGCCCCGGGTGACGCCCGTACGCTGCGTGCGGACGGCCCCGGCTGGTCGCTCGTGGCCCGCACCGACGACATCGCGTTCGTCCTGCTCGATGACGAGCCCGGCGAGGTCCATCCGGTGGGCCGGGGCCCCGAACTGCCGGGCCTGCTGGCAGCTCTCGACAAGTTGGCCGTACGTCCGCTGTGAGGCTCGGCAGCCGTACGCCACCCGCCGGTCCCGGCAGTACCCGCCCCCGCACGCCGGCGCGGTCCCCTGTGGACCCGGCCGACCGCTACGGTCACCTCGCCCGCCGACCGCCTGTCGCGCGCCGCCACCTCAGCGGCCGAGTTCCTTACGGGCCACCCGGCGGACCCTGCGCCGCTGCGAGGGGTCCAGGGCGAGGTATGCCACCACCGGCACTCCGACCACGATCAGGAACGCCACCCACCAGGGCAGCCATATCAGCAGGATCAGCCCGACCGCCACGCCCCCTACGGCGATCTTCGCGTTCTTGGACATGAGCGTCGCCTCCTTCGCGGCCGCTGCCGCACTCTGCTCTGGAAAACGACATCCCGCTCCCGGCAGTTCCGGCCCCGGACCCTGACTCATCCCTGAGACACGCCCCTGATGGCTCTCCGGGGAACCGGTCAGGGGCAGGCCCTCACCCGGCCGGCGTTCCCGATCAGCGGAAGTCGCCGGGCCGTTCCGACGAGTTGCGGACGTCGGCCGTTCACCCGCCCGTCGTGCGGTGTTCCTCCAGGAGCCCAATCGTGGCCGCCGTCAACGATCTTGCTCCCAGGAGGCCCGATGTCCCCGACCGCCGCACGTCGCCGCGTTCACCGTCCCGTCGCCACGGGCCTGCCCCTGGCCTTGGCCGCCGTCCTCGTGGCTACGGGAACGGCCACGGCGGCGCCGGCCAAGGAGGCCCGTGTCGTGCACACGGCGACGCTCGGTGAGATCCCGCTCGGCGCGTTCAGCAACGCGCTGCTGCCGGGAAGTGTGGCCGACGACCACGGGGTGCGGCTCGGCGGCATCGGCAGCGACATCTACCCGGCGGGCCGCAAGGGCGAGTACTGGACGGTGACCGACCGCGGGCCCAACGGCCAGATCAAGGTGGACGGCAAGAAGCGCCGTACCTTCCCGGTGCCGGGCTTCGACCCCGCGATCGTGAGAATCCGGGTCTCCAAGGACACCGTCGAGGTCATCGACGCGATACCGCTCACCACCTCCTCGGGGAAGGCCGTCACCGGGCTGCCCGACCAGCGGGGCCGGGACGAGGCGCCGTACACCTACGACGCGAGGACGCCGCTTCCCTACCATCCGAACGGCCTGGACACCGAGGGCATCGTACGAGCCGGGGACGGCACCTTCTGGCTCGTGGACGAGTACGGGCCGTCCCTCGTGCACGTCTCCGCGCGCGGCAGGGTGCTCGCCCGCTATGTGCCCGAGGGGCTGGCCCTGACCGGTACGGACTACCCGGTGGTGGAGGCGCTGCCGTCGGTCCTGCTGCACCGCAAGACCAACCGGGGGTTCGAGGGGCTGGCGCAACTGCCCGGCGGTGACCTCGTGGTGGCCCTGCAGAGCCCGCTCCCCCTGCCGGACGCGGGCGCCGGCGACGCCTCGCGCACCACCCGCCTGCTGCGTTTCTCCCCGCGCGAGAAGGCCGTCACGGCCGAGTACGCCTACCGTTTCGACCCGGTCGGCGTGGTCGACACGGGCGAGGACGACACCTCGGAGCTGAAGATCTCGTCGGTGGTGGCGGTCGGCCGCGACCGGCTGCTCGTCGAGGAACGCACGGACAAGTCGGCCCGGCTGCAGTTGGTCAGGCTGGGGCGCGGGGCGGACATCCTGGGTGGCCCGTGGGACGACGACACCACGTCCCCGACGCTGGAGCAGCTGGACGAGCCGGCGTCCGCGGGCGTACCGGTGCTGTCGAAGCGGCTGGTGGTGGACCTGGGCACGATCGCCGGGGTTCCCGGGAAGATCGAGGGCATCGCGCGCGTGGATGACGACACGCTCGCACTCGTCAACGACAACGACTTCGGGATGACGGACGGGGAGGGCGCGTTCGACGCCCGGGGCCGTCTGGTCGACAGCGGTGTGAAGACGACGGTGGTGTACGTCCGTCTGCCCGAGAAGCTGTGACGGACGCGGGCCGTCCGCGACACCGCAGACGGCCCGCGTCTATCGGCGATCGCCCCTGTGGCAGGGGCGATCGCCGGTACGCGCGCGTGGGCGTCAGCCCCGCGCCCCCAGCAGGTGGTCCATCGCCAGCTGGTCGAGCCGTTCGAAGGCCATGCCGCGCGCGGCGGCCGCGTCCACGTCGAAGTCCTCGAAGGCCGTGCGGTCGGCCAGCAGCTCCTGGACGCCGTCGGCCGCGGTCGGCTGGGCCAGCTCGTCCAGGCGCGACGCGCGCAGCGCCTCCTGCACCTCCGGGTCGGCGCGGAAGGCGGCCGCGCGCTCCTTCAGAATGAGGTAGTTGCGCATGCAGCCCGCGGCCGACGCCCACACGCCGTCGATGTCCTCGGTCCGCGGCGGCTTGAAGTCGAAGTGGCGCGGTCCTTCGTAACCGGCGCTCTCCAGAAGGTCGACCAGCCAGAAGGCGGCCCGCAGGTCACCGGCCCCGAACCGCAGGTCCTGGTCGTACTTGATGCCGGACTGGCCGTTGAGGTCGATGTGGAAGAGCTTGCCCGCCCACAGGGCCTGCGCGATGCCGTGCGGGAAGTTCAGGCCGGCCATCTGCTCGTGGCCGACCTCCGGGTTGACGCCGTACAGCTCGGGCCGCTCCAGGCGCTCGATGAAGGCCAGGGCGTGGCCGACGGTGGGCAGCAGGATGTCGCCCCGGGGCTCGTTCGGCTTGGGCTCGATCGCGAAGCGGAGGTCGTAGCCCTGCGAAGTGACGTACTCGCCGAGCAGGTCGAAGGCCTCCTTCATGCGGTCCAGGGCGGCGCGTACGTCCTTGGCGGCCCCGGACTCGGCGCCCTCGCGACCGCCCCAGGCGACGTACGTCTTCGCGCCCAGTTCGACCGCGAGGTCGATGTTGCGGATGGTCTTGCGAAGGGCGTAGCGGCGCACGTCGCGGTCGTTGGCGGTGAACGCGCCGTCCTTGAAGACGGGGTGGGTGAAGAGGTTCGTGGTGGCCATCGGGACGGTCATGCCGGTGGCGTCCAGCGCCTGCCGGAACCGCTTGATGTGCGACTCCCGCTCGGTGTCCGAAGAGCCGAAGGGGATCAGGTCGTCGTCGTGGAAGGTCACCCCGTGGGCGCCGAGTTCCGCCAGGCGCTGCACCGTCTCGACCGGGTCGAGGGCGGGGCGGGTGGCGTCGCCGAACGGGTCCCTGCCCTGCCAGCCGACGGTCCACAGGCCGAACGTGAACCTGTCCTCGGGGGTGGGCTGGTAGCTCATGGCGCGGCTCCTTGCTGCGTACGAGTATTTCGTCATGGCCGTTTACAAATTAGTATGCGCACACACCGCTGGGAAGAGACAACATGTCTTTCGCCCACCAGATGTCTTCGTCACACAGCGCAGATGCCGCGGAGCCGCGGAAGAGGGAGAGCCCGATGTCAGCAGCCGAGGGTCCGCTCGTCGTCGGAGTGGACACGTCCACCCAGTCCACGAAGGCGCTGGTCGTCGACGCGGCGACCGGGCGGATCGTGGCCAGTGGCCAGGCACCGCACACCGTGACCAACGGGGCGGGCCGGGAGAGCGACCCGCGCCAGTGGTGGGACGCGCTGTGCGCGGCGCTGCGCCAGTGCGGTGAGGCGGCGCGCGAGGCGGCGGCGGTGTCGATCGGCGGCCAGCAGCACGGCCTGGTCACCCTGGACGGACACGGCGATCCGGTACGTCCGGCGCTGCTGTGGAACGATGTCCGCTCCGCTCCGCAGGCCCGCCGTCTCGTCGAGGAGCTGGGCGGGCCGAAGGCCTGGGCGGAGCGCACCGGCAGCGTGCCCGGCGCGTCCTTCACGGCCACCAAGTGGGCCTGGCTCGCCGAGCACGAGCCGGAGGCGGTCCGGGCGACGAAGGCCGTCCGGCTCCCCCACGACTACCTCACCGAGCGCCTGACCGGGCAGGGCACGACCGACCGCGGCGACGCCTCCGGCACCGGCTGGTGGGCATCGGGCACCGAGACGTACGACGAGGACACGCTGGCGCACATCGGCCTGGACCCGGCGCTGCTGCCCCGGGTGGCGCGGCCGGGCGAGGTGGTCGGCACCGTGCGCGACAGCCACGACCTGCCCTTTTCCAAGGGCACGCTGGTGGCCCCGGGCACCGGTGACAACGCCGCGGCGGCGCTGGGTCTCGGCCTGCGGCCCGGCACGCCGGTGCTGAGCCTCGGCACCTCCGGCACGGTCTACGCCGTCTCCGAGCACCGTCCCGCCGACCCGACCGGCACGGTGGCGGGCTTCGCCGACGCGCGCGGGGACTGGCTGCCCCTCGCCTGCACCCTGAACTGCACGCTGGCGGTGGACCGGGTCGCGGCGCTGCTGGGCCTGGACCGGGAGGCGGTCGAACCCGGCGGCTCGGTGACCCTGCTGCCGTACCTGGACGGGGAGCGCACCCCCAACCTGCCGCACGCCTCCGGCCTGCTGCACGGGCTGCGTCACGACACCACCGCGGGCCAACTGCTGCAGGCCGCCTACGACGGCGCGGTGCACGCGCTGCTGGCAGCCCTCGATCTGGTCCTGGACGCGGACGCCGACCGTGACACGCCGCTCCTCCTGATCGGCGGCGGGGCCCGGGGCACCGCCTGGCAGCAGACCGTGCGCCGGCTCTCCGGGCGGCCTGTCCAGGTCCCGCAGGCCAGGGAACTCGTCGCGCTGGGCGCGGCGGCGCAGGCGGCCGGGCTGCTGACCGGCGAGGACCCGGCGGCCGTGGCCCGCCGCTGGAACACGGCCGCGGGCCCGGTGCTGGAGGCCGTGGAGAGGGACCGGCCGACGCTGGAGAGGATCACCGGGGTACTCTCCGACGCGGCCCCGCTGCTGGAGCGGCGGCCGGAAGCCGACTGACCAGGCCGCCCGCCCCCAGCCGGCGGCAGACACCGAGGATTGACGCAGGCATGACCGCACCGCTGCACAAGGCACGCCCGCCGGGCACCGGGCGCGCTCTGCCGGACACCCAGCAGGGCATGCGCCGGCGCAATCTCGCCCGGGTGATGCACGCCGTCAGCGCGGAGGGGTCGCTGTCGCGGGCGGCCGTCGCCTCGCGGATCGGTCTGACACGGGCGGCGGTGTCGACGCTGGTGGACGAGCTGATCCGGTGGGGACTGCTGGAGGAACTGGGCCCCGAGCGGCCCGGCCGGGTGGGCCGGCCCGGGTCGGCGCTCGCGGTGAGCGGCCGGGGCCCGGCCGGGATCGGGGCCGAGATCGGCGTCGACCACCTCGCGGTGTGCGCGGTCGACCTGCGCGGCGAGGTGCGGGCACGGGCGGTCCGGCGCGGCGGCAACCGGGGCCGGGCGCCCGAGCCGGTGATCGAGGAGCTGACAGCGCTGATCCACCGGGTGGTCGCGGAAGCCGAGCAGGCGGAACTGTGGCCCGCCGGGCTCGCGGTCGCGGTGCCCGGGCTGGTGGCCAGGGACGGACGGACGGTCGTACGGGCCCCGAACCTCGACTGGCACGACACCGACCTCGGCGCCCTGCTGCCCGGCGGCTGGCCGCTGTCCGTGGACAACGAGGCCAACTTCGGTGCCCTGGCCGAGCTGTGGCTCGGTGCCGGTACGCCCGGTGACTTCCTGCACGTGTCGGCCGAGATCGGTATCGGTGCCGCGGTCGTCGTGGACGGTCGGTTGCTGCGCGGCAAGCGGGGATTCGCGGGCGAGCTGGGCCATGTGCCGGTACGGCCCGACGGTCCTCCCTGCCCGTGCGGCGGCCGGGGATGTCTGGAGCAGTACGCGGGTGAGGAGGCGGTGCGGCGCGCGGCCGGGCTGGAACCCCGGGAGGATCTGGTGGGCCTGCTCGCGGAGCGCGCCGGGGCGGGTGACGACGGCGTGCGGGCCGCTCTGCGGGACGCCGGTACGGCCCTCGGCATCGCCCTGACCGGGGCGGTGAACCTGCTCGATCCCGAGACGGTGGTCCTGGGCGGAGCCCTGGCGGATCTCTCGCCCTGGCTGCTGCCGGCGCTGGAGACGGAGCTGACGGGCCGTACGGCGGGCCCGGCCTGTCCGGTGACGGTGTCCCCGCTCGGTCCACAGGGCCCGCTGCTGGGCGCCGCGCACTCGGTCGTCCGCGCGGTGCTGGACGACCCGGCGGTGGTGGCGGAACGATCCTGACGCCGCTCGCGGTCCGGCACCGACCACGGTTCCCGGGTGCCGGACCGGTTGACGTGCGAGGTGGAGGGCACGGCGGCCGGGGGTGCCGCTCACCTCGTACGCGCTGACACCCGTGTCCTGCGGGCGCCGCGTATCCTGCCGCGTCGCGGGCTGTTGCCCGAAGTCTCCGCGGGGAGGCACGGCCTGTTCCTCCGTGATGCGCGAAGGGCGCGTCCTGCTTCTCGGCCTTTCCGTGAGACGGGCCGGCCTGTTCCTCGTCCGTTCCGCGGAAAGGGGCGGTCTGCTCCCCGGTGATTTCATGGGAGGGCGTTGGTCCGCTCCTCAGCGGATCCGGGGAAGGCGCGCGGCTGTGACGAGCCCCAAGCCAGGCCTCTTGGCCCTCCGGTCTCACCCGATCGAGTGGCCGAGTTATCCACAGGCGACGGGTTGTCCACCGAACGGCCGCGCACCCTTCTGCCCAACCACCCCGCGCCGTACCGTGATTTCACGCGAGGCCGACCGACGGTTCGTCATATCCGTGCGGTGGCCGCCGAGCGCGGACATGCTCGGGCGACGAACGGCAGCCGGGACACGGATCGGGGGACGCATGCACGCGGAGACGGCTGGAGCGCTGCGGCGCGACGCGATCGGGTTGCGCGACGTCCTGTTCCAGAGCGTCACGGCGATGGCGCCCGCCGCCGCGGTGGCCGCGTCGATCCCGTCCGGCGCCGCCTTCGCGGGCGGCAGCCTGCCGCTGTCGGTCCTGATCGCTCTGGTGGCCTGCCTGTTCACCGCCTCGTGCGTGGCTGAGCTGGCCCGGGAACTGCCCGCGGCGGGCTCGGTGGCGACCTACGCGGCTCGGGGCCTGCACCCGGCCGTCGGTTTCCTCGTCGGCTGGGCCTACGTCTTCGTGGAGATGCTGGTGCCACCGCTGCTGCTGTTGCAACTGGGCTTCACGGTGGCGGGCGCGCTGCACGCGGAGTGGTCCGCGTACCCGGCGGACCTGTGGTGGCCGTGGGCGCTGGCCGGAGCGGTGGTGATCGCCTGGGCCGGCTATCTCGGCGTCCGCGCCTCCGCCCGCTTCGGCACTGTCCTCGGTGTCTTCGAGATCCTCGTCCTCCTGGTGTTCGCGGTCCTGCTCATCGGTGGGGCCGGCAGCGCCAACACCCTTACGGTGTTCGGCACTTCCCACACCGCGGACGGGTACGCGGGGGTCTCCGGGGTGTTCGCCGGGTCCGTGTACACGGTGCTGGCGTTCGCCGGCTTCGAAGCGGCCGCGCCGCTCGCCGAGGAGACCCGCGACCCACGGCGGACGATGCACCGCGCAGTCCTCGGAGCGGCCCTGGGCATCGGCCTGTTCTACGTGCTCACGACCTATGCGATGACCGTCTACTTCGGCCCCGACCGCTTCGCGACGTTCGGTGCCTCGGGCGAGGCGTCCTGGGAGGGCGTCGCCCGGGCCTCGTTCGGTCTCTTCTGGGTGCTGGTGTTCCTCGCGGTGGTCAACTCCGCGATCGCGAACGCCAACGCCTGCGCGAACGTCTCCACCCGTACGGCCTTCGCCCTGGCCCGCATCCGGGTCCTGCCCGGCGTGCTCGCGACCCTGCACCCCCGGCACCGCTCCCCCGTGGCCGGCATCGGCGTACAGAGCGCCGTGGCGGTCGGCGCGGTGCTCGGCCTCGGCCTCGCCTATGACCCGGTGACCGCCTATCTGCTGCTCGCCACGGTGATCGTCACGGTGGTCGTCGGCGTCTACATCGTCGTGAACCTCTCCTGTGCCGGCTATTTCCTCCGGTCCGGCCGGGCCTCCCTCAAACCGGTACGGCATCTGCTGTTCCCCGCGCTGGGCAGCGCCGCGTTCATCCCGGCCCTGCTGACGGCCGCCGGTCTGCCGGTGTTCGACTTCGTCACGGAACTGACGGCTCCGGTGTCCTACGCCGGTCCGGTCGTCGGCGCCTGGCTCGCCGTGGGTGTGGTGGTGCTGCTCGTGCTGCTACGACGGCACCCCGGCCGGATAGCCGAGACCGCCCGCGTGCACCTCGACGCCTACGACACGGGTGCCGGACGGCAGGACGGGGCCGGAGTCCACCCACCAGCCTCATAGCGGTGAACGGCCCTTCCGGGTCGGCCCGACACGATGATCCCCCTTGGAAGGAGACATGCCGCGATGACCGACCCCCGGATTCTCACCGTGCGGCCGGAACCGGACCAGTACGCCTGGACCTTCGGCGGGGCGCAGCCCATGGCCCGGATCGCACCCGGCACCGTTCTCGATCTGTATACCGAGGACTGCTTCGCCGGCCGGGTCCGCTCCGAGAAGGATCTCGTGTCCGAGGTGTGCGAGTTCCCGTACCTCAATCCCCAGACCGGTCCCTTCCACATCGAGGGCGCCGAACCCGGTGACACCGTGGCCGTGCACTTCGTCTCGATCGAACCGGCCCGTGACTGGGCGGCGTCCACGACGGTGCCGCTCTTCGGTGCGCTCACCTCCACGCACACCACGGCCACGCTGCAGCCGCCGCTGCCGGAACGGGTGTGGATCTGGCAGTTGGACCGGGCCCGCAGGACAGCCCTGTTCGAGGCGCGGGACAGCGACATCCGGGTGGAGCTGCCCCTGGACCCGATGCACGGCACGGTGGGCGTGGCACCCGCCAATCTGGAGGTGCGCTCGGCCCTGGTGCCCGACGCCCACGGCGGCAACATGGACACACCCGAGATGCGGGCCGGCGTCACCTGCTATCTGGGCGTCAATGTCGAGGGTGCCCTGCTCAGCCTGGGCGACGGGCATGCCCGGCAAGGCGAGGGAGAGACCTGCGGGGTGGCCGTTGAGTGCGCAATGAACACGGTGGTGATCGTGGACCTGCTCAAGGGCGTCACCACGCCCTGGCCGCGCCTGGAGTCTGACACGCACATCATCTCCACCGGTTCGGCCCGCCCGTTGGAGGACGCGTTCCGGATATCGCAACTCGACCTGGTCCAGTGGCTGGTGCGCGACTACGGGTTCAGCGAGCTGGACGCGTACCAGTTCGCGACCCAGACGGTCGAATCGCCGCTGGCCAACGTGTGCGACACGAACTACACCTGCGTGGCCAAGCTCCGCAAGGAGTGGCTGCCCGCGCGGGAGACCTACCGCGGCGTGCACGCCCGGCTGCGGGAGACCGCACGGGCCCTGCGCCGCTGAGATCCCCGGCGCGGCTCGGCATCCGTGCCTGCCGCATCCCGGACCGGCTCCTACCTGACCGGCGCCTCCCGAACAGGCTCCCCCGAAGGCATCCCAGAGGTCTCACCGAAAGGCATACCGCCATGGACATGGACCGAGCCGAACCCCGACTCAGCCGACGACGACTGCTGACAGGCGCGGCACTCGCCGCCGTCCCTTACGCGTTGCTGCCCGATCCGCGTGCTGGTGCCCAGCCCCAGTCCGCCGACTACCCGCCCGCCGAGTGGCGGCCTGCGAGCACCGCCAACTACACCGTGTCCAGCCGCCCCGGCGCATACGCCATCGACCGTGTGATCATCCATGTCACCCAGGAGACGTACAGCGACGCGCTGGCCATCTTCGCCGATCCGCAGAAGAAGGTGTCCGCCCACTACGTGATCCGCTCGGCGGACGGGCACGTCGCCCAGTGCGTCCGCGAAGCCGATGTCGCCTGGCACGCAGGCAACTGGAGCTACAACACGCGGTCCGTCGGCATCGAACACGAGGGCTGGGTGGACCGGCCCGAGTACTTCACCGACACGCTCTACCAGCAGTCGGCGAAGCTGACCGCGGCGATCTGCGCCAAGTACGGCATCCCCCGGGACAGAGAGCACATCATCGGCCACCATCAGGTGCCCGGCACCGACCACACCGACCCGGGACCGGAATGGGACTGGGTGCGCTACATCAGAATGGTCAACTTCTCCTGACCGGCCGTATCACCGTCCGGAGAGGCCTTGATCCTGTGGCAGGGCGGGAAGAAGCGCCGCCCTGCCGGAGACGGAGGCGCGGGGGGCTACTTGAGCCCGGCGAGGGAGGGGACGACGATGCCGTAGCGGTCGGTGATCGTCGCGAGGGCGGCGTCGTGAAGCTGCTGGGCGGTCAGCGACGTGCCTCCCTCGTGCATGGTCTCCAGGGGCCGGGTCGCGCAGGCGTTGGCGACGACGGTGGGCTGGTTGCCCCGCAGGGACGCGCCCTGCGCCGTGAACAGGACGCACATGTTGGTCATGAACCCGGCGATGATGACATCGGAGTTCCCGGCGGCGTCGACATGCTTGCCGAGGTCCGTGTCGTGGAAGCCGTTCGGGACGCTCTTGACGACCACGGTCTCGCCCTCGATGGGGGCGACGCTCGCGTGGATCTGACCGGCCTCGGACTCCACGTCGTAGCCCGCCTCCTGGACGTGGATGACCTTCGCGCCGGCCTGGCGGGCCGCGGCCAGCAGCTCGGCGGCGGCTTCCAGCGCGGGCTTCCAGCCGTCGAGCTCCATCACACCGCCGGTGTAGACGTTCTGGTAGTCGACCAGGATGAGGGTCGCGTTGCCGAGCGACGCGGGCGTCTCGTCGGCGCCGGTGAGTGCTCGCAGAGTCGTCGTAGCCATGAACTAACCACCTAGAGATCGAGAAAGCCTGCGCCACTCGCAGTGCTGCGGAGGCGTTGGACATGACGGCAACCACGGGCCGGACGCACAGGGGGAACCGAACGTGACGGAAGTGACTCCTGAGACGGGTCGGAGCGGTTGCACCCCGAAAGCTCATATGGACGCGCCCGGACGGGCACCGCCGGCCTCACGGCCTGGAAGCAATCGGGACCTGGGGGCAGCGACCCTCAGGGCGTGAGCAACGCTAACACAGTTTGTGAGCGTCGTGAAGCGGCGTTCGCGGACTCGGTGTTCTGAGTGACAAATGGGCAGCTCGAAGGCGTTAGCAACGCTTTCCTAGCTGTTACCATCGAGGCATGTCGACGGCACGAGAGCGCATCCTGGCCGCCACCGAGGAACTGCTCGCGTCAAAGGACGCGCTGGCCATCTCGACCCGGGCCATCTGTGACCGGGCCAAGGTCGGCATGCCCGAGATCTACCGCCAGTTCGGCGACAAGCAGGGGCTGCTCACGGCGGTCGCGTGCATCGGCTTCGAGCGCTTCCTGGCGAACAAGCGCCGCAATCCGACGACCGACGACCCGGTGGCCGACCTGCGTACGGCCTGGGACAGCCATGTCGCGTTCGCCCTGGACAACCCTCACCTGTACCGGTTGATGTTCACGCCGGCCCCGGAGTCCCAACCGCCGGCGGTCGAGGAGGCCAGGGCCCTGCTGCTGTCGGCCTTGGAGCGCTGCCGTGCCGCCGGACGACTGCGTACGCCGCTGGAGCTGGCAGGCCAGTCGATCCTGACGGCCAATGTCGGCGTGTGCCTGATGGCCCTCTCCTTTCCCGGGCTCTACGGCGCCCCCGAGATCTCCCGTTCCGTGCGGGACGCCGTGATCGGAGCGGTCACAGGCGACGAGCGCGAGGACACGAGGATCACCGACGGGATCGTGCTCGCCCAGACCCTGGTCGGCACCCTCACCGGCACCGCGCCCGCCGGCAGCGACGCGATCGCGCGCCTGTCCCAGGCGCTTCAAGAGTCCGCCCCGCGCGGCGACGAGTGAGCACCGCCGGAATTCGATGACAACCGCCCACTGTGGGTCGGAGTCGACTGACTCCGATTTCGCCGGCCGACCGGGGATGTTCGATCGACGCAGACGCAAAACGGCAGTGCGGCGCCATCGCGCCGCACTGCCGTCATCGCACTTGTGAGGCAGCGGCCAAGTCCGCCACACCGCGTGCACACGCTTCCCGTCACAGGATCAGCGCGCGGTCACGCCGGACTGGGCGTGGTTGAGCTTCTTCGCCGCATGCCCGGGGACGCCCGGGGCGGACTCGGGGAGGTTCCCCTCTCCCTCGCCACCCCGAGCTGTAGGTTCCGACCGCCGATGACATTCCGGACCGCGGTGACCTGTTGCTTGTGCTGCTGTCTCGCCGAATGTCCGATAGTTTCCGTCTCACTTCGGTGGCATTTCCTCATGCGGCATCGCCTTGCTGGTCCTGGTCCGGCTTCCAGGTCTGGTCGAACCAGGCGATGAAGTCCAGCACGGTGCCGACGCGGGCGATCCTCTCGCGGATGGCCCGCTGGTCGTGGCCGGGGAGGAAGTCGCCCCGGCTGATGGGCTTGCCGCATCCGCAGTTGCACTCGCGGTTGCCCAGGGGAGAGTCGAAGTAGGTGATGGGGTTCTGCTGGGCGCCGTTCGGGGCCGGCTTGCCGACGTAGTCGTCGTGGACCGGATGCCCGGGGCCAAGGACGCGGCCTTCGAAGGCCCGGCGCCCAACGGAGATGTCGACAACCCCGTCGATCTCCATGGCCAGGCGGATGATCCCGCCGCCATTGACGACCGCGAACCGCTCTCGCTCGACGCGCGATCCGGGCATCCCCCAGACTCCGCGAGCGATCTCCTAGAGCTGCTGGTCGGACAGCCCGTCACTCCAGCCGATCCGCGAACGCCGAAGAGGATCACTGTCCGGGTCGACGTCCTTCTCCTT
This sequence comes from Streptomyces rubradiris, assembly GCF_016860525.1. Classification (NCBI taxonomy): domain Bacteria; kingdom Bacillati; phylum Actinomycetota; class Actinomycetes; order Kitasatosporales; family Streptomycetaceae; genus Streptomyces; species Streptomyces rubradiris. The sequence goes on from NZ_BNEA01000001.1 coordinate 717,807, forward strand.
GCCGAGAGTGATCTGAATCTTCGCGCCTCCCTGACAGGCCGCCTCGTGGTCGGAGAGGCCGAGGCGACCTGCTCAGAACAGACCATCCATCCCCGTTATAACGGGGTATCGATGATTCACATCCTGGAGGGCGAGCTGCCTCTCCTGGCACGGCGACCAGGCAATTCCTGCCGCCGACCCAGGTAGCTGATCATTCCGAGCGACAAGCCGGACCCTTCGGCGGTCTCGCGGCAAGTGCGTCCAACGGCCCGTTGAGCGCGGAGCCAATCGAATCTGATGGGAGCTACCCGAGTCAGGACAGACTCGGTTCCGTAGCTGCCGGTAGGTGAGCACTCCATGTCTGACCGGCTGAGCCGACTTCCAGCCATGCAAAAGCCCTGCCGGGACCACTCCTGGCAGGGCTTCCGTCGTTCGTACTGTGTGGCTGTGTGACCACGCATGTGGTCATTCGCCGCCGAAGTCCTCGGCCACTTCACGAATCTCCTCGTCCATGCTCTCGCGCGCCCGGACGCACAGGTCGCTGAGAGCAGCGTCCAGGCCGAGGTAGTCGAGCAGTTCGGCCATGCGCCGGTAGTCGTCGCTCTCCGCCGCCTCGTCCAGCAACTTCCATACCGCTGGCGGGACGGCGGCCTCGGCGGCGGAATGGGGCAGCCTGCCGAGCACTTGGCGCACCCGAAGCGTGTCTCGCACCCGCAGTGCGGTCCTGAGCAACGGGGGGATGAGCGCTTCGGTGATGTCGGTGCCGAGGGCCGCCAGAAGGAGTAGCGCCTCGTCCCGTGTCTCGAATGTCTTCAGGGCTTCCCCGAGAACGCGCACGGTGGCTTCCCTGTCCTGTCGCAGCGGGACGAGTGAGCGGTTCAGGGCGCTGGCTGCCGCGAGAGCATGCGAGAAGGACTCCCATTCCGGTTCGGCGTTCGACACGCGAGTGTTCCCTTTCACTTTTTACTTTTCCTCTTGTTGCCCGCCCATTGCCAGTCCAGCGCGGCCACCCGGTCCCGGAAGTCACCGGCGCTCATCTGCTCCGCGGGATAAATCGTTCGGTGCCCCCACGGTGCGTTGCCTCCCATGTCTTCCCCGTCGGCATGCAGTCCCAGTCCGGGCGGGAGCACGGCGTCCTGCGGCAGCACGTGGTATTGGCCCGTGGCCGGTGCCCGTTCAGGATCGATGAAGGTGGAGGCGCCCAGGACGTGGTCGGTGGGAGATTCCGGTGCGAAGGGCCCAACGATGTCGTCGGCGTCCTCCACTTCCAGGTCCCGGTCCAGCCGAACCGGTCTCGGCGCTTCCTTGTTACCGAAGGCATGCAGCCGTTCGGGGGCGTCCGCACCGGGACCGGCACCATCCACTTCTGCCTCGTCCTCGACGGGAACAGGCCCTGCCTCGTCGATAAGTCCGTGGTTTTGTGCCGCATGCCTTCTGTCATCCACAGGGTCGATGGACTCCACCCTCGCCGGCTCCTCTCCTACTGCCGGGTCCCCAGAGTCCTGGAGCGCGTCAGGCTCTTCGCTGGCGGTCGGGCTCCTATCCCAACGCGAGTCTTCAGCAGAGTCTCTACCCCGCACGTCTGCGGAGTCATCATGCGGCTCCCGCTCATCCAGCTCCGAGCGATCGGCGGATTCTTCAATATCCCCGTGAGAACCATGCAGCTCTATAGCCGGACTATCTGTCACGTACCCGTCGCCCTCGCGTCGAGTCGCTTCCGTGCCTTTCTCCGGCGCAGCCAGCTCCTCATCATCCGCAGTCTCGGCCGTAAGAGCGGATCCCTCACCGGCGTCGTTCGATTCAGCAGACCGCTTGCCCAAGCTCTCCAGGTCGCCCAGATCCACGCCCATAGCGGCTCGGTCGTCCGCAGGGGCGGACGGCGGGTCCTCCGATTTCAGCGGAATGCTCTCTGCATCACCGTCGTGAGCCTCATCATCAGCATCACCTACGGCGTCCATGTCCCCCGCCGTCGCATGCCCTGTTTCGTCGTGACCTGGAGACCGGCTGTCGACCGGCTCCCCCGGCTCCTCCGGCACATTGTCGCCGGAGGCCTCAGACCGCGGCTTTTCCGTCCCTCGGTCTCCATTGACCGGCTCTGCCGGACCGTCCGACGCCCCGTCAATGGCTTCTTGGCCTTCTGCGCCACTGCGGAAGGCATCGGCGGCAATAATGTCCTCCATTGTGGTGTGACCGGGCTGATCACTCCCCTGAGAGGAACCGTCGTCCGCTGGCCCCGGGATTTCCTGCACATCCGGCGTTTCCGGTCCGTCCACGCTCATGGCGTGCCCTCGTCTGTTGTGGTTACGGCCCGCACGAACGACTTCAGTGGCCACCAAGGCACTTGGAGGAAGGAAGCCGCCTTCTTCAGCCGTTCTTGGGGTTCTCTCGCGTTGTGCAACGCATCGCATGCCTGACGCCAGGCCATGGATTGGCCCCGCACCGTGGTCTGCGATGGCCGCCAGGTGTCGGGATGCGCTTTCCAGGCTTCCAGTTGCTCCTCGACGGTGCGGCCCGCCAGCCGCAGCCCGCGGGCTGCCCAAGCCGCCGTGTCGGGGTGAGGGCCCTCCCCCGATACGCCGACCGCCTTGAGCGCCCGGTACACGTCTGCCCAGCGCCAGGTGCCTGCTTGCCATTCGACTTCGCCGTGCGGGCAGGCGCTGCCTCCGGCCAGGACACGCATCGCTGAGGCCGTCAAGTGCTCCAGCAGGTTCTCCGGCGGATAGAAGTCCGATAGCCCTGCCGAACGGTCGTCGACGGCTGCGTTAATGCGCGCCGCGATGGCGCACTCAAGGATCCGTTTATCCGCCCGGTTCCGCAGTCCCTCGAGCCAGGACGCGTGAGGCCGCGGCGAGGACCAGCCGCATACATGAGCGATCGTCAGTAGCTCGATCCAGAGGGTCAGGTCGGGGTCGTCGGCCAGGTCTCTGCCGAGGCTGATCTCACGCAGCAAAGGGGGCCGGTCCCAGTCCAGGTACCCCAGCGCCGAGTGCGGGTTCGGCGCTGTGGGAATGGCTCGGGTGGCTTGCGTTGTGCTCTCGCGGGCCACGCCCAGCGGTACGGCGATCCGCAGGGGGCGGTCCATCCCGTCTGCGAAGGCTGCCGCGCGGCCTGGTGGGAGGGCGACGATGTGCCGGGACTGCTGGGGGGTGAGGTTCATCGTCGCGCCAACGGCCTCGCGGTCGTCGGCTGCCGGGAGACGGTGGACGATTTTCAGTGCGGTGTTCTTGACGACGTCCGGCAGGATCTTCGACGGTATCTGCTCGGCGACCACGATGCCTTCGCCATAGGCGCGGATCTCGGCGAGCAGCGAGGCGAAGAGCTCTACCGCGTGGGCGGCCGGGCTGCCCGGCGGGACGTTCTTGAGGAGTCGGTGTGCTTCTTCGATCACTGTGATGTGCCGCAGTCCACCGCTTCCGGTGGTGTCGGTGCGGTGGACTCGTAGGTGTTCGTAGACGCGGATCAGTACCGCTCCGATGAAGAATGCTTTGTCCTGGTCGTTGCCGATGTCTTCGATCTCCAGCACCACGTTGCGGTCCAGGAGGCTGCTCATGTCGATGGGGTGGTGGGCTTCGAAGAACCATCCGGGGGTGCCCATCCGGAGCGATCCGAGGCGTACGTCGATGAAGCCGCGTACGTTGTCGGCGACCTCCTTGCCATATCCGATGTTGTCCACGACCTCCAAGGCGGCTTTCTGCACGTCCGCCAGGCCGGGATAGCGTGGTGCCCTGGGCACGCCTCGGCGGGTGCCCAGCGCCAGGTTCCAGCCCAGCTCCTGGTAACACCTGGTCAACGCCTGGCTGAGGACCTGCGGAAACGGGTCCGTGGCTTCGAAGGCGGCCAGGAAGAGGGCCCGGACGAGGTCGAGGTGGGTCTGCAGCGGGAACCCGGACTCCGGTTCGAGCGGATTCAGGCCCACCGGGACATCGTCGGGGGCGCCGGGACGGATCACTGTGACTTCGGCGCGATCGGCCAGCCGGCCCGCCATGTTCGCGTATTCGGCCTTGGCCGGCTCGATGACCAGCCAAGGGACTTGGATATCGTGCAGGGACTCCAACAGGTGTCGTACGGTCTGTGATTTTCCGGAGCCGGTGGCGCCTGCGACGAAGGCATGCCGGTTGAGGGTGTCCTTGGTGATTCCCAGGGCACTGATCGGCTGGTCGGCTTCGTCAAGGACCGCGCCGAGCACGATGTCACCGGTTGATTCGGAGGTGACATCGAAGTCGGCGCGCTCGACGTGGCGGACGCCGGGGAGTTCCTTGCGCGGTGGGCGGGCCAGCGCGGCCAGTAGCTCCGTGCTCGCGGGGAAGGGAGAGGCCGGTTTGCCGGCCGGGGCCTCTGCTGCGTGCCATGCCTGTGTCAGGTCACCGACCGGCGGTCCGGGTACGAGGGTGTAGGGCTGCTCGTCCAGGTCGGCGGAGCTGCACAGGAGTGCGGCTGCTCGACGGGTGGTGGGCGCGTCGGGTGAGCCGACCAGGACGTGGATGTTCCACATCCCGCTGGGGCGCGCCCTGGACAGCTCCCGGTACCGGGCCTGCGCGCGTTCGAGTGCGACACGGTCCAGTTCGGAGTTCTCCCGCTGCCTGAGCCCCGGGATTCTCCCGGTCAGGGCCACGCGCTCCCTCTCCAGCGCCTCATCGCTCAGCGGCTCCGCGAACACCACCCAGGCGAACGGGTCACGCATATGACCGACGTGCTCGTCGAAGCCGCCACGCATGACCTTCGGTCGGTCCGCCGCCGGCGTCCACAAAGGATCCGCCTGTCCCCGGCAGCGGACCCAGGATGCGAAGCCGGCTAAGTCGGGGACATGGGCGGGCACGGCCACCGCACCCGGCGGGTAGAGCAGGGGGTAGCCGCGAGTGCCAGTAGCTTGGCCGTGGTCTCTTGCGAACGGTACGAAGGGACGTCCTCCCACCAGGACGTCGAGCTGCTGGCTGCCGGGGGCCCGATGCCACACCACGGCCAGTGCCGCCCCTGGGCGATCGTTGAACTCGGCCCGTGCGGCGGCGAGTGCGGCGAACAACTCCGCCGGCGTACGGTCCGGGCCTTGGTCTTCGGGAGCCTGCCGGGGGATGTCCAGCAGCCGGTGAAACCGGAAGCCCTCTAAGATCATCGATGCCTTGCTGGAAGAGGCGCCGGGCTCCGTCACAGCGATCGCCTCCCTACTCGGGTAGCCGTGGGGCATCGGCCACGTGCGGTAGGAGGGTGATGGCAGGGTTGCAGTCGCCGAACACGACGCGGCGGCTTTGCGGACTCGTCTCGATCAAAATGAGTCCGGTAGGCGGCAGCGACTGGATTTGTGTCGGCTCCACCGTGAACTCATAGACCCGCGATACCGTCTCGCCGCGCGTCTCGGAATCAGTGGTCGAGCTGTCCACGGAATTTTGCCAACTAGTCGACCATCCCCCCGTCTCGCTATCACCTCCGCCATAGCTGTGGGATCGCCCCCTGGAGTGTGATTCGCCTACCTGCCGTGTCAGCTGATTGATCACGAATTTGTGCCCATGCCCGATGAATTCGGCGGCGGCTTTCGCTTCCTCTGCGTTCCCCAGCCTCATGAGGACCGTCGCGCTGTCCTGACCTCCGAGAAGCGGCCGGATGTCCTCGCGCACATGTGTCATCAGAAGCATGAGCCGGACGCCGGCGACACGCGCCTGGCGAGCCATGGCTTCCAGAGCGGAGCGTCCCAGGTGCTCAGCGCCGGCGATGACCAAGGTGCCGGCGTCCGCCGGGACGCGGCCACGGCGGAGCTGATGCAGGATGAGGAAGAAGACGACGCGGTCGATGACATCCTTGCGGCGCTCGGTCACATCGTGCGTGGAGAGGATGGTCAACTGCCCGGGAGCCAGCCACTGGTCCGGGGCGGGGAGGGTGAGGGGGTTGTGCTGGGCGCGGGCCAGCAGACGCATCACGTCATATACGAAGCGCAGCTCGTTCTGGATCCGCTCGCTTTGCCCGACGACATCGATGGCCGTGGTGAGGCTGTCCAGCTCCCTGGCCGACAGCGGTTCCGGCGCGCGGTCGGGTTCGTGGACGCGTAGGAGGACCTCCAGTCCGGAAGCGATCCGGCCGAAGGTAACCGCTCCGTCCAGTCGCTCGAGCACAGAGTGCAGGAGGCTGGCGTCCGTCGCGCGCAAGTCAACGTCGGCCCCGTCCGGCCGCAGCGTGGAAAGGGCCTCCGCCAGCACCTCGGCCAGTTCTTCCGGGGACAATCCCCACGACAGGTCAGGCGGCGCGGAGGCCGACGGCAGCTCCACTCGCACCACCGGCACCCCCCGCGTATCGGCCAAGGCCGCCAGCTCCCGCCCCACCGTCTGATGACTGAAATCGAGGAGCCACAGTCCCTTTCCGTTGGCGAGGAGAGACGCCCCCAGAGTCACCAGAAGAGCCGCCCACCCATCCGCCGTGCCGCCATAGACATCAACCCGACGCGGTCGGGATGCGAGATGAACCGGAAACCACCGCAACGCCGTGTCGACGCGCCGCCGCTCCGCGGCATCGTGCGCGAGGACCTCTGTCTTCCAACGCTCGAACGCGGCCTCGTGAGTCGCTCTGAGTTCTTCCCGTTCCTGCTTCGCAACCGACACTTTCCCCTTGTATTCAAGATAGGGGGCGACACGTATGAAGAGGATTATCCCTGCAGGCACCCACGCCATGGCAGCAATAAGAGAAATACCCTGTACGGCGAAGAGACCCCCCACAAAAAGCAACGTACCGAAGATGCACCCCACACCCTGAGAAAGTGCACCTGATCGATAAGTGGGCATGGGAGGCTCATGCCATACCGGCGGATTGTCGCGATCTAGGTGCGGGCGAGGAACCGGATGGACGTACTCCCATCCCAGCCTTTCCACGCCATCGAACACGCGCGTCGATAATTGGACGCGTGCGTCGGACTTTCTCTCCACCGCTCCCCCTCACAGTCTCCGCATTACCGTCACGCCACCAAGCCGCGACAGGACGACGCACGTTGAAGCGGGAGGTCACCGCCCTTGGCAGCTCTCCCGTTGAACAACACCAGACGCCCCGTCAACAGGCCCGCAGCCTTCCTGAACGCCGACTTGGCCGCCAGACCGGAGACCCACGTGACTCAGCCGCACAGGCACTTGGCACGTCCAAATCCCCTACCCGCTTAGCAGCACCGCATGACACGAGCCCTACACCCCAAAATCCTAGCCACCTCCGCCGCCGCTCACCCACGCCAGCGGGGTCCTCGACTACCTTCAGCCGCTGCTCGGCGCCCTCCGCATGCCAGGGCCGCTTGGCGGCTCCCGGCGAGCCCTGCATCATGAGCTGCATGCCAGACCCGGCCGTCGTCCAGTCGAGCCCGGCGAACAGCCCCTCCTCTTCCCCACTTCGCGCTCTTCGCTGCCCCTGGAGGGGCCGGCTGCTCCTGCAGGACGAAGCGGACGGCGTCATGGCTGACGTCGAGGCGGCGGGCGGCCTGAGCTGTCGTCAGGCATTCGTGCCTGATGAGCCGGTGCAGCACCCCGGGGTCGATGTCCCGCAGGTCGCACCCTGGCAACTCAAGATCGCGGACGGTGTCCGTCGGGGGTTGCCAGGAGAGAGGTTTGTCGCGGATTCCCTGTCGAGCGAGGAACTCGGTCGCGTGTCTTTCGAGTTGGCTCATCAGCGCGGGGTGAGATCGGTCTCAAAGGTCCGCAGCTTGTCCGCAGTTCCTGCGTGTTGGGCGCGTAGGCGGTCGGGGCGAGGGGTGCAGGGAGCCCGCTGAGTCGTTCGAACAGCAGCGTTCGGGCGAACTGGTGGCGCCGTACTCCGCCGGATTCGATCCGATGTACCGGCAGAGCTGTCGCCATGTGCTCAGTGGCAGCAGGTCGCGGTAGTCGACCGTGCGACGGCGGTCGTAGTCGATCGGCGACCCCTCCTCGTCGAGATAGTCCGCCAGCGCGGACGGACCGAGACTGATGCCTTGGAAGTGGTCCCGCTTCGTGAGCCGGAATGTCATGTGAGATCCCAGCCTGTCTTCCACCGGTGCGTGAAGGAGGCGGGCCGCCGCGGTGAAGTCTCCCGTGCCACCGATCAGCAGGAGGTAGCACGACAGGGCCGGGCGAATCGTACGCGAGAGGGCCCCGTTCTGGGGGCTCAGCCGGGCGGACCAAGCCGGCCAGAGCTGCGTGGGAATCTTGCGGGCACGCTCGGCGACCCGCGTTGCCGCCGAGCGCCCGGGCCTGCGGGGCATCCGGTCCGCGGTGCGGTAACGCAACTGGTCGGTGTGCTTGAAGCGGGGTGCCAGGGTCGCGAGGTGGAGGGCGTCGAAGACCGGGCTGGTGTGGGTCCACCGGTGCCCGACCCTGAGCGGAATGCTGCCGTCAGCGTCACTGATCAGCTGGCGGAGAGCGGCTCCAGCCTCGTGGGCGTCGCCTTGCTCGAGGATGTGCAGGGCCGCGCTGACGGCGAGGGCGGCGGTCGCGGCCCGCTGCGGGGCAAGACGTCCCGGACGGGTCTCCTCGACGGGGTCGAAGGACCGCCGCTTCTGAGGCAGGGGCTGCTGGTGCAGCGCCAGGATCTCCGGTGGCGCGAAGCCCGTCAGCCGGTCGGGGACGCGGCGAAGGAGGATGCAGGCCAGTGCCCGAGGTCTCCGAACAGCGCAAGACTGGGCTGGGGGTTGTCCTGGTAGACGCCGAAGCAGGCTTGTCCGGAGGAGATCGCCTTCTCGATGAGCTTCTGGGCCGCGATTATGGTTCCCTGTGCGGCGAGCGTGAGCGCGGGAACCTCCTCAAACGGCTGGCCGCAGCGTGCCGGCGGAGAGTCGTTCTCCGAAGGGCTGCGGCAGCGGCCCGGAACAGGCGGGTGCCGGGTGGTCGCCGGGAAATGCCGCGGCATGCGGCTACAGCGCGGGCAGGCGTCGACCAGCAGCAGGTGGTGATCGAGGCAGGCGAAGGACCAGCCGAGCCTCCAGCTCAGCCGCCATCTGCCGCCGTTCTCGGCAAGGCAGCCGCCCACCACTTGACCATGCGCGCGGCCACCCCCAGCTCGGCCGCCTTCGCCGCGTACCGACTCTCCAACGGCTCGCCCGCCGTGCAGGCGGAGCGGGGCTCCCCACGACCGGCAGTTCCTCGCTGCCGCTGTGGAACCCGGTGAGCACCTCCCTCACATGCGCAGCCCGCTCCAGCACCAGCTCCCGCTCCCCGGCGTCCAGGCGGGCCAGCACGACCGCCGCCGTCTCCTGCGGGCCTGGCCCGTCCAGCATGATGTGGGCGCGGTCGGACAGCAGCAGTTCCTTGACGGCCAGGCGCAGCAGCCGTCCCCGGCCGTCCTTGAGGACCACTTCTCCGCCCGCCTGCGTGCTGGCGAGCTCGACCACCTCGACGATCTGGCCGTCGTAGGAGAAGCGACTCCCTACTCCCACGCGTACCGCGGCCCAGCCCATGACGCGCTCCTCAGCACGCTGCGGGCGCTCAGCGGAACGCTCAGGTCGGTCATCCACTGCTGTTTCCACAGCAGATGCAGGACGGCGGCCCGCACCAGCGGAGCCGGACGGTCCGGCAGGCAGGCGAACGCCTCTCCCAGCGTGCCCCCGTCCACGCCCCAGTCGCGTACTTCGTCGAGGACGACCGGATCGAAAAGCCGCTCCGGCCCGCGGCTCCTCGTCTACCGCCTCGTCGTGTATCTCCTCGGACGCGTCCGGCTCGAACAGCCAGTCGCGGCGGTAGCCCGCGAGGAACCGGACGTTGGCCAACTCGGCGTCCGGCGGTTCACTCCACACTTTGTAGCGCCAGCCGCGGGACTCGACCGCCCGCGGGTCCAGGCGAAGGTGAACGCGTGCTCCGGCCGGGCCACCCGGTGGCTCGGCTTGACGTCGACGACCAACGGGCCCGTGGTCGTGGTCATCAGGTAGTCCGGAATGTGCTGGAGCAGCGCGCCGTCCACGTCGGCTCTCAGCAAGAAAGGGCTGGGCCACGATCGCCGTCACGTCCCGGTCGAAGTCGGCGTACAGCAGCCGCGCGAGCTCCAGCCGCGATTCGCAGATCACGTGATCCGACTGCGTACTCGACCAGTACGAACCCAAGTAGTGCTTCTGCCCCATGTACCAGCGGAAGGTCCGCCACGGCTCGGCCGCGTACAGCATCTCCAACGGCGCCGACTCCCAGGCGAGGCCCTCGGACACCTCGTCCTCGGCGAGCCGTACACACACCTCTACATCCACCATCCGCCCCAGTGCCCGTGTAACTGACCCTGATCCCCGGGACAGTTACACGGGCACTGAAGTACGAACGGCCGCACACACCTTCGATCACCCGAAAGGGTGATCATTCCGGACCGGAATCTCAGCGCCGCGTCATAAGTGCTGTTCAGAGGTCGTCGCTCGCGAGAACATGACGCCGATTCTGAGTACCTACACGAGCCGGACCCCGTCTTCTCAGGACAGGTTCTTCTTCTCCCCCGCCGGCTCCACGTCGACGAGCTTGCCGTCGACACCCTGGTCCTTGAACGCCTTGACCAGGGACTTGATGTCCTCGGAGTAGATGTCCCAGCTGTCGGTGTGGATCGGGACGACCTTGCGCGGGTTGAGGTCCTTCGCCACCAGGGCGGCGTTCTTCGACGTGAGGGTCAGCGGAGCGTTGTCGAGGATCGCGGGGGTGCGGGCGGCGCCGGCGAAGAGGATGGCCGTGTCGATGGCCCCGATGTCCTTCTTGATCCGGTCGCCGACCTGCTTGGCGACCTTGACCGAGGCGTTGTCACCGGAGATGTAGGTGGTGGGGACTCCCTCACCGCTGAGCACGAACCCGGTGACCTCACCGTCCGCCCCGCGGTCGACGCCGTCGGGACCGTGCAGGGCGGGCACCGCGGTGACCTTGATGGTGCTGCCGGAGGACTTCAGTTCCCGCTCCTCCCAGCTCTTCATGGGAGTGATGTGGTCACCGAGACGCTTGTGAGCACCGGGCGTGGAGAACACGACCGGCATGTCCTTCAGCAGCTCACGGCCCTTGCCGTCGAGGTTGTCGTCGTGCTGGTCATGGGAAAGCAGAACGGCGTCGATCTTGCCGAGCTTCTCGGGGCCGAAGGCGGGGCCCTTGATCTTGGACATGCCGGACTTGTACTTCTTCGGCGCGTCGAAGGTGGGGTCGATCAGGATGCGCTGACCGGCGATCTCCAGGACCGCCGTCGGGCCGCCCACGTGGGTGACGGTGAACGCGGCGGCGGCAGCGGAGGGCGTCGAAGCGGCGGACGGCGATGACGGCTTCTTCTCCTCACCGTCGGCGCTGGCGTTCCCGCCACAGGCGGCGAGGAGCGACACGCTGGCTGCGGCTACGGCGGTACGGAGGAGCGTCGAACGGTTCATCAGGTAAGGCCATCTCTCTTGTCTTACGGACAGTCGGGCACCTGACGAGGGCAGGCCCCAGGAGTGTTTTCAACGCTAACACAGTTCGTTAGCGTTGACCACGAGCGTCTGCGCATGGAAGCCGCTCATCCTGAATAAGCCCAGCTCACAGCCGTTAGCGCTGCTATCGAGTCGGATCACGGGCAGGGCCTGATCATGTAGAGCGCCTGCTCACCCCGCGAGGGCGTGCCGTCGTAGAGGGTGGTGTCGAGCCCGCAGAACGCGAAGCCCATCCGCCGGTACGCGTGGATCGCCGGGGCGTTGATGTTGGTGACCTCCAGCCAGATGTGGCCCGCCCCCCGCTCGCGCGCGAACTCCGTCGCGAGCCCCATCAGCGCACGGCCGACCCCCTTGCCCCGGTGCTCCGGGGCGACCTGGATGTCCTCGACGACCAGCCGGCGGTTCCAACGGGAGTACGAGACGACGACGAACCCGGCCAGCTCCCCGGAGGCGGCCTGGGCGACGAAGGTACGGGAGTCCGTGTCGTCGTCGCCCCCCGCGTCACCGTCCGACTCGTCCTGGGGGAACACTTTGGTCAGCGGTGGCTCCACGGGCACCTCCCGCAGCGTGAACCCTTCCTCCGTCGCGGTCACCCGGAAGACGGTGCCGGTGGTGAAGGAGCCGTCGAGGGCCTTGATGGCCGGGGCGTCCTCGGGGAGGGCGGTGCGGTATCGGTACATGTCGTCAGTAGCAGTGGTCATGGCCCGACGCTACGACCGCCGACCGGACAGGCAGCATGGCGGCCCTGAGGGCCGCAGACCATCCATGAGGGTATTTGACACGGTTCACACGGATATGCGGCGGGCACTCGGGGTCGCATGATGCGAAGCGTTGTACGGGGGTGTGCCGCCGGCGCTGTCGGGACGACCGTGTTGAACGCGGCGACCTTCGCCGACATGGCGCTGCGGGGCAGGCCCTCCAGTCAGGCTCCCGCCCAGACCGTCGACAAGATAACCCAGGGCACGGTGCCGGGGTCGGGGGAAGACAGGGAGAACCGGCTCTCCGGGCTGGGCGGCCTGTCCGGGATCGCTGTCGGGGTCGGCACCGGCGTGGTGGTGTCCCTCGCGCGCCACGCCGGGCTCCGGTTGCCCTGCTGGCTGGGCGGCGTGGTCACCGGTGCCCTCGCCATGACCGCGACCGACCTGCCGACGGCACGACTGGGCGTGAGCGATCCGGCGGGCTGGTCGGCGTCGGACTGGGTGTCGGATGCCGTACCGCATCTGATGTACGGGCTCGCGACCTACGGCGCCTTGCACGAGGGCAGCGGGTGAACGGCCGGGCATGACGTGTCGCCGGTCCCGCCGAGGGGTGCCTCCGGAGTTCCGCGGTGCCTCGTGGTGACCGGTCTTGCCAGGCACGGTCGGAGTGTCCGTGAAACTGGCGGTCCGCCTCAGGGCGCCCGGTCCGGCTCCTCGAACAGTGTGCCGAACTCGTCCGGCAGGGCGCGCAGCAGGTCCTCCGCCAGATCCGTGTCCTCGGCCGCGATGCGGCACACCACCGTCTGCGCCAGGAAGAGCGCCTGCTCAGGGGTGGCGCCCGCGGGCCGGGCCACGTCCGCCAGCAGATCGTCGAGCGACGCCGCGGAGTCGTCCGCCACGTCGGCCCCATAGCGCAGCGCGGGGCGCTCGTGGGCCGGCACGGCCTTGCGCAGGTGCTCCCGGCGCGGCGGATCGAGACGGCTGCTCAGCGCGGCGAGCACGAGGTGCACGGCGGCGTCGGCGGCCTCCGTGTCGTCGAGATGGGTCCGCGACGACACCTCTTCCACCAGATGCTGATGGCTGATCATGCTGCCTCCCACCGGTGAGTGCTGTGGTTGAGGGCGATGCGGTCTGACGGGTGCCCGTGGAGCCGACATCTACGCTCACATCCAGACGAAGCGGACACGTGGCCGGACGGCGTGGAGGCGGATCCGCCGAGTTCCCGGCGGCGGGAATGAATCCGGGAGGCCGCCCGTTGTACCGGGCGGTCGTAGTTTTTGTGTCTGTGTTTCACCGCACGCTCGCGAAGAACGATGTCGCGGGCGCCGCCTCCTTCAGGGAACTGGAGAAGTCGCGTCCAGGCCGGCCCGGGAGTCCGCACGGTGCGGCTCCCGTACCCAGCCCCTGTAAGGAGCAGCAAATGACTCAGGGAACCGTGAAGTGGTTCAACGCCGAGAAGGGCTTCGGCTTCATCGCCCAGGCCGACGGCCCGGATCTCTTCGTGCACTACTCCGAGATCGACGGCCAGGGCTTCCGCAGCCTTGAGGAGAACCAGCGCGTCGAGTTCGACGTCGTCCAGGGCCCCAAGGGTCCGCAGGCCGCTCGCGTCCGCGCCCTCTGAGGCGTCGCTGAGCAAGAGGGCCGGTGCCGTCAAGGCGCCGGCCCTCGGCATGTCACCGCGAGCGCACCCTGGGCAGGGGCCTGCGCGCCGGCCTGTCGGCGGCCGGGCCGTCCGGCTACTTCTCGAAGTCGTCCGGTGTGATCCCGGCCTCTTCCATCGCCTCGCGCATCGAGCGGCCGGAGGCCCCCGGCTGCTGTTCTTCCTTGCCGGTGTCGGCCGGCGACTCGATGACATCGTCCGTGGTGGACGTCTTCGGACGGTTCTCCTCGGGCACGGTCACCGTGACCGCCTCCTCGCTGCGTCGGGTCTTTCGCGAGCCGTCGGGTACCCAGGCCGACCTGCGGAATGCCCGGACGCCGTTCTTCGAGGACGGCTGCTGATCGCCGGTCCCGTCCCGCTCCTACGACGCGATCGTCGAGGCCCATCGGACCTTCGTCCCCGCCAGGCGGTGGCGCCGCCGCGCGAGCCGACCGGACTTCGCGGCGTCCGTCACAGCGCGGACGTGGCGCGCTCGTACAGGCGGTGCGTCTGGGTGTGGACCCCGCCGAGGGCCTCGCCGTGCCGGCGGGAGGCGTGGTTGTCCTCCAGGACCCAGGAGTAGGAGATCTCGGTGTATCCGAGGCGGAAGGCGGCGCGCTGGGCCTCGGTCACCAGGGCCGCGGCCAGACCGCGGGACCGGTGCTCCCTCGCCACGCCCATGGCGGCGAAGCGCACGCGGTCGATACGACGGACGGCTCGCGCGGCCCGGATCAGCCCGACGGGCAGGCCCATGGTGGTGAGCCGGCCGCGGGCCGCGTGCAGTGCCTGGTGGGCGTCGGGCAGGCAGAGCAGGAAGGCGACGGGTTCGCCGTGCATCTCCGCGATCTGCAGGAGGCCGGGGCGCAGGAGGGGCTTGAGCTTCTTCATCATGTAGCCGAACTGCGCTTCGTCGACGGGGACCGAACCGTAGCTGTGGGTGAACGTTTCGTTGTAGAGCTTCCGGACGGTCTCCATATCGGCTTCCGTCCGCTGCGGATCCAGGGACCGCACCGTCAGGCCCGGGGTCGCGAGGACGCGTTCCGCGGCTTCGCGGTATTCCGCCGGGGGCTCCCCGTCATCGGGAATCGGAATGGCGTACGAAACCAGGTCCTTGGCCTTCTCGAATCCACATGCGGAAAACAGTTGCGGATAATACGGCCGGTTACGGGGAATCATGACGATGTGCGGCTGGTCGAAGCCGGATATCTGCACGCCGCACTCGTCATTGGTGGTGAATCCGAGGGGGCCCAAGGTGCGTTTCATTCCCTGCGCGGCGAGCCAGCCGTCCGCCGTGTCGAAGAGAGCTGCCGCGGCCTCGTGGTCGTCGACGCACTCGAAGAGGCCGATCAGTCCGCGGTCCGGGCCGTGCCGTTCGTTGTAACGGGGGTCGACGATCGCCGCGATCCTGCCGACGACGGTGTCGTGCCGCCGTGCGAGGAAGAGCCGCACGCCGGCCACCCGGTGGTACGGATTGCGGGCCGGGTCCAGGAAGGAGCGCCGTTCCCGCTCCAGCGGGGCCACCCACAGCGGGTCGTCGCGGTAGAGGTCGTACGGCAGCCGGATGAAGGCGGTCAGGTCGGTGTCCGTGCCGACCGGGGTGACCGTGACACTCATGACACCCAGTCCAGAAGCGTTTCCCTCAGCAGTGGCTGCACCGGGACGGGCGGCGGCCCGGTGGGGATGAGCCCGAGGCGGCGGCCGGCGTGGGCGAACGCGACGAGGATGCGCTCGATGTCCTCGTCGGTGTGCGTGGCCTGGAGGGACAGCCGGACCAGCGAGCGTTCCTCGGGTACGGCGGGCGCGGAGACGGCGCTGGTGAAGACGCCCTCGGTGAGGACCTCCCGCCACAGGGCCGTGGCGAGTTCCTTGCGCCCGGTGATGACGGGCACGATCGGAGTGACCGACTCGCCCGTGTCGAAGCCGAGGCCGCGCAGGCCGTCCCGTACCTGCCGCGCCACCTCGAAGGCGCGCGCCCGGCGCTCCGGCTCGGTCTCGATGATGGTCAGGGCCGCCAGCGCGGCGGCGGCCGAGGCGGGGGGGATGGAGGTGGTGAAGATGACGGACCGCGAGGTGTGCCGGAGGTAGTGGATCACCTCGGCGGGCCCGGCCAGGAAGCCCCCGATGGAGCCGAATCCCTTGGACAGGGTGCCCGTGTGGAGGTCGACGGCGTCGGGCAGCCCGAAGTGGTCGGTCACCCCTCGTCCGCCCGGTCCCAGCAGTCCGATGTCGTGGGCGCCGTCGACCACCAGGCGGGCGCCGTAGCGCCGGGCGAGCGAGACCAGCTCCGGCAGCCGGCACAGGTCGCCCTCCATGGAGAACAGGCCGTCCGTGAGGATCGCCTTGGCCGCGTCCGGATCGGCCACCGCGAGCTTGCGCTCCAGGTCGGCCATGTCCGAGTGCCGGTACCAGCGTCTGTCGGCGAAGCCCAGCCGCACCGCCTCGATCAGCGAGGCGTGGTTGGCCTTGTCGCTGAAGACGATGTCACCGCGGCCGAGCAGGGGAGCCAGCGCCAGGTTCGCCTCGAAGCCGGTGGTGGTCACGATCACCGCCTCGGCGTCGAGGAAGGCGGCCAGCCTGGCCTCCAGTTCCTCGTGCAGGGTGAGCGTTCCGCCGATCAGCCGGCTCGCCGAGGCGGAGGCACCCCAGCGACGGGCCGCGTCGGCCGCCGCGGCGACGACACGGGGGTGGCCGGAAAGGCCAAGATAATCGTTTCGGGCGGCCATGACCAGGCGTTTTCCACCCAGGAACACCTCCCCTCCGCGTGCCTCAAGTGCGTTGTAGACGGCCCTCGGGCGCATGCGTGTCGCGTGCTGCATGACGGCCGTCAACTGCTTGTCGAAAATATCTGCCACTGCGCTCTCACATTCGACTCGCCACCCTTTTGAGATTTTCATACAAAAATGCGGAGAGGGTGGCCTCGGCATCCTCTCAGCCAGAGGAATGAAATGAAAAGCCAAGGCCTGGTTTCGTTAAGCCATTCGAGTGAATCGAGTCCTTTGGACGGTGCGACAGGGGGTGCGAGTGCGGTACGACTCGGGCTTACGGCTCCGCCGACCGCGCCCGGCCGTACACCGGCGTGGCGGTCGCCACCGTCGGCTGGGCGGTCGGGAACCGCGCGACGCGCCAGTGGACCGACGGCCGGGTCGACGTCCTTCATCGGCGCGCTGGACCACGAGGTCATCCACATCCATCTGCACGAGGGCGGCCGCACCTCCGGCCCTGGGCGACCGCCAGCGGACGCTGCGAAACTTCTGACGCCATCTGAAGAGCCGGTACGGCTACAGACCGACCGGGCCCGGCAGCGTGTCGTACGACCGTCCGTCGGTGCGGTGTCGACCCCGCACCGACGGACGGCATCCCGCCCGCACCGGCCGGTACCGGCCAACCCCGAGCCGATCGAAGACAACCGGTGCGCGCGGGTGCGCCGGGCGGGTGATGCTGGTGAGCGGACGAATCCGCGCACAGGCCGGGAGGTTCGGGCAGGTGACCGCCGTCAATCCGATGGACAGCGCCTCGGTGCTGGCCGCCTTCGGCGCGCTGGGCGTGCTGGCGGTGATCTTCGCCGAGTCGGGCCTGCTGGTCGTCGGCTTCTTCCTGCCCGGTGACACCCTGCTGTTCCCGGCCGGCGTGCTGTGTGCGGGCAGCGCCCAGCAGCCGCCCCGGCTCACGCTGTGGCAGGTGCTGGTGTGCGCGGCCGTGGGGGCGGTGGCGGGCGGTCAGGCGGGGTATCTGATCGGTCGGCACGGCGGGCGAGCGCTGCTGGCGCGCACGTCCAACCGACGGGTGACGGACGCGGCGGAGCGGGCCGAGCGGCTGCTGGCCCGCTACGGCTACGGCAAGGCGCTGGTGATCGGCCGGTTCGTGCCGCTGCTGCGGACGGTGCTGCACCCGGTGGCGGGGATGCTGGGCGTGCCCGCGCGGACCTTCACGCTGTGGCAGACGGTGGGCGGGGTGCTGTGGTCGCAGACGCTGGTCCTCGCCGGGTACACCCTGGGCGCGTCCGTCCCGCACATCGACGACTACCTGCTGCCGCTGGTGGCCCTGGTCGTCCTCGTGTCCCTGCTCCCGCTGCTGCCGGAGCTCCGCCGCTCCCGCCATGAACGCCGCGAACGCCGTGGACGCCGCGAACGGGACGGGTCCGCGGGCTGAACCGGGGCGCGCCCCACCCCAGCAAGCGGCGCTGCGCGCCCTGGCCGGCGCTCCCCCGCGCTACACCCCCGCCGCCCGATGGGTGACCCGTCCCGCCACCGCCGTCAGCAGTACCGGCAGCTCGGCCAGTTCGGTGTCGGGCACGCGCAGCGGGTCGTCGGCGAGGACGGTGAGGTCGGCGCGGTGGCCGACGGCGAGCCGGCCGGTCCGGTCCTCCTCCCCCGCCGCCCAGGCGGCGTTCACCGTCATGCCCTGGAGCGCCTGGAGCGGGGTGAGGGCCTGTTCGGGGCCGTGCGGGGGCAGGGAGAGGTCGGCGGGCCGCCGATGCCGGGCGCCGGCCATGACCTGGAGCGGCGGGTACGGCGCGATGGGCCAGTCGGAGCCGAGGACGACCCGTGCCCCGGCCTCCCACAGGTCCCGGCAGCGGAACGCGCGCCCGGCCCGCTCCTCGCCGAGTCGGCGCGACCAGTTGTCGGTGTGGTCCGCCCGGGTGAACTCGCAGCAGTGGGTGGGCTGCATCGAGGCGGCGACACCGAGCGGCGCGAACCGCCGTACGGTGTCGTCGGGGACGGTCTCGATGTGCTCGACCCGGTGCCGTACGACTCCCGTACCGCCCGGAGTGCCGGCACTGCCGGTACCACCCGCCCGCCCGCTCTCCGTCTGGGCCCGCTCGACGGCGTCCAGGACGTGGCGGACCGCCGCGTCGCCGATGGCGTGGGTGGCCGTGGGCACGCCGGCCCGGTGCAGGTCGGCGATCACCCGGCTGTAGCGCCGGGGGTCGGGCCAGTAGGCGTGGTCCGACTGGCCGTGGCAGTCGGGGGCCTCCAGCCAGGCGGTGCCGTTGTCGATGGTGCCGTCCATGAACAGCTTCACGCCGGCCACCCTCCACAGCGCGCCGCCGGTGCCCTGGAGCCGGACCAGCTCGGCGAGGTCGGCGTCACTCGCCTCGGGCCGGCACCAAGGGGCGATCCGCAGCCGCAGGGGCAGGGCGTCCTCGGCCTCCAGGGCGGCGTAGACGGCGAGGCTGTCGCCGTTCGCGTCCATGGCGTGGCCGCCGGTGAGCCCGGACGCGGCCATGGCGGCCAGTACCTCGGCGGCGCGGGCGCGGACCTCCGCTTCGGTGGGCCGGGGGGCGACCGCCTCGACGACCTCGCAGGCGGCGTCCTCCAGCAGCAGTCCGGTGGGCCGTCCGGCGGCGTCGCAGACGATCTCCGAGCCCTGCTCGAAGCGGCGCGGCCCGTCGACGCCGGCCAGTTCCAGCGCCCGCTCGCTGGCCAGCGCCGAGTGCGCGTCGAACAGGTCGATCAGCGCGGGCACACCGTCGAGGACGGGGCCGAGTGTGGCGGTGGCCACGGGCGCGGTGCCGAAGGCGTTGGGGTCCAGGCCCCAGCCGCGCAGCCAGGCGCCCGGGCGCAGGTCGCGTACCGCCGCGGCGAGCGCGGTGCGCACGGCGGCCAGGTCGCGGCAGCCGGACAGGTCGACGCCCATGGTGCGTTCGGCGCCGGAGACCGGGTGCAGATGCCCGTCGGTGAACCCGGCGGTGACCACCGCCCCGCGCAGGTCGACCACGGTGGTGCCGGGCCCGGCGAGGGCGCGGGCGTCCCGGTCGTCGCCGAGGAAGGCGATCCGCCCCCGCTCCGCGGCGAGCGCGGTGTGCGGCAGGAGGCGGCCCGTGCCCGGGTCGAGCAGCCGGGCGGAGAGCAGGACGAGATCGGCGGGCACGGAGGCTCCTTCACTCACAGGGGGCGTATCGAAGGCCCCTTGACCCACAGCGGGCACATCGAGGCCGTTGGCTTTCGGGCAGGGCACGGGGCCGGTGGATCAGCCGGCGGCCTCGTCGAGCGTGCCGGGCGGCAGCCCGAGCTCCCGCTCGGCCGTGGTGCGAGGCAGGCGCAGCACCGCGGCCGGGCGTTCGGGCGTCGCGGTGTTGGCGTGGACGCCCAGGCCGTCGAGGACGACGAGGAGCTGTACGGCGACCGTCAGCGGATCGTCGGTGACGAACTCGCCGGCATCCACGCCGTCCTGGATCAGGTCTTCGAGCCGGCCGCGCCAGGCGGCCTCCTGCCGGGCGACCCGGTCGCGGAGCACGGGCCGGTAGCGGCTGAGGTGGCGGGCGTTGATCCACAGCCGGCTGATCGCGTCGTACTCCTCCCCCGAGGTGTGGGCGAGGAAGCGGGCCAGCCGCCCGGTGGGCGTGGTCGCGGCGCGCTCGGCCGGGAGGAGGCGGTCGAGTTCGCCGGTCGCCGCGCTGCCGAACGCCTCGGCGACGAGGTCCTCGGCCGAGGGGAAGTAGTGGCTGATCAGCCCGGGGCGGACGGCGAGTTCCTCGGCGATCCGGCGGAGGGTGACGCACTCCAGGCCCTCGGCGAGGGCGACGGCCGCGGCGGTGGCGATGATCTCCGCCCGCCGGGCGGCCGGGTCCTTGCGGATCCGCTTGCGCTGAACGCTTGACGACATGACGGCGATGCTATTGAGTGTGCGACCAATAAGCAACTGGTCACCCGCCCAATAAGCGACCAGGCCCCTCCCACGGCTTCCGGAGGCCCCATGGCGTCCACGCTTCCCGATCCGCACCCCGGCGCAGGGCCCACGCCCGCCGACGGCGCCGCCTCCGCCTCCCGGGCCGCCGAGCGCGCCGGTGTCGAGGCGCACGGCATCGACCACATCCCGGAGTCCGAACGCCGGGGCCGGCCGCGCGAGTTGTTCTCCGTGTGGGCCGCCGCGAACGTCACCTACCTGAGCCTGGTGGTGGGCGGCGCGCTGGTGCTGATGGGGCTGAGCCTGTGGCAGGCGCTCGTGGTGATCGTCGTGGGCAATCTGTTCTGGCTTCTCACCGGCCTGCTGGCGGTCCCGGGACCGGTGGCGGGCGCGCCGAGCGAGGTGGTGACCCGGGCGCTGTACGGGGTGCGCGGGAACCGGGTGAACAACGCGGTGACCGGGTGGCTGATCTCCGTGTGCTACTTCGCGCTGAACCTGGCGGCGGCGGCCACCGCGGCCTTCTCCCTGGTGGACCGGGCCGGCCTGCCGGTGACCGCCGGGGTGAAGGCGGCCGTCGTGGTGCTGATCGCCGCCGTCACGCTCGCCATCGGCGTCTACGGCCACGCAGCGATCGTCCGGCTCTACCCGGCGATCACCCTGGTGCTGTCGGCGGTGTTCGCCGTGGTGGGCGTCGCGGTGCTGCGGCACACCGACTTCGGCTACGCCCCCGGGCAGCCGCTGACGGGCACGGATCTGTGGGCGACCGTGGCGGCCGGGACCGCCCTCATCGCCTCGGGCCCGCTGTCGTACACCACCAGCGCGGACTTCTCCCGCTATCTGCCCCGCGCCACCCCCGCGAAGGCGGTGGCCGGCTGGACCGCGCTCGGCGGGTTCGTGCCGAGCGTCCTGGTGTGCGGCATCGGCGCCTGCGCCGCGACCGCCGTCGACATGAACGACCCGGAGTCCTCGCTGCAGACGCTGCTGCCCGGCTGGTTCCGCCCGGTGTTCCTGCTCGCCCTCGTCCTCGGCACCGTCGCGCTCAACGCGCTGACCTCCTACAGCGCCGGACTCGCCCTCCAGGCCGTCGGCCTGCGCATCCGGCGCACGCTCAGCGTCCTGGTGGACGGCGCGGTGGCCGTGTCGCTCACCCTGTACGCGCTGCTGGTCTCCGACTTCCTCGACGCCGTCGGCGATGTGCTCCAGCTGACCGTGCTGTTGCTCGGCCCGGGTACGGCCGTCTACGCCACGGACATCCTGCTGCGCCGCAACCGCTACGACGGCCCCGCCCTCGCCGACGAGTCACCCGGCGGGCCGTTCTGGTACACCGGCGGCTTCAACTGGGCCGGGGCAATGGCCCTCATCGCGGGCGTGACGGCCTCCGCGCTGTGCGTCGACAGCGTTTACACCGGTCCCGTGGCCGCCGCCCTGGGCGGTGTCGACCTGGCCCTGCCGGCCGGGATGGCGGTGGCCTCGGGGACGTACGCCCTGCTGTCCGCGCGCCAAAGGCAGGCGGCACCGCGCGCCGGACGGCTTCCCGAACAACCGTGAGTCAGGGGGGAGTCGAGGAGGCGCCGCGCCCCGGCCGCTCAGGACGGCGGCACCGCACGGGACATGGCGGCGGCTGCTCGCCGGAGACACCCGAGGGGGTACGTTTTCTCACCCGTTCTCGCGTCGTCGACGCGTAGTCGTACCACCGGCCGCCCGAGTCTGCTGCACTGCCCCTGCACGCGGGGGCAGTTGACGGAGCATCAGGAGGCAGGGTGTCCAGACGGAACGGGCGTTCGGCGGCGGGCAGAGCGGTTCTCACGACGGTCACGGCACTCGGCGTGCTGGCCGGGGCGGCCCTGGCGGGCGCGGCACCGGCCGCTGCCGCGCCGACGGGCCGGCGGATCGTGCCGGGCGTCACCTACCGGCAGTTCGACGTCGACGCGGCGAAGGGCACGGCCCGCGTCCACCTGCTCACGGTGGACCTGGGCAACCCGCACGTCCGCGTCGGCCTGCTGTACCCGGGCACGGTCGCGGCCCGGGCGACGGTCTCCCGGCTGGCGGACTCGGCCGGGGCGGTCGCCGGGGTGAACGGCGACTTCTTCCACATCACCGAGTCCCAGCACCCGGGCGTGGAGGCCACCGGGGCGCCCGTCGGACCGGCCGTGGCGGACGGGCAGGTGCTCAAGGCGGCGGTGCCGAAGGGCCAGCGGTTCGGACCCGCGCTGCCCCCGGGCACCGACACCCGGGAGGTGCTCGGCGTGGGCACCGACCGGCGGGCCCGCCTGGACCGCCTCTCCCTCACCGGCTCGGTCGGCACACCCCAGGGCACGCTGCCCCTGAAGGGCCTCAACCAGTACGCGCTCCCGGTGAACTCGGTCGGCGCGTTCACCGCGCGCTGGGGCGGCGCCTCCCGCGAGCGTGCCGTCTGCGGCACCGACACCCAGCGCTCGGCGCCGTGCAGCGAGGACACCTACGAGGTGACGGTGCGCGACGGCAGGGTGGTCTCCGCGTCCGGCACCCCGGGCGGCGGCACGATCCCCGCGGACACCACGGTCCTGGTGGGCCGCGAGGAGGGCGCGCGGAAGCTGCGCGAGCTGTCGGTCGGCGACGCGGTGCGGATCACGCACGCCTTGACGGCGGCCTCGTCCGAGGTGCCGTACGCCTTCGCGATCGGCGGCTTCCCGATCGTCCGCGACGGCGCCCCGCTGCCCGGGCTGGACGACGAGACCTCGGCGGTGCGCACGGCTGTGGGGGTCAAGGACGGCGGCCGGCAGCTGCTGCTCCTGGCGCTGGACGGGGCGGCGGACTACCGCTCGGGGCTGACCGTCCACGAGGAGGCGGACGTCCTGCGGTCGCTCGGCGCCACCGAGGGCTTCAACCTGGACGGCGGCGGCTCGACGGAGATGGTGACCCGCGACACCGGCGACCGCGCCGTGACCGTGCGCAACCACCCGAGTGGCGGCGCCGAGCGCCCCGTGCCCAACGGCATCGGCGTCTTCTCGGCCGGCTGACCCCCGGCCGGGTCAGGGCCGCAGGCTGCTCACCAGGTCGGCGGTCGCGGTGAGCCCGCTGTGGATGGTGGGCGCCATGCTGGTGCTGGCCAGGTAGAAGCCGAGCAGCATGCAGACCAGGCCGTGGGAGACCTTCAGCGCGCCGTTGCGCACGAAGATCACGGCCAGGACCAGGAGCAGCAGCACCACCGAGATGGAAATCGCCATCGGAACCTCCTCCGCCACGCCCCATGTGCGGCGTTCGGGCGCAAGTGTGACGTAGCGGGGGGTTCGTCCGGGCGGCTGACACGTCCGCCGAACGTGTGGTCTTACGCCGGTGCGTGGGCGTCCAGGAAGGCCTCCAGCCCGGCGAGGTCGTCGGTGTTGAGGTGGTCCACCCCGGCGGCCAGCAGCTCGGTCCACAGGGCGTCCCGGGCGGGGCCGGCGGTGTCGGGGGTGGCCCAGAACCGGACCCGCTGTCCGCGGGCGTGGGCGGCGGCGGTGATGCTCCGCAGCTTGCGCCGCTCGGCGTCCGGGAACGCCCCGGTGCCCGTCCAGGTGAAGTGCTGCGTCCAGTTGTCGCTGATGAGCGGGGCGAGGGAGGCCGGGGCGGAGCCGGTCAGGTCGGCGAGCCGGCCGTCGTAGAAGGCGCGCCGCTCGGTCTGCGCGGCCATCGGGGTACGGGCCGCCCGGTCGCCGGAGACGACGGCGGTGACCGGGCCGGGGCGGACGCGGCCGTGCGCGTACCGGGTGAACAGGCGCGGGTAGCGGCGCAGGTGGCGGTCGAGTTCGAGGTAGGCCGCGGCGCCCTCGGTCTTGATGTCGACGAGGAGTTGCAGCGGCCGGTGCGCGCCGCGGTAGACCGAGCCGTGGTGGGCGGCGACGCGGGCGGCGAGCGGTTCCAGGTAGAGGGATTCCAGGGTGCGGGACGGGTCGAGGTCGGACGCCTCGTGACCGACGAGGAGCTGGTCGCCGACGAGGAAGATGTCGGCTTCGACGCTGCCGAAGCGGTGGTCGAGGGCGTCGAGCAGGGGGCGTGGGTGCGCGTAGTCGTTGTGGGCGTGGGCCCGCCACAGCGGGCGGGGCCGCCGGCGGCGGTCACCGGCCGGCGCGTCGCTCGCGGCCCGTACGTCACTCACGTCCCGTATATCACTCGCGGGCAGGGCGTCGTTCGCGGGCAGGGTGCCGTTCGCGGCCGGTGACTCGCTCGCCGGACGGGCGAGGGTGCCCGCGAGGGCGACGCCGAGGGTGGTGAGGGCTCCGCGACGGGTGGTGAGGGTCATGCACTGCCTCCCTGGGGGTGATGGGGACCGGGGAGAGTATGCGTGCGGGGGTGCCTCAACGGAGCCTTCGCGGCGGCGAGTTGGCGCGCTGTTCACTTCCTGTGCGCAAAAGGCCCGCCCCGGGTGGGGCGGGCTTCGCCGGACACGGGTGGGTGTCAGGGGGCCTGGAGATCGACCAGCGCGGACAGCGCCTCGCGGTGGGCGCCCGCCGTGCCGTAGGCGATCGAGTCCGCCTTGGCCCGCTTCAGGTACAGGTGGACCGGGTGTTCCCAGGTCATGCCGATCCCGCCGTGCAGTTGCAGCGCCTCCTCGGTGGCGCGTACGGCGACGGGGGCGGCGTAGGCCTGGGCGACGGCCACCGTGACGTCGGTGTCCTGGCCCGTGGAGAGGGCGTCGGCGGCGGCGCGGGCGGCGGCCCGCAGGTGGACCACCTCCAGCCACAGCCGGGCCAGCCGGTGCTTGAGCGCCTGGAAGCCGCCGACCGGCCGGTTGAACTGCTTGCGCTCCTTCAGGTAGCGGACCGTCTCCGCCAACGCCCAGTCGGCCACTCCCAGTTGCTCGGATGCGAGCAGTCCGGCGGCGGCGCGCAGGGCCCGGCGCACGGCCGGCTCGGTGTCCCCGACGCGGCGGCCGGGGGCACCGGCCAGCCGTACGGTGGCCAGCGGCCGGGTCAGGTCCAGGGAGATCCGGGGCAGGACCGTCACGGCGTCGGCGGCGACGGCGTACAGGCCGCCGTCGTCGGCCGGGACGAGCAGCACGTCGGCGACGGCCGCGTCCGCGATGCCGGTCAGCTCGCCGTGCAGGGTGCCGTTCTCCAGTCGTACGGTCTCGACGCCGGTGGCCGGGCCGGTGTGCAGGCCGACCGCCAGGGCGCCGATGGTGCGCCCGGAGGCCAGCCGGCTCAGCAGTTCGCCGTCGCCGCAGGCGAGCAGCGCCTCGGTGGCCACGACGGCGCTGGTCAGGTAGGGCACGGGGGCGACGGCCCGGCCCAGTTCCTCCAGGACGACGGCCGCCTCGCGGTGGGACGCTCCCTGGCCGCCCTGCTCCTCGGGCACCAGGAGGCCGGCCAGGCCCATGTCCTCGGCGAGCGACTTCCACAGGGCCCGGCCGTGGGGCGCGTCCGACTCCGTGCGGGCGAGCACGCCGGCCGGCGGGCAGTGGTCCGTGAGCAGGTCGCGGACGGCGGCGCGCAGCGCCTCTTCCTCCTCGGAGTACAGCAGGTCCGTCATCGGGCGAGGTCCTTCCAGGCGACGTCCTTGTCGGTGCGCGGTTCGGCGGGCAGGCCCAGGACGCGCTCGGCCACGATGTTCAGCAGCACCTCGCTGGTGCCGCCCTCGATGCTGTTGCCCTTGGAACGCAGATAGCGGTAACCGGCGTCACGGCCGGTGAAGTCGACGTGTTCGGGGCGGCGCAAGGTCCAGTCGTCGTACAACAGGCCCTCCTCGCCGCGCAGTTCGACTTCCAGGCCGCTGATCTCCTGGTTGAGGCGGGCGAAGGCGAGCTTCATGCCGGCGCCCTCGGGTCCGGGCTGGCCGGCGGCGAGCTGCTGGCGCAGCCGCTCGCCGGTGAACCGGGCCACCTCGGCCTCCACCCACAGCGTCAGCAGCCGCTGGTGCAGGTCGTGGGTGCGCAGTTCCGGGCGTTCGCGCCAGGTCTTCGCGACGGGGCCGATCATGCCGCCCTCGCGGGGCTGGGCCATGCCGCCGATGGCGACGCGCTCGTTGTTGAGGGTGGTCTGGGCGACTCGCCAGCCGTCGCCGACCGCGCCGAGGCGGCGGCTGTCGGGGATGCGGACGCCGGTGAGGAAGACCTCGTTGAACTCGGCCTCGCCGGTGATCTGGCGCAGCGGCCGGACCTCCACGCCCGGGTCGGTCATGTCGCAGACGAAGTAGGTGATGCCCTGGTGCTTGGGCACGTCCGGGTCGGTGCGGGCGATGAGGATGGCCCAGCGGGCGAGGTGGGCGCTGGAGGTCCACACCTTCTGCCCGTTGACCACCCAGGTGTCGCCCTCACGGACCGCCCGGGTGCCGAGCGCGGCCAGGTCGGAGCCGGCGCCGGGCTCGCTGAACAGCTGGCACCAGACCTCCTCCCCGGTCCACAGGGGCCGCAGGAAGCGCCGCTTCTGCTCCTCGGTGCCGTAGGCGAGGATGGTCGGCGCGGCCATGCCGAGGCCGATGCCGATGCGCCGGGGGTCGTTGTCGGGGGCGCCCGCGGCCGCCAGCTCGGCGTCCACGACGCCCTGGAGGGAACGCGGGGCGCCGAGGCCGCCGAGGCCCTCGGGGTAGTGCACCCAGGCGAGGCCGGCGTCGAACCGGGCCCGCAGGAAGTCCAGGCGGTCGGTGCTCGCGGGCGGGTGCTGGGCGAGGAACTCCCGGGTGCGCCCGCGCAGTTCTCGGGCGTCGGTCATGCGGCGGCTCCGTTCTCCGGTACGACGGCGATCCGGCCGGTGGTCACCCCGTCGGCGACCCGTTGCACGGCGCCGGCCGCGCCGGCGAGCGGCACCCGCTCGCTGACCAGCGGCTTGACGGCGCCCCGGGCGGCCAGCTCGGTGAGCTGTTCGTGGCAGTGCCGGACCAGTGCCGGGTTCTTGGTGTTGTACAGGCCCCAGTGCAGGCCGAGGATGGAGTAGTTCTTCACCAGGGCGTGGTTGAGGGCGGGGGCGGGGATGGTGCCGCCGGCGAAGCCCACGACGACGATCCGGCCCTCGAAGGCGACGACCTTGGTGGACTGGGTGTATGCCTCGCCGCCGACCGGGT
Organism: Streptomyces rubradiris; assembly: GCF_016860525.1. Lineage (NCBI taxonomy): Bacteria > Bacillati > Actinomycetota > Actinomycetes > Kitasatosporales > Streptomycetaceae > Streptomyces > Streptomyces rubradiris. The sequence goes on from NZ_BNEA01000001.1 coordinate 745,108, forward strand.
CGTAGATCACGTCGGCGCCCCGGCCGCCGGTGGCCTCCTTCACGGCGGCGACGACGTCCTCGGCGCGCCGGTCGACCACCACGTCACAGCCCAGTTCCCGGGCGACGGCGGCCTTCTTCTCGCCGCCCACGACACCGATCACGGTGGCGCCGGCCGCCTTGCCGAGCTGGACGGCGGCGCTGCCCACGCCCCCGGCGGCGGCGTGCACGAGCAGGGTCTCGCCCGCCTCCAGCCGGGCGCGCCGGTGCAGGCCGAACCAGCCGGTCTGGTAGCCGATGTGCAGGGCGGCGGCCTCGGCGTCGTCCAGCGGGTCCGGCGCGGGGAGCAGGGCGCGGGCGTCGGCGACGGCGTACTCGGCGAAACCGCCGTACGGCAGCGCGGGGTTGGCGATCACCCGGCGGCCGTCCTCGGTCTCGCCGCAGATCTCCACGCCGGGCGTGAAGGGCAGTGGCGGGCGCACCTGGTACTGGCCCCGGCACAGCAGCGCGTCGGGGAAGTTGACGTTGGCCGCGCGCACCCTGAGCAGTACCTGGCCGTCACCGGGCGTGGGCCGCTCGGTCTCCGCCAGGCGCATCACCTCGCTCGGCTCGCCGTTCTCGTGCACTTGCCATGCCTGCATGCGGGGCCTCCACGGGACTGCTTCGTCTGACCGGGTCCGACCGCATACTAAGCGGTCGCTTGCCGATCAGGGAACAGCCGACGGGCCCCGGACTCCGAGCGGACGTCACAGGGCAGCAGCGCACGCGCGACGCGGACGTCACAGGGGGGGGCGGCAGCCCAGCACGCGACGCGCACGCCACGGGAGTGGCAGCCCCGCACGCGACGCGCACGCCACGGGAGTGGCAGCCCCGCACGCGACGCGCACGTCAGGAACGGGCCGGCCGCGCCCGTACGTGCATCCGCTCCCCCTGCGGCCCGAACAGGCTCAGGAACTCCACCGGCCCGTCCCCCGCCGGCCCGAACCAGTGCGGCACCCGGGTGTCGAACTCGGCCGCCTCGCCCGGCGAGAGCACCACGTCGTGCTGTCCGAGCACCAGCCGCAGCCGCCCGGCCAGCACGTACAGCCATTCGTAGCCCTCGTGGGTGCGCGGGTCGGGCTCGGCGCCGCGCTGCGGTTCGACCACCTTGTAGGCCTGGAGCCCGCCGGGCTGCCGGGTCAGCGGATACAGGGTGCGCCCGTGCCGGGTGATCGGCCGGGCCCGCACCCGGGGGTCGCCGACCGGCGGGGCCCCGACCAGTTCGTCCAGCGGGACCTGGTGGGCCTGGGCGATGGGCAGCAGCAGTTCCAGGCTGGGCTTGCGCAGGCCGGACTCCAGCCGGGACAGGGTGCTGACGGAGATGCCGGTGGCCTCCGACAGCGCCGCCAGGGTCACCTCCCGCTCCTTGCGGAGCCGCCGCAGCCGGGGGCCGACCTCGGCAAGAACGTCGTCGGTACTCATGGTCTCATTGCAGGTTCGGCAAAGATGTTTGTCAATACCGCACGACTTGGGCGACGGTCGGGGCGGAGGTGGTCACCATGACCGAGAACTACGAAGTGGTCGTCGTCGGCGGCGGGGCGGCCGGGCTGTCCGCCGCGCTGGTGCTGGGCCGGTCCCGGCGCCGCACCCTGGTGGTCGACGCGGGCGAGCCGCGCAACGCGCCGTCCGCGCACATGCAGGGGTACCTCTCCCGGGACGGCATGTCCCCGGCCGAGTTCCTGGCGGTCGGGCGCGCGGAGATCGCCCGGTACGGCGTGGAGCTCGTCGAAGGCCGGGTGGTGGACGCGAGGAGGGACACGGACTTCACCGTCGTCCTGGCCGGGGGCCGGGCGGTGCGGGCCCGGCGGCTGGTGATCGCGACCGGCCTGCGCGACGAGCTGCCGCCGGTCCCGGGCCTGGCCGGGCGGTTCGGCCGGGACGTGCTGCACTGCCCGTACTGCCACGGCTGGGAAATGCGCGACCTGCCGACCGGGGTGCTCGCCACCTCGCCGCTCAGCGTGCACCAGGCGCTGATGGTCACCCAGTGGTCGAAGGACGTACGGCTCTTCCTGCACCGGGTGGACGAGGCCGAGCTGACCGACCAGGACCTGCGCCGGCTGGCCGCCGCCGGGGTCGGGGTGGTGCCCGGGGAGGTGGCGGAACTGGTGGTCACCGACGACCGGCTCACCGGAGTCCGGCTTTCGGACGGCACGGTGCACGACCGCGCGGTGCTGTACGCCGCCCCGCGCGCCGTCCCGCACAACGATCTGCTGGTCAAGCTGGGCGCGGACATGCGCGAGACCCCGTTCGGCAGCTATCCGGTGATCGACGAACGGGGCCTGACCAGCGTGCCCGGGCTGTGGGCGGCGGGCAACGCGAGCGGGCCCACCGAGCAGGTGGTGAACGCGGCCAGCCGGGGCTACCGGGCGGGCGTGGCGATCAACGCGGAGCTGCTGATGAGCGACCTCGACGAAAGCGCCCCGTAAGGGGTGCGGGGAACCGCGCGACCAGCCACGACGCGACCCGCAGGCGGGAAACCACGCGGCCCGCGGGCGCGGCGGGTCGGCACGGAACCGCTGATGACCGGCCTGGACGCGGCCGTGGGGGTGTGGACCGGGCGCCCCCGGTGCACTCTGGGGACATGCTGCTGACCCGGCTGGCCGAGGTGTCCCGGGAGGTCGCCGCGACGGCGGCGCGGTCCCGCAAGACCGCGCTGCTCGCGCAGTTGTTCCGGGAGGCCGGGCCGGAGGACGTGCCGATCGTCATCCCGTATCTGGCCGGGCGGCTGCCGCAGGGCCGGCTCGGGGTCGGCTGGAAGGTGCTGGGCCGCCCGGTGCCGCCGGCCGCCGAGCCGACGCTCACCGTGCGCGAGGTCGACGCCCGGCTCGGCGAGCTGGGCAAGGTGGCCGGGCCCGGGGCGCAGGCGGAGCGGTCCCGGATCGTCGGCGAGCTGATGGGCGCGGCGACCGAGGCCGAGCAGCGCTTCCTGCTCGGCCTGCTCACCGGGGAGGTCCGCCAGGGCGCGCTGGACGCGGTCGCGGTGGAGGGCCTGGCCCAGGCGACCGGGGCGGATTCGGCGGACGTACGGCGGGCCGTGATGCTCGCCGGGTCGCTCCAGGCGGTGGCCGAGGCGCTGCTCGGCGAGGGGCCGGCGGCGCTGGAGCGGTTCCGGCTCACGGTGGGCCGCCCGGTGCTGCCGATGCTGGCGCACAGCGCGTCGTCGGTCGCGGAGGCGGTGCGGAAGCTGGGCGCCTGCGCGGTGGAGGAGAAGCTGGACGGCATCCGGGTCCAGGTGCACCGGGACGGCGACCGGGTGCGGGTCCACACCCGCACCCTGGACGACATCACCGGCCGGCTGCCCGAAGTCACGGCCGCGGCACTGGAGTTGCCCAGCGAGGGGTTCATCCTGGACGGGGAGGTGATCTCCTTCGACGCGGCGGGGCGACCCCGGTCCTTCCAGGAGACGGCGGGCCGGGTGGGTTCCCGGTCCGACGTGGCGCGGGCGGCCGAGGAGGTCCCGGTCTCCCCCGTCTTCTTCGACGCCCTCGCGGTGGACGGCCGCGACCTGCTCGACCTGCCGTTCGCCGAGCGGCACGCGGAGCTGGCCCGGCTGGTGCCCGAGCCGATGCGGGTGCGGCGCACGCTGGTCGCGGGCCCCGAGGACCTGGCGGAGGCGGAGCGGTTCCTCGCGGACACCCTGGCCCGGGGCCACGAGGGCGTGGTGGTCAAGGCGCTCGACGCGCCCTACAGCGCGGGCCGGCGAGGCGCGTCCTGGCTGAAGGTCAAGCCCGTGCACACCCTGGACCTGGTGGTGCTGGCCGCCGAGTGGGGCCACGGCCGGCGCACCGGCCGGCTGTCCAACCTCCACCTCGGCGCCCGCACCGAGGACGGCGGCTTCGCGATGCTCGGCAAGACCTTCAAGGGCATGACGGACGCGATGCTCGCCTGGCAGACCGGGCGGCTTCAGGAGCTGGCGGTCGAGGACGACGGCCGGGTGGTGCGGGTGCGCCCCGAACTCGTCGTGGAGATCGCCTACGACGGCCTGCAGCGCTCCACCCGCTATCCGGCCGGGGTCACCCTGCGCTTCGCCCGCGTGCTCCGCTACCGCGAGGACAAGCGCCCCGAGGAGGCGGACACCGTTCAGTCCCTGCTGGCAGCCCATCCGGAGGTCGGGCCATGACGGCGCGGACGGCGAGGCGCAGCGCGGGACTGCTGTTGTTCCGGCACACGGATCGGGGCCTGGAAGTGTTGCTCGGCCATATGGGCGGCCCGCTGTGGGCCAGGAAGGACGCGGGCGCCTGGACCGTGCCCAAGGGCGAGTACGACCCGGCGGAGCCGGCCTGGGAGGCGGCCCGGCGGGAGTTCCGCGAGGAGCTGGGGGTGGCGCCGCCGGACGGGGAGGCCGTACCGCTGGGCGAGGTCGTACAGCGCAACGGCAAGATCGTCACGGCCTGGGCGGTTGCGGCGGACTTCGACCCGGAGACGATCGAGCCGGGGACGTTCACCATGGAGTGGCCGCCGCGGTCCGGCCGGCTCCAGGAGTTCCCGGAGCTGGACCGGGTGGCGTGGTTCACCCCGGACCGGGCCCGTGCGGTGATCATCACGGCGCAGGCCGCGTTTCTCGACCGGCTGGCGGAGCACTCGGGCTGATCGGAGGACCTGTCGCGTTGCGGCTTGCCGGGCCGCGCGCGAAGGTCGAGACAAGCCCGCTCCCAGGGAGGTCGGTCATGCCCATCGCGACGGTGAACCCGGCGAACGGCGAGACGCTCAAGACGTACGAGCCCATGGACGAGGACGAGCTGGAACGCCGGCTGGAGCTGGCCGAGGCCACGTTCCGCACCTACCGGACGACCTCGTTCGCCGAGCGCGCCCGGTTGCTGGACAAGGCCGCCGAGCTGCTGGACGAGGACCAGCGGGAGATCGGCCGGGTCGTCACGACCGAGATGGGCAAACCCGTCCGGCAGGCCCGCGCGGAGGCGGCGAAGTGCGCCAAGGCGATGCGCTGGTACGCCGAGCACGCCGAACGGCTGCTGGCCGACGAGGAGCCCGCCGAGTCGGACGTGCGCGACTCGGGCGCCTCGCGGGTGCGGGTGCGCTACCGCCCGCTCGGCCCGGTGCTCGCCGTGATGCCGTGGAACTTCCCGCTGTGGCAGGTGGTCCGGTTCGCGGCGCCCGCCCTGATGGCCGGCAACGTGGGCCTGCTCAAGCACGCCTCCAACGTGCCGCAGACGGCCCTGTACCTGGAGGACCTCTTCCACCGGGCGGGCTTCCCGGAGGGCTGCTTCCAGACGCTGCTGATCGGCTCCGGCGCGGTGGACGACATCCTGCGCGACGAGCGGGTCAGGGCGGCCACCCTGACCGGCAGCGAACCGGCGGGCCGGGCGGTCGCGTCCACCGCCGGGGAGATGATCAAGAAGACGGTGCTGGAGCTGGGCGGCAGCGACCCGTACATCGTGATGCCCTCCGCCGACCTCGACCGCGCGGCCGAGGTCGCGGTGACCGCGCGGGTGCAGAACAACGGGCAGTCCTGCATCGCCGCGAAGCGGTTCATCGTGCACACCGACGTCTACGAGGCGTTCGCCGAGAAGTTCGTCGCGGGCATGCGGGCCCTGAAGGTCGGTGACCCGCTGGCGGAGGACACCGAGGTCGGGCCGGTCGCCAGCGAGCGGGGCCGCGCCGACCTGGAGGAGCTGGTCGACGACGCCCGGCGCGGCGGGGCGAGGGTGCTGTGCGGCGGCGAGCGGCCGGACGGGCCCGGCTGGTACTACCCGCCGACCGTGCTGTCCGGCATCACCCGGGAGATGCGCGTGCACCGCGAGGAGGCGTTCGGACCGGTCGCCACGCTGTACCGGGCGGACGACGTGGACGAGGCCGTGCTCATCGCCAACGACTCGCCGTTCGGCCTGAGTTCGAACGTGTGGACGCGGGACGAGGCCGAGGTCGAGCGGTTCACCCGGGACCTCGAGGCCGGTTCGGTGTACGTCAACGGGATGACCGCCTCCCACCCGGCGTTCCCGTTCGGCGGGGTGAAGCGCTCGGGGTACGGGCGTGAGCTGTCCGGGCACGGAATCCGGGAGTTCTGCAACATCACCACGGTTTGGCAGGGTGCGTGAGGGCCGCGCGGCTACCATCCCGTTCTGTGAACCGCGAAGTGACCCTGCCTCTGATCGTCGACGACCGCGGGGCCTTGCAGGTCTCCGCGGCCGACGTGAGTAAGTTGTTGCGGACCGTGGGCGCGCGATGGCTGCATCTGGTCGAGGCGGGCGAGCAGGGGCTCGACGAGGACACCGTGGCGGCGCTGACCATCGAGCTGGCCAAGCTGGCGGACCGGATCGACGTCGCGTGCATCGCGCACAGCAGCGGGACGCAGTAGGCCGCGCCCGAACGCCCTCACCACCCCGGCAGCCGGGCCGCGTCCGCCAGGCTCCCGCCCCATGCCCCGGCCGCCTGTGCTCAAGGCGCCCCCGCCGTGCCCACCGGGCCTCGGCCGCCCGCGGCCCGAACCGCCTGCCGTCCACGGCCCGAGCCCTCCCCGCCCGCGGCCCGTTCTCCTCGCCGCCGGGCCCTCAGGCATAACGGCCGGCCTGCCGTTTTCCCTCGTCCGGCCGCAGGAATCGCCCTGCGGGCCGGACCCCGGGGTCCCCGGTTCGGAGTAATCCAACGCGAGATCATCGCCCTCCCGGGTGACGGTGGGTGGAGCGCCCACAGAGGCGAACCCACCTTCTGACCGGCGGGCGAAGGCCCTGTCGGAACGCGGAAAGCAGGGACGGTTCATGGCGACCTTGTGCAAGCCCTCGGTGTCGGTCCCGGAGTACGTGATCACGATGGAGGAGACGCTGGAGCTGGCGCGCTCCCGCCACGCCGACCACCCACAACTGCCACTCGCCCTCAGGCTGATCGAGAACACCGGCGTCAAGACGCGGCACATCGTCCAGCCCATCGAGGAGACCCTGAAGCACCCGGGCTTCGAGGAGCGCAACAAGCTCTACGAGGCCGAGGCCAAGGCCCGGGTCCCCGCGGTGATCCAGCGCGCGCTGGACGACGCGGAACTGCTCACCAGTGACATCGACGTGATCATCTACGTGTCGTGCACGGGCTTCATGATGCCCTCGCTCACGGCGTGGCTGATCAACGAGATGGACTTCGACAGCACCACCCGTCAGCTCCCGATCGCCCAGCTGGGCTGCGCGGCCGGGGGCGCGGCGATCAACCGGGCGCACGACTTCTGCTCGGCCTACCCGCACGCCAACGCCCTCATCGTGGCCTGCGAGTTCTGCTCGCTGTGCTACCAGCCCACCGACCTCGGCGTCGGCTCGCTGCTCTCCAACGGGCTGTTCGGCGACGGCATCGCCGCCGCCGTGGTCCGCGGGCGCGGCGGCCGGGGCGTCACCCTGGAGCGCAACGGCTCCTACCTGATCCCGAAGACCGAGGACTGGATCGCCTACGACGTGCGCGCGACCGGCTTCCACTTCCTGCTGGACAAGCGGGTGCCGACCACCATGGAGCCGCTCGCCCCGGCCTTGCGGGAACTGGCCGGCACGCACGGCTGGGACGCGTCCGACCTGGACTTCTACATCATCCACGCGGGCGGTCCGCGCATCCTCGACGACCTGAGCAAGTTCCTCGAGGTCGACCCGCACGCCTTCCGGTTCAGCCGGGCCACGCTCACCGAGTACGGCAACATCGCGAGCGCCGTCGTCCTGGACGCGCTGCGCCGGCTGTTCGACGAGGGCGGCGCCGAGGACCGGGCCCGCGGGCTGCTCGCCGGGTTCGGCCCGGGGATCACCGCCGAGATGACGGTCGGGCGCTGGGCCGACGGGGACGGAGCCGGGCGGTGACCGCGCCGGCGCTCCCCGAGACCCTGCCCCCGGTACGGCACTGGCCGGCGCTCGACCTGCCCGGGACCGACTTCGACCCGGTACTGGCCGACCTGATGGCGGAGGGCCCGGTCACCCGCGTCCAGCTGCCGCACGGCGAGGGCTGGGCGTGGCTGGTCACCCGGTACGAGGACGTGCGCAGGGTGGCGGGCGACCCCCGCTTCAGCCGCGCGGCGGTCAGGGCCAAGCAGGTCACCCGGCTCGCCCCGCACTTCATCCCCGAACCGGGCGCGGTCGGCTTCCTCGATCCGCCCGAACACACCCGGCTGCGCCGCTCGGTGGCCGCCGCGTTCGGCGCCAAGGGCGTGGAGCGGGTGCGGGGGAAGGCGCGGGCCGAGCTGGCGGAGCTGGTCGACGAGCTGCTGCGCGGCGGTCCGCCCGCGGACCTGACCAGCGCGGTGCTCGGCCCGTTCCCGATCGCGGTGATCTGCGAGCTGATGGGCGTCCCGGCCGGCGACCGGCACGCCCTGCACACCTGGACCGGGCTGATCCTCTCGTCCTCGCACGGCAAGCGGATCAGCGAGCGGGCCAAGCGGGAGATGGCCGCGTACTTCGCCGAGCTGATCGGGCGGCGCGAGCACGGCACCGGCGAGGACGTCACCTCGCTGCTGGGCGCCGCGGTGGGCCGTGCGGAGATCACGCTGGACCAGGCCGTCGGCCTCGCCGTCCTCCTCCAGATCGGCGGCGAGGCGGTCACCAGCAACAGCGGGCAGCTCTTCTACCTGCTGCTGACCCGCCCCGCGCTGCTGCGGCGGCTGCGCGCGGAGCCGGAGCTCAGGCCCCGGGCGATCGATGAACTCCTGCGCTACATCCCGCACCGCAACGCGGTCGGGCTGTCCCGCGTCGCCCTGGAGGACGTGGACATCGGCGGGGTCCGCATCCGCGCGGGCGACCCGGTCTACGTCTCGTACCTGGCCGCCAACCGCGACCCCGAGGTCTTCCCCGACCCGGACGCCATCGACTTCTCCCGCAGCCCCAACCCGCACGCGGCCTTCGGCTTCGGCCCGCACTACTGCCCGGGCGGCATCCTGGCCCGGATGGAGGAGGAGCTGCTGACGGACGCCCTGCTGGACCGGGTGCCGGGGCTGAGACTGGCCGTACCGCCGGATCAGGTCCCGTTCCGCAAGGGCGTGTTGATCCGGGGCCCCGAGGCCCTTCCGGTGACGTGGTGAGGCGCTCATGACCGAGACCGAGGGACTGTACGTGCCACCGGGGCACGGCCGTGTCGTCGAGACCCCGGCCCAGCGGGTGACGTTCAAGGTCACCGGCACCCATTCGCGGATGGCCTCCACCTTCGAGGTGGAGGTGCCGCCCGGCTTCGACGTGGGCGCCCATGTGCACACGCGCAGCGAGGAGTTGTTCTACGTCCTCGAAGGCGAGCTGGACGTCCTCGCCTTCGAGCCGCGCATCCGTACCCCCGACAACTGGCAGAAGTGGCAGTCGCCTTCGGGCAGCCGGGTGGTGCGCGCGACTCCGGGCACGGTCATCGTCGTACCGCCGGGCTGCCCCCACGCCTTCGCCAACCCGACGGAGAGCCCGGCGAAGATGTTCTTCCAGGCGTCTCCCCCGCCGGACCACGAACGCTACTTCGAGGAACTGCTGGAGATCCTGGCCGACGGGGGGCCGCCGGACCAGGAGGCGATCGAGGCGCTCAGGGCGAAGTACGACATCGAACAGCTGACGCCGCTGAAGCACCGGTGAGGAGGCGGAGCCGGGTGCGCTGCGCGGCTCCGCCCCGACGTCAGCGGATGGGCATGCCCGACAGGGTCCGGGCGATGACCAGCCGCTGGATCTCGCTGGTCCCCTCGAAGATGGTGTAGATGGCGGCGTCCCGGTGCATCCGCTCCACCGGGTACTCCCGCGTGTACCCGTTGCCGCCCAGGATCTGGACGGCCTGCGCGGTCACCTGCTTCGCGGTCTCGCTCGCGAACAGCTTGGACATGGATCCCTCGGCCGCGGTGAACGGCTTGCCGTTGACGGCCATCCAGGAGGCCCGCCACACCAGCAGCCGTGCCGCGTCGATCCGCGTGCGCATGTCCGCGAGCTGGAAGGCCACGCCCTGGTTGTCGATGATCGGCCGCCCGAACTGCTCGCGGGTCTTGGCGTAGTCGAGCGCGACCTCGTAGGCGGCCCGGGCGGTGCCCACGGCCATGGCGCCGACGGCCGGCCGGGACGCCTCGAAGGTGGCCATCGCCGCGTTCTTCACCCTCCCCCAGCCTTCGGCCGGGGGGACCCCCACGCCCCCGGCGGCCCTGGCCTTCTCCCGGGCCCGCGCGAGGCGCTCGTCCAGCTTCTCCTTGCCGCCGAGCAGGCAGGAGCCGGGCACCCGGACGTCGTCCAGGACGACCTCGGCGGTGTGGGAGGCGCGGATGCCGTGCTTCTTGAACTTCTGCCCCTGGGACAGGCCGGGCGTGCCGGGCGGGACGATGAAGGAGGCGTGGCCCTTGGAGCCCAGTTCCGGGTCGACGACGGCGACGACCACGTGGACGTTGGCGATGCCGCCGTTGGTCGCCCAGGTCTTCGTGCCGTTGATCACCCACTCGTCCTTGGCCTCGTCGTAGACGGCGCGGGTGCGCATGGAGGCGACGTCGGAGCCGGCGTCGGGCTCGGAGGAGCAGAACGCGGCGACCTTGACGTCGTTCTGGTCGCCGTACATCTGCGGGATCCAGGTGCCGATCTGCTCGTCGGTACCGTTGGCGAGGACGCCGACGGCGGCGAGGCCGGTGCCCACGATGGACAGGGCGATGCCGGCGTCCCCCCAGAACAGCTCCTCCATCGTCATCGGGATGCCGAGACCGGTGGGGTCGAAGTACTGCTGCGCGTAGAAGTCGAGGGAGTAGATGCCGACCTTCGCGGCCTCCTGGATGACGGGCCAGGGGGTCTCCTCGCGCTCGTCCCACTCGGCGGCCGCCGGGCGGATCACGTCCGCGGCGAAGCCATGGAGCCAGTCCCGGACTTCCTTCTGCTCGTCGTTGAGCTCCATGGTGAACTCGGCCATGTCCCCTCCAGCGGCGCTGCGATGTTACTAACGGTAACGCGAGTCTGTTACCGGCCGGTAGGATTGTCAACCGCCGAGTCCCTCGGCCTCCCGTTCGATGTCAGGGACGCCGTCAGTGTTAGTTTGCGCAGGCGTCACCGAATCAGCACGGGTGGGGAGAGCACATGGACACCACACAGCGGACCGAGCAGCAGCGGTCCGCCGACCGCCGCCGGCGCGAGCTGCTGGAGGCCGCCGACCGGGTGGTGCTGCGCGACGGCCCGCAGGCGTCGATGAACGCGATCGCGGCGGAAGCGGGGATCACCAAGCCGATCCTGTACCGGCACTTCGGCGACAAGGGCGGTCTCTACGCGGCCCTGGCCCAGCGGCACACCGACGCCCTGCTGGCCTCGCTGCGGGCGGCGCTGGACGCGCCCGCCGGGCGGCGCGAGCGGGTCGAGGCGACCCTCGACACCTACCTCGCCGCCATCGAGGCGCGGCCCCAGGTGTACCGGTTCCTGATGCATCCGGCCGAGGGCAGCGCCGGCGGGGAACAGGGCTTCGACGTCGGCAAGCACTCCGTGCCGCTGCTGCGGCGGATGGGCGAGGAGCTGGCCCAGGTCATCGAGGAGCGGGTGGACCTGGGACCGGACAGCCGGCAGCTGGCCCGGGTGTGGGGCCACGGGATCGTCGGGATGATGCACGCGGCCGGCGACTGGTGGCTGGGGGAACGTCCCTGCTCCCGGGCCGAGCTGGTGCGCTCCCTCGCCGACCTGCTGTGGGGCCGGCTGGCCGCCGCCGGGGACCGGCTGGGCGGACCGGGCTTCTGACGGCCGCCGGCCACCGGCCTACCCCGCCGTACCGCTCCCCCGGTGCCAGGAGGCGCGGGAGACCTGACGCATCAGCCTCCGGTGGCGCCACCCCGTCAGACGGTCGGCGTAGATCTCTCCCTCCAGGTGGTCGCACTCGTGCTGGAGGCACCGGGCGAAGAAGCCGGTGCCGTGCACGGTGACCGGCTCCCCGGCCACCGTCCGGCCCTCGACCACCGCGTGGTCGTAGCGCTCGGTGCCCGCCTCCAGCCCCGGCAGCGACAGGCAGCCCTCCGGGCCCCGGATCACCACGCCGTCCGCCTCCACCAGCCGCGGGTTCACCACGTGGCCCAGGTGCCGCACGTCCTCGTCGTCGGGGCAGTCGTAGACGAACACCCGCAGGGGCACGCCCACTTGGTTCGCCGCCAGCCCGACCCCGCGCGCCGCGTACATCGTGGCGAACAGGTCCTCCACGAGGGCCGCGAGGGCGGGGCCGAAGTCGGTGACGTCCCGGCAGGGCTCGCGCAGTGCCGCGTCGCCGAGCAGGGTGAGGGGCCGGACGCGCCCGCGGGCGCCCGGAATGGAACCGTGTCGCATGGCGGCAAGGGTACGGTTCCTTCAGCTCATGCCCGCCGCGGGTGAGCGGAGGCCGGAATTCGGGTGTGTGAACGGATCTCGATAGGCTGAGGGTCCCACCACGCTGCCGGATGGCCCCAGGCGCGGCGCGTACGCAAGGAGGATCGAGAACTGATGGCAGGCAACTCGGACCCGCTCACGCCGCGGGCCAAGCTGGCCGTGACCGCGGGCAAGGCGGTCGCTGCGGCATCGCGCGCCGCGGGACGCGGCAGCGGGTCGGTGATCGGTGGCCGGGTCGCGCTGAAACTCGACCCCGACCTGCTCGGGCGGCTCGCCCAGAACCTGGACGTCGTCCTGGTGTCGGCGACGAACGGCAAGACCACGACCACCCGGCTCATCGCCGAGGCGCTGCGCGCCGCGGGTCCGGTCGTGTCGAACGCGCTCGGCGCCAACATGCCGGCCGGCATCACCTCGGCGCTCGCGGGCGGCTCGGACGCGAAGTTCGGCGTCATCGAGGTCGACGAGAAGTACCTGGCCGGAGTGGCCCGGGACACCGACCCCAAGTGCATCGCGCTGCTGAACCTCTCCCGGGACCAGCTGGACCGCGCGGCCGAGACCCGGATGCTCGCCGAGAACTGGCGCGAGGGCCTGGCCGGCTCCAAGGCGGTCGTCGTCGCCAACTGCGACGACCCGCTGGTGGTGTGGGCCGCGTCCTCCTCCCCGAACGTGGTCTGGGTCGCGGCCGGCCAGATGTGGAAGGACGACGCCTGGTCCTGCCCGTCGTGCGGTGGTGTGATGCAGCGCCCCGGCGACGACTGGTTCTGCGGCGAGTGCGGCTTCCGCCGGCCCACGCCGACCTGGGCGCTGTCCGGCGACCACGTGCTGGACCCGCACGGGTCCGCGTGGCCGATCCACCTCCAGCTGCCGGGCCGCGCCAACAAGGCCAACGCCGCGTCCTCCGCGGCCGTCGCCGCCGTCTTCGGGGTGCCGCCGCAGGTCGCCCTGGAGCGGATGTACCAGGTGCAGGCGGTGGCCGGCCGGTACGACGTGGTGCAGTTCCAGAACCGCGACCTCAGGCTGCTGCTGGCCAAGAACCCGGCCGGCTGGCTGGAGACGTTCTCCCTGATCGACCCGCCGCCGGCGCCGGTGATCCTGTCCGTGAACGCGCGCGGGGCCGACGGTACCGACACCTCCTGGCTGTGGGACGTCGACTACACCCGGCTGACCGGCCACCCGATCTTCGTCATCGGCGACCGGAAGCTGGACCTCGCCGTCCGCCTGGAGGTCGCGAACCAGCACTTCCAGGTCTGCGACAACCTCGACCAGGCCGTGCAGATGTGCCCGCCGGGCCGGATCGAGGTCATCGCGAACTACACCGCGTTCCAGGACCTGCGCCGCCGCGTCGGCAACTGATCTTCGAAGGGCGATCACCTCATGAGCGACAACCAACTGCGGCTGGTGTGGATCTACCCGGACCTGCTGAGCACCTACGGCGACCAGGGCAACGCCCTCGTCGTGGAGCGCCGGGCCCGGCAGCGCGGCCTGGACGTGGCCCGGCTCGACGTGCGCAGCGACCAGCCGATCCCGACCTCCGGCGACATCTACCTGATCGGCGGCGGCGAGGACCGTCCGCAGCGGCTCGCGGCCGAGCGGCTGCGCCGGGACGGGCATCTGCACCGCGCGGTGGAGAACGGCGCGATCGTGTTCTCGGTGTGCGCCGGCTACCAGATCCTCGGCCACGAGTTCATCAACGACCTCGGCCAGCGCGAGCCGGGCCTCGGCCTGCTCGACGTGGTGTCGGTGCGCGGCGAGGGCGAGCGGTGCGTCGGTGACGTGCTCGGGGACATCGACCCGCAGCTCGGGCTGCCCCAGCTGACCGGCTTCGAGAACCACCAGGGCGTCACCCACCTCGGCCCGACGGCCCGCCCCTTCGCCCGGGTGAAGATCGGCAAGGGCAACGGCACCGGGGACGGCACCGAGGGCGCGTACAACGGCACGGTGTTCGGCACGTACATGCACGGACCGGTCCTCGCCCGCAACCCGTTGATCGCCGACCTGCTGCTGAAGCTGGCGCTGGACGTCAACGCGCTGCCGCCGATCGACGACCGCTGGTACGAGGCGCTGCGCAACGAGCGCATCGCGGCGGCCCAGCAGCCCGCGTAGCCCACGGGCGAGGGGCGGTTACGGCGGCCCCCGTAACCGTCCCTTCAACGGGATCTCAGCGTGGTCCGGCAGACTTCCGGCGGGCCCGCCTGACGGCTCGTCCGCTCACATGTGCGGGCGCGTCCAGCAGGCGGACGCCCGCTGTGGAGCCACCCCCTCACGCCGGTAGGGTGGCCGGGAATCCGCCGGACAACGTGGTCCGGTCACCCGGCCCACGTTGAGAAGGTATTTCGGGCTATGCGCATTGGTGTCCTCACGTCCGGCGGCGACTGCCCCGGCCTGAATGCCGTCATCCGGTCCGTCGTGCACCGTGCCGTCGCCGACCACGGCGACGAGGTCATCGGTTTCCGGGACGGCTGGAAGGGCCTCCTGGAGTGCGACTACCGCAAGCTCGACCTGGACGCCGTGGCCGGCATCCTGGCCCGCGGCGGCACCGTCCTCGGCTCCTCCCGGGTTCGCCCGGAGCACCTGCGGGACGGCGTGGAGCGCGCCCGGGGCCATGTCGCGGAACTGGGCCTGGACGCGATCATCCCGATCGGCGGTGAGGGCACCCTGAAGGCGGCCCGGCTGCTCTCGGACAACGGTCTGCCCATCGTGGGCGTGCCCAAGACCATCGACAACGACATCGCGGTCACCGATGTCACCTTCGGCTTCGACACCGCGGTGACCGTGGCGACCGAGGCCCTGGACCGGCTGAAGACCACCGCCGAGTCCCACCAGCGGGTGCTCATCGTGGAGGTCATGGGCCGGCACACCGGCTGGATCGCGCTGCACTCCGGCATGGCGGCCGGCGCCCACGCCGTCGTCGTGCCCGAGCGGCCCTTCGACATCGAGGAGTTGGCACGGAAGGTCGGCGAGCGGTTCGCGGCCGGCAAGCGGTTCGCCATCGTGGTCGCCGCGGAGGGCGCCAAGCCGCGTCCCGGCACCATGGACTTCGACGAGGGCGGCAAGGACGTCTACGGCCACGAGCGCTTCGCGGGCATCGCCCGGCAGCTGTCGGTCGAGCTGGAGCAGCGCCTCGGCAAGGAGGCCCGGCCGGTGATCCTCGGGCATGTGCAGCGCGGCGGGACGCCCACGGCGTACGACAGGGTGCTGGCCACGCGGTTCGGATGGCATGCGGTGGAGGCGGTGCACCGGCGGGAGTTCGGCGCGATGACCGCGCTGCGGGGGACCGACATCGTCATGGTGCCGCTGGCCGACGCCGTGGAGACGCTGAAGACGGTACCCGCCGCGCGGTACGACGAGGCGGAGTGCGTCTTGTAGTTCGCGGCGTCTCGCGGTGCGCGGGCGTCTTGTCGTTCAGGGCAGAACAATCCGCCCCCGGTCGCGGTCAGGACCGGGGGCGGTTCTACTCTTGGGGGCGGACAACTCGCACAACCCCCACGAAACAGGAGCCGGCGGATGGATCACAGCGGGCACGGCATGATGATGGATCTGCCGCCGTTCACGCTGGGGCGAGGGCTTGCGTGGTCGGCGGACCCCTTCTTCCTCGTCGCCTGCGTGGCCGGGCTGGCCCTGTACGGGTGGGCCGTCGTACGGCTGCGGCGGCGCGGGGACGCGTGGCCGGCCGGGCGGACGGTGTCGTTCGTCGCCGGCGTGCTCACCATCGCCCTGGTGATGTGCACCAAGCTGAACGACTACGGCATGGTCATGTTCAGCGTGCACATGGTGCAGCACATGGTGATCAGCATGCTGTCGCCGATCCTGATCCTGCTCGGCGCCCCCGTCACGCTGGCGCTGCGCGCGCTGCCGGCCGCGGGCAGGGGCCGCAAGGGGCCGCGCGAGCTGCTGCTGATGCTGCTGCACAGCCGGTACATGCGGGTCATCACCCACCCGGCGTTCACCATCCCGCTGTTCATCGCCAGCCTGTACGCCCTGTACTTCACCCCGCTGTTCGACTTCCTGATGGGCTCGAAGACCGGGCACATCGCGATGATGGTGCACTTCCTCGCGGTCGGTGTGGTGTTCTTCTGGCCGATCATCGGTGTGGACCCCGGCCCGCACCGGCCGGGCCACCTGATGCGGATGCTGGAGCTGTTCGCGGGCATGCCCTTCCACGCGTTCTTCGGCATCGCGCTCATGATGGCGTCGACCACGATGGTGGACACCTTCGAGCACCCGCCGGCCTCGCTGGGCATCGACGCGCTGTCCGACCAGAGCGCGGCGGGCGGCATCGCCTGGGCGTTCAGCGAGATCCCGTCGGTGCTGGTGCTGATCGCGCTGTTGTTCCAGTGGTACCGCTCCGAGCAGCGGCAGGCCAAGCGCAAGGACCGGGCCGCCGACCGGGACGGTGACAAGGAGCTGGAGGCGTACAACGCCTATCTGGCCTCGCTGAGCGCCCGCGAGGGCTGAAGCCGGGGTGTCCCGTACGGGCCGGAGCCGACCGGGCTCCGGCCCGTCGTCGTACCCCGCGGTGTCCCGCCGTATCCCGCCGGGGCGGGAATCGGGGCACCATGGGTCGGGGACGGACCACGAGGAGGGTGTCGCGATGCCCGGTACCACGAACGGCTCCAATGGCTCCGCCAAGACGATGGGGGGTCTCACGGCCGGCGCGCTGGTCCTCGTGACCGCCTACACGGTCGCGCTCGGCAGCAACGGCTGGCTGTGGTTCGGCTGGGTGGTGCTGGGGCTGCTGACCCTGGCCGTGGTCGTCACCCGGTCCTGAGCCACGGCCCGCGGGAGCTGGCTACAGTGCCCGCATGAACAGCAGGACACCCGCGTTCGACGAGCTGGACCGCCGGATCATCACCGCGCTCATGGCGAACGCCCGCACGAGTTTCGCCGAGATCGGCACGGACGTGGGGCTGTCCGCCACGGCGGTCAAGCGGCGGGTGGACCGGCTGCGGGAGACCGGGGTGATCACCGGGTTCACGGCGACGGTGAAACCGGCGGCGCTGGGCTGGCGCACGGAGGCGTACGTCGAGGTCTACTGCGAGGGCGCGGCTCCGCCCCGGCGCCTGGCGGAGGTGGTGCGCAACCATCCGGAGATCGCGGCGGCCATGACGGTGACCGGCGGCGCCGACGCGCTGCTGCACGTGCGGGCGCGGGACGTGGAGCACTTCGAGGAGGTGCTGGAGCGGATTCGCGCCGAGCCGTTCATCCGCAAGACGATCAGCGTGATGGTGCTGTCCCACCTGCTCCCGGAGAGCCCGGAGGCGGGTGCCACCCACGCGGCCCCCGAGTGACCGGACAGCGGGGGCGCGCGCAGGAGGCGTGCGTGCGTGCCGGTGAGAACGCAGCGATGCTGCGCATCTACGCAGCCTTTCGCGCTTGTCGGCCGTCTCCCTCCCTTCCTACCGTGGTGTCACCCCCTAGTGACACACAGGAAAGCGGAGGGAACCCTCTGTGACCGAACGTCGTGTGCCGCGTCCCCGGCGATTCCTCGTCTGCGAACCCAGGCACTTCGCCGTCCAGTACGCGATCAACCCCTGGATGCACCCCGGCCTCCCCGTCGACGCGGGCCTGGCCCGGGAGCAGTGGCGGTCGCTGATCCGCGCCTACGAGGATCACGGCCACACCGTCGACCGCGTCGAGCCGGTTCCCGGCCTGCCGGACATGGTCTTCGCCGCCAACGCGGCCCTCGTCGTCGGCGGCCGGGTCTTCGGCTCCCTCTTCCACGCCCCCGAGCGGCGCCCGGAGTCGGAGCACTACGACACCTGGTTCAAGACGGCCGGCTACGACGTGTACCGGCCTGAGTCGGTGGCCGAGGGCGAGGGCGACCTGGTGTGGACGGGCCGGTACGTGCTCGCCGGCACCGGGTTCCGCACCACCCCCGAGGCACACCGGGAGGCGCAGGAGTACCTGGGCCGGCCGGTGATCGGCCTGCGGCTGGTGGACCCGTACTTCTACCACCTGGACACCGCGCTGTTCGTGCTCGACGACGAGAACGTCTGCTACTACCCGGAGGCCTTCTCGCCGGGCAGCCGCGAAGTGCTCCAGCGGCTGTACCCGGAGGCGGTGCTCGCCACCCGCGAGGACGCGCTGGCCTTCGGCCTGAACTCCGTCTGCGACGGCCGGCACGTCTTCATCGCCCCCCAGGCCGGGGCGCTGGCCGCACGCCTCGCCGACCACGGCTATGTCCCCGTCCCCGTCGACCTGTCCGAGCTCCACAAGGCCGGCGGCGGCATCAAGTGCTGCACCCAGGAGATCCGCTGATGACCGCACCCGCGCGCCCCCGTACGTCCGAGCAGCTGATCCGCGCGGAGGAGCCGGTGCTCGCGCACAACTACCACCCGCTGCCCGTGGTCGTGGCGCGGGCCGAGGGCAGTTGGGTGGAGGACGTCGAGGGCAACCGCTACCTCGACATGCTGGCCGGCTACTCGGCCCTGAACTTCGGCCACCGGCACCCGGCGCTGGTCGAGGCCGCCCACCGCCAGCTCGACCGGCTCACCCTGACCTCCCGCGCCTTCCACAACGACCGGCTGGCCCACTTCGCCGAACGGCTCGCGGAGCTGACCGGGCTGGACATGGTGCTGCCGATGAACACCGGCGCGGAGGCCGTGGAGAGCGGCATCAAGGTGGCCCGCAAATGGGCGTACGACGTGAAGGGCGTCCCCGAGGGCCGGGCGACGATCGTGGTCGCGGCGGAGAACTTCCACGGCCGTACGACGACGATCGTCGGCTTCTCCACGGACGAGACGGCCCGGGCCGGCTTCGGGCCCTTCACGCCAGGCTTCAGGGTGGTGCCGTACAACGACCTGGCCGCGCTCGAGGCGGCGGTCGACGACACCACGGCGGCGGTGCTGATCGAGCCCATCCAGGGCGAGGCGGGCGTGATCGTGCCCGACGACGGCTATCTCGCGGGGGTGCGCGAGCTGACCCGCCGCGCGGGCTGCCTGTTCGTCGCCGACGAGATCCAGTCGGGCCTCGGCCGCACCGGCCGTACCCTCGCCGTCGAGCACGAGGACGTGCTGCCGGACATGCTGCTGCTCGGCAAGGCGCTGGGCGGCGGCATCGTGCCGGTGTCGGCGGTGGTGGCCCGGCGCGAGGTGCTGGGCGTGCTGCGTCCCGGCGAGCACGGTTCGACGTTCGGCGGCAATCCGCTGGCCGCGGCGGTCGGCACGGCCGTGGTGGAGCTGCTGGAGACGGGCGAGTTCCAGCGCCGGGCGGCCGAGCTGGGGGTGCTCCTGCGGGACGGGCTGACCGACCTGACCGGCAGGGGCGTGACCGGGTTCCGGGCCCGGGGGCTGTGGGCCGGGGTGGACGTCGACCCGGCGCTCGGCACCGGCCGGGAGATCAGTGAGCGGCTGATGCGCGAGGGGGTCCTGGTCAAGGACACCCACGGCTCCACGATCCGGCTGGCGCCGCCGCTGACCATCACGGCGGAGGAGCTGCGGTCGGCGCTGGGCGCGCTGGAGAAGGTGCTGGTCTGAGGAGCGCGCGGGCGGGGGCCGGTGGCGGTGCCGGCCCCCGCCGCGGTGTCACTTCGCGCCGAGGAGCTGCTTCATCTCCTTGGTCTCGGCGTCCTGCGCGGTGATGATCGCGTCCGCCATGGCCTTGGCGTCGGCGGAGCGGCCCCGCTGCTTCTCGGTGGCGGCCATCTCGACGGCGCCCTGGTGGTGCTCGACCATCAGGGACAGGAACCGGGTGTCGAAGTCCTTGCCGGTGGCCTTCTTCAGGGCGGCCATGTCGTCCTCGCTCATCATCCCGGACATGCCGGACATCCCGCTGTGGCCGGAGTGGTCCGTGCCGGCCGTGGGGGGCTGCTCGCCCCAGGCCTTCAGCCAGCCGGTCAGGGTGCGGATCTCCGGGTCCTGTGCCTTCTCGATGCGGGCGGCGAGGTCCTTCACCCGCGCCGAGGAGGCGCGGTCGGCGGCGAGTTCCGCCATCTCCAGGGCCTGCTGGTGGTGCGGGATCATCCCCTTGGCGAAGGCGACGTCCTGGGCGTTGTGCGCGCCGGCCGACGCGCTCGGCGTGGCGGAGGCGGCGGAGGCTCCGTGACCGGTGTGGCCGGTGCCGCCGTCGCCGTTGTCGTCGCTGTTGCCGCCGCAGGCGGCGAGGACGAGCGCGGAGGTCACGGCAGCCGTGGCGAGGGCGGCGCGGCGCGTCAGGGTACGGGTGATCATGGGAAGAACTCCTGCTGTTCGGAAGGGATTTCGGGCGCGCTCAGGCACGGCCGCGCGTCCCGCGGGTGGCGGGGCGGGCGCGGCCGGGGCGGCCTCTAGATCCGCAGGAGCTGGAGTTCGGCCAGGTCGGGTGGGTCGCGGGCGCCGTCCGGCGCGGTGGTCCACGCGGTGAGCGGGCGGTGGGCGGTGGCCGGTCCCGGCACCGGGTCCGGGGCCGGCGCGGCCAGGTGCGGCCCGCCGGTCAGCGCGCTTGAGGCACAGCTGGGGTCGGCGTGGTGCAGCCGGTGGCCGCCGCTGTGGCCGACGCAGTCGTCGACGGCGACGAGCGCGGCCGTCCTGTGCGTGGCGTGGGCGTGTCCGGCGTGTTCCGTGTGTCCCGCCCCGCCGCCGGGCGCGAGGGCGTGCATGCCCAGCAGCCCGATCAGCACCGCGAGCACGGACAGCGCGCGGTACCGCCCGAGCGGTCGCCGCGGGTGCTGTCCGGTGGTGCGCATGAGGTCATCGTACGGGGGGCGTGCAACGGCGCACGGGCAAGGCCCTCCGACACACCCGCGCGCCCCGGTTCGGCTCGGCGGTGTGCGGGCAACCGAGCGGTGTACGACGCGTGGCGGTACTGGCCGCGGGGAACCGGGCACCCCTCGGACCCGGTACCCCCCCGGCTTGCCCGGCCCGTCACCGGCGCCCGCTGCACCGACCGACGAACACCGCTTATCCGCCCAATTCTTGATTTAACGGACCGCCGGAGTAATTACCATGCTCTGTCGGCGGGAACCGATGCGACCCATGCTGTCGGCATGAAACGCATGGGCGGTAGTTCGCCGACGGCCGTGTCTCGGGTCCCACGCGCATCCGGTGCTCGCTGGTCACCGAGTGCGGAAGAGCCCCGGTTGCCCTGACGGCGCCGAGGCGGCCGGCCGTTCCCGGGCCTCACCTGAGGAGGACCCGGTGGTGATGCTCCGCACGCACGTCCGTCCTCACGGTCTGCCGCGGTGCGAGTGCCGCCGTGCCCCTCGTTCCCGTCGTGTCCGTCGTGTCCGAGTCCACGGCCTCGTCGCCCGGCACGGCGGGCCGCGGGGGTCACGACGAGCGGCACACCACCCTGTATCGCGCCGAACCGGAGGAACCCATGGACGACGACACCCGGTCCTACGTGGTCGTACTCAACGACGAGGAGCAGTACTCGATCTGGCCCGCCGACCGCGACCTGCCCCTCGGGTGGCGCGACGGAGGCGTCAGCGGGTCCAAGGCGGAATGCCTGGCCCACATCAACGAAGCCTGGACGGACATGCGCCCGCTGAGTCTGCGCCGGGCCGCCCAGTAAGCCGTTCAGCCACCCACTCTCAGCAGTGAAGGATGACGTGCGAGATGGTGCTCAATGAATTTCACGTCCGGGTGGCCGAGGCGCCGGACGCGGTCGCGGTGCAGGACGGTGACCTGAGACTGACCTACCGAAACCTTGCCGCGCACGCGTCCGCTCTGGCGAGCGAGCTCACCGGGCGGGGGGTCGGCCAGGACAGCGTCGTGGCCGTCTACGCCGACCGGTCGGCGGAGCTGGTGGTCGCCGAGCTGGCCGTCCTGCTGGCGGGCGGGGCCTACCTGCCGCTGGACCCGGCCCACCCGGCCGCGCGGGTCCGCCAACTGCTCCAGGACTCCGGCGCCGTCGCGGTCCTCAGCACCGCGCCGCTGGTGTCCGGCGGGGCTCCGCTGGGCGACGACGTCCTGCTGGTCGATCTGACCGAGGAGCCTTCCCCGGCGACCGCCTCGGTGCCGCCCGGCCCGAACGGCGCCGCACTGGCCTACGTGATCTACACGTCGGGTTCCACCGGCCGGCCCAAGGGCGTCGCGGTGACCCACGCGAGCCTGGCCAACCTGATGCACTGGCACCACAAGACCTACGGCACGCGGCCCCAGGACCGCTCGACCCTGCTGGCCAGTCCCGGATTCGACGTGTCCGTCCAGGACATCTGGTTCACCCTGACCGCCGGCGCCACGCTGGTGGTGCCGCCCGCCGAGGTGCGCGCCTCGCCGTCCGCGCTCGCCGCCTGGCTGGCGGACGAGCAGATCACCGTGTCCTTCCTGCCCACCCCGCTGGCCGAGGCCGTCCTCGACGAGGCCTGGCCCGCGCACACGGTGCTCAGGTACCTGCACACCGGTGGTTCGGCGATGCAGCGCGGCGTGCCCGAGGGGCTGCCGTTCACCGTGATCAACCTCTACGGGCCGACCGAAGCCACGGTGAAGGTGACGGCCGGCGAGGTCGTGCCCGAGGGACCCGTGCCGCCGCCGATCGGCGTGCCGGTCGACGGCGTGCGCTGCTACGTGCTCGACGGGCTCGACCCGGTGCCCGACGGCGAGGTCGGCGAACTGTGCCTGGGCGGCGCGTGCGTGGCACGCGGATACCTGCACGACCCGGCGAGCACCGCGGCGGTGTTCGTGCCCGACATCGGCGCCCCGGGAGAGCGCATGTACCGCACGGGCGACAAGGTCCGCCGCCGCCCGGACGGGGTCTTCGAGTACATCGGCCGCTACGACGACCAGGCCAAGATCCGCGGGTTCCGGATCGAACCCGGCGAGGTGGCCACGGTTCTCAAGCAGCACCCCGGCGTCCGGGACGCCTTCGTGGTGGTCGAACACTCCGGCCGGCCGGACGCGCGCCTGGTCGCCTACGCGGTCACCGGCGTCCCCACGACCGAGTTGGTCGAGTTCGTCGCGGCCCGGCTGCCCGGGTACATGGTGCCGGCAGCGGTCGTCGTGCTGCCCGCGCTGCCGCTCACCCCCAACGGCAAGGTCGACCGCGCCGCATTGCCCGCCCCCGGCCGCACGGCGGCCGGCCTGGCCGACACCGCGGTCCCGCCCCGCACCCCGACCGAGGCCGCACTGGCCAGGATCGTGGCCGGGCTGCTCGGCGGCACCGAAGTCGGCGTCCACGACGACTTCTTCGCCCTCGGCGGGAACTCGCTGCTCGTCGCGGGGCTCGCCGCCCGCATCACCGCGGAACTGCACACGGTGGTGAGCGTGCCCGAGCTGTTCGGCGCGCCCACCGTCGCCGACCTCGCCGCGATCATCGACCAGCGGGCCGCCGCGGCCGGGAACAACGGCCCGGAACCCGCCGCCCAGGTGATCGCGCCGACCGCGCCGCCGGTGCGCCGGGCCGACCGGAACCGGCCGATCCCGCTGTCCCTGCCCCAGGAGAGGGTCTGGTTCTTCGAACAGCTCTCGCCCGGCAACCTGGCCTACAACTTCCAGGCCACCGTGTCCTTGCGGGGCGAGGTGGACGTAGACGCCCTGCGCGCGGCGCTCGACGAGATCGTCCGCCGCCACGAGATCCTGCGCACCGCCTTCGTCTCCGTCGACGGGGTGGGCTACCAGCGCCCGCTCGCGCAGGCCAAGGCGCCGCTCAAGGTCCTCGACGTCCCGGCGGAACAGGCCGACGAGGTCGTCGCCGCGCACCTGCGCGAACCGTTCGACCTGACCGAACCGCCCCTGGCCCGCTGGGTCCTGCTGCGCCACGGCAACGGGCACAACACGTTCCTCCACGTGGAACACCACTTCGTCCACGACGGCTGGTCGCTGTCGGTGTTCCTGTCCGAGCTGCGCGCCCTCTACCCGGCCTTCGCCGCCGGACAGCCCTCGCCGCTGCCCGAACTCGCCGTCCAGTACGCGGACTACGCCATCTGGCAGCGGGACTGGATGCGCGGTGACGTGCTGCGCACCCACGTCGACCACTGGACCGCCCGCCTGGCCGGCGCCCCGCACACGCTGGAACTGCCCGCCGACCGGCCACGGCCGCCGGTGATGACCTTCCGCGGCCGGGCGCCGCGGATCCGGATCCCCGCCGAACTGGCGCGCCGGCTGCGCGCCTTCAGCCGGGACAACCGGGTGTCGCTGTTCTCCACCATGTACGCCGGCTTCGCCGCACTGCTGTACCGCTACACCGGACAGCGGGACATGCTCGTCGGGACCGGCGCGGCGAACCGGAACGTGCCCGAGCTGGAGCCACTGCTCGGCATGCTCGTCAACACGCTGGTCATGCGCACCAAGGTGTCGGCCGACCAGTCGTTCAGCGACTTGCTGGCGCAGGTGCGCCAGAGCGTCGCCGAGACACTGGCCTGGTCGGACACCCCCGTCGACGCGGTGATCGACGCGATCGACCCGGTCCGCGACCCTTCGCGCACCCCGCTGTTCCAGGTCATGTTCAGCTTCCACGACTCCGCGGTGCCCGACATCGACTTCGGCGGGCTCACCGGCAAGGTCACCGAACGCTCGAACAACTCGGCCAAGGCCGACCTCAACGTGATCGTGATCCCGCGGGCCGAGCAGCGCCTGGGCCGGGCGCCCCGCCCCGAGGACGACGACCTCGCCATGATCTGGGAGCACTCGGCCGACCTGTTCGACCAAGCCACCATGGAGCGGATGGTCACGCACTACCTGACCCTGCTCGCCGACGCGGTGGCCCGGCCGCAGACGCGCGTGGGCACGCTGCGCCTGCTCCCGGACGAGGAGGCGGCCCAGCTGGAGAGCTGGTCCCACGGGCCCGCCGCGGCCGGCACCCGGCCGGTGACCGAGCTGATCGCACAGCAGGTGCGGACGCGACCGGACGCCGTCGCCGTGCGCTGGCCCGAGGGACAGCTCAGCTACGGACAGTTGTGGCAGCGCGCCGGCGCACTGGCCCGCCGGCTCCGCGCGTCCGGCATCGCCGCCGAGGAACCGGTGGCGGTGTACGCCGACCGCTCCCCCGAGCTGGTGGTCGGCGAACTCGCGGTGCTCATGGCCGGCGGATGCTACCTGCCCTTGGACCCGGACTACCCGGCCGAGCGCGTCGCCTTCATCGTGCGGGACGCCGGCGCCCGTACGATCCTCACCACGCCCCGGACACGGCAGCAGCTGCCGGCCTTCGCGCAGAGCCTCGACGTCCTCGGCCTGGACGCCGACACAGACACCGACACCGACACCGCGCCGGTCCACGCCGACCAGCTCACCCCGGAGCGGCTGGCCTACCTCATCTACACCTCGGGATCCACCGGCCGGCCCAAGGGCGTCGCGCTGGAACACCGGGGGCTCGCGAACCTGGTCGCCTGGCACACAGCCGAGTACGCGCTCGGACCGGCCGACCGCAGCACACTGTTCGCCAGCCCCGGATTCGACGCGTCCACGTGGGAGATCTGGCCCACCCTCGCGGCCGGCGCCACCCTGCACGTCGTCCCGCCGCACCTGCGGGCCGCGCCGGCGGAACTGGTGCGCTGGCTCGGCGAGCAGAAGATCACCACGGCGTTCCTGCCCACCCCCGTCGCCGCGGCCGCACTGGACGAACCGTGGCCGGCCGACAGCGCGCTGCGGGCGCTGCTAACCGGCGGCGACGTGCTGCCGGCGGCACCCTCCGACGGCCTGCCGTTCCAGCTCTTCAACCACTACGGGCCGACGGAGAACACCGTGGTGGCGACAGCGGGCCTCGTCCCGCCCGCCCCGGCCGGACCGCGCCCGCCCATCGGCAGGCCGATCAGCGGGGTCGACGCCCATGTGCTGGACGCCGAAGGACAGCCCGTGCCCATCGGTGTCCGCGGCGAGCTGTACCTCGGCGGTACGGCGGTGGCGCGCGGCTACGTCAACCGCCCCGAACTCACCGAACAGAGTTTCCTCGCCGACCCCTTCACCGCTCGGCCCGGCGCACGCCTGTACCGCACCGGTGACCTGGTCCGCCGACGCGCCGACGGGGAGCTGGACTTCCTGGGCCGCGCGGACGAACAGGTCAAGATCCGGGGCTTTCGGATCGAGCCCGGAGAAGTGGCGGCAACGCTCAGGGAACACCCGGACGTACGGGACGCCGTCGTCGTCGCCCGCGCGTCGGCGCCCGGAGCCGAAGCCTCGCTCACGGCGTACGTCTGCACCGACGGCCGCGGCGAAACCACCTCCGGGGACAAGCTGCTGGCGTTCCTGCGGGACCGGCTGCCCGTGTACATGATCCCGGACGGGATCGTGCTGCTCCCCGCCCTGCCGCTCACCGAACACGGCAAGGTGGACCACGACGCGCTGGCCGCCCTGGCACCGAGCACCCCGGCCCGGCCCCCCACACGGCAGGCGCCGCGGACACCGACGGAAGAACGCGTCGCCCGGCTCGCCTCGGCGCTGCTCCACGACCAGCCTGTGGGGCGCACGGACGACTTCTTCCGCGCCGGTGGCCACTCCCTGCTGGCGGCCCGGCTGGTGGCCCAGGTCAACGAGGCCTTCGACGTCCAGGTCCCGATCTCCGCGTTCCTCCAGCGGCCCACCGTGGCGAGCCTGGCGGACGCCGTGACCGCCGCCACGACAGGAGCGGCAACGGGCCCCGCCCCGATCACGCCGCGCAACCGCCGCATCGCCGTGCGGCCGGTGTCCGAAGCCGGCCGGCCCGGTGACGAGGAAGGCGAGTCGCTCCTGCGCGACACGCAGGAACCCGAGGTGCAGCAGTGAGCGCGGCCATCGAACCGGAAGCCGGGCCGGACAACAGTGCGGCTCCGCTGTCGTACGCACAACAGCGCCTGTGGTTCCTCGACCAACTACAGCCGGGCAGCTCGGTCTACAACGTCCCGCTCGGCTACGACATCACCGGCCCGCTGGACCGCGGCGCGCTCGAACAGGCGCTGACCGAGGTCGTGCGGCGCCACGAGATCCTGCGCACCGCCTTCCGCTCCACCGGCGGCACCCCCCACCAGGTGATCCTGCCGCCCGCCCCGGTCTCCGTACCCGTCACGGACCTGACCGCTGCGGGCCGCACGCCGAAGGAGGCGCCGCGGCTCGCGGACGAGGAGGCCGGCGCCCCGTTCGACCTGGTGGCCGGCCGGCTCATCCGCGCCCGCCTGCTGCGCCTGGGCGAACAGCGGCACCGGCTGCTGCTCACCGTGCACCACCTCGCCTGCGACGCCGCGTCGGTCGGCACGCTCGGCAGGGAGCTCGAGATCCACTACCGGGCCGCGCTGACCGGCCAGGAGTGCCGCGAGCCCGAACCGCCCATGCAGTACGCCGACTTCGCCGAGTGGCAGCACAGCACGCTGGGCGGACCCGAACTCGACCGGCTGCTGGCGTACTGGACGGACCGGCTGGCCGGCCTGCCCGCCCAGCTCCTGCCCACCGATCACACCCGCCCACCGGTACAGAGCTACCGCGGTGCCGCGCTCACCTTCGAGCTGCCGCCGGATTCGGTCCAGCGGCTCGAAGAGCTGGGCAGGAGCGAAGGCGTCACCCTCTACAGCGTCCTGCTCGCCGCTTTCGCGGTACTGCTGCGGGCACACGTCGGCCAGGACGAAGTCGTCGTCGGCACGCCGGTCTCCGGCCGGGAACGGCCCGAACTGGCCCGTCTCATCGGGTTCTTCACCAACACCCTGGTGCTCCGCTGCGACCTCGCCCACGGCCCGACGTTCCGTGAGCTGATCCAGCGGCTGTGGACGGAGGTCAAGGGAGCGCTCGCCCACCAGGACCTGCCGTTCGAAAAACTCGTCGAGGAACTGCACCCCGACCGCGACCTCGCGCACAACCCGCTGTTCCAGGTCCTGTTCAGCTACCGGTACGAAGACGAGGGAACGGGGCTGCGCCTGGACGGCTGCCAGGTGCAGCCGGTACTGGGCGACACCGGCGCGGCGAGGTTCGACCTCACCCTGAGCCTCACCCGGACCCCGGCCGGCGTGACCGGCCGCCTGGAGTACAGCACCGACCTGTTCCACGCCACGACCGCCCAGCGGCTCGCCGAACGGTACGTCAGCGTCGTCACCGCCGCCGCGCAGGCCCCCGACCGTCCCGTCGACGAACTGGCGGTGCTGCCGGCGGGCGAACTCGCCGCCCTGGCCGCCTGGCAGACCGGCCCCCGGGCCGAGGTCCCCGGCGCCCTGGTGCACCAGCTGTTCGAGCGGCGGGTGGCGGCGGCCCCCGACGCGGTCGCCGTGATCGCGGCCGACGCCACCTTGACCTACCGCGAGCTCGACGGGCTCGCCGACCGGCTCGCCGCCCGGTTGCGCCGACTCGGCGTGGCACCGGACGAACCGGTAGGCGTCCACCTCGGCCGCACGTCCCTGCTGATGGTCACCCTGCTGGGAATCCTCAAAGCGGGCGCGGCGTACCTTCCGCTGGATCCCGACTACCCGCCCGACCGGCTGGCGTTCATGGTCGGCGACGCCGGCGTGCGGCTGGTCGTCGCGGACTCCGGCTCCGCCGCGGCCGCGGAGCGCCTCGGCGCGGCCCACGTCGTCGTCCCCGGCCTTGCCGCGACGCCGGACGGCCCGCCCGACAGCCCACTCCCGGCGGTCACCGCCGACAACCTGGCGTACGTGATCTACACGTCCGGCTCCACCGGACAGCCCAAGGGCGTCATGGTCACCCACCGCAACGTGGTCAACCTGTTCGCCGGGATGAACGACGTCTTCGGCGCCGACGAGCCCAGCACCTGGCTCGCGCTGACCAGCGTCTCCTTCGACATCTCCGTGGTCGAGCTGCTGTGGGCGCTGATCCACGGCCACCGGATCGTGCTGCGCCGTGAACCGCCCCTGCCGTCGGCCCTGGCCGCCGCGCGGTCGGCCGCGGTGGCCAAGGCCCGTGCCCGCCACATCGACTTCAGCCTGCTCTACTTCGGCAGCGACTGCGAAGCCGGCTCCGACGACCGTTACCGGCTGCTGCTCGACGGCGCGAGGTTCGCCGACCGCAACGGCTTCACCGCCGTGTGGACCCCCGAACGCCACTTCCACCAGTTCGGCGGGCTGTACCCGAACCCCTCGGTGACGGCGGCGGCCGTCGCCGCGGTCACCGAGCGCGTCCAGGTGCGCGCGGGCAGCGTGGTCATGCCGTTGCACGACCCACTGCGCGTGGCCG
Organism: Streptomyces rubradiris; assembly: GCF_016860525.1. NCBI lineage: Bacteria > Bacillati > Actinomycetota > Actinomycetes > Kitasatosporales > Streptomycetaceae > Streptomyces > Streptomyces rubradiris. The sequence continues at coordinate 774,361 of NZ_BNEA01000001.1, forward strand.
AGGAATGGTCCGCCGTGGACAACATCTCGGCCGGCCGGGTCGGCATCTCCCTGGCGTCCGGCTGGCACGCCAACGACTTCACGCTCGCACCCGACCGGTACGACAAGCGCAAGCAGCTGATGATGGAGGGCCTCGCGGAGGTCCGCAGGCTGTGGCGCGGCGAGAAAGTGCCGCGGCGCAACGGCAACGGCGCCGAGGTCGAGGTCGGCGTCTTCCCCCGGCCCGTCCAACCGGAGCTGCCGGTGTGGCTGACCAGTGCCAGGCACCCGGAGACCTTCCGGATGGCGGGCGAGGCCGGCACCGGGGTGCTCACCCACCTCCTCGGACACAGCCTGGAGGAACTGGCCGAGAAGATCGCGCTGTACCGCAGGACCTGGCGCGAGCACGGGCACGGACCCGGGGACGGCCACGTGGTGGTCATGGTCCACACGTTCGTCGGCCCGGACCTCGACGAGGTCCGCGAGCTGGTCCGGGAACCGATGAGCCGGTACCTGGAGACCTCTTTCGACCTGATCTCCTCGCTCGGCGTCACCACGCGAAGCGCCGAGGACTTCAAGGCGCTGCCCCCCGGGGAACTGCGGGAACTGATCGACCGGGCATTCGACCGGTTCTTCGCCACCGCCAGCCTGCTCGGCACACCGCAGGTCTGCGCCGACATGGTGGACCGGATGAAGGCCACCGGCGTCGACGAGGTCGCCTGCCTGATCGACTTCGGTGTCGAGGAGAAAGCGGCACTCGACGCCCTGACCCACCTGAACACCGTCAGGGAGATCAGCGACGAGCGCAGGAACGCCGCGCTGGCCGAGGCCGAGGAACCGATAGCCGAACAGCTGCGCGAGCACGCGGTGACCCACCTGCAGTGCACGCCGTCCCTGGCCCGCGCCCTGCTGGCCGACCAGGACGCGCGCGCCCGGCTGCGCGGGCTCGACCGGCTGCTGGTGGGCGGGGAAGCGCTCCCCGCGGACCTGGCCCGCGAACTCGCCGGCACCGTCGCGGGCACGGTCCACAACATGTACGGGCCGACCGAGGCCGCGGTCTGGGCGACGACGTCCCGGATACCGCCCGACGGCGGCCCGGTGACCATCGGGCGGCCGCTGGCGAACGTACGGGCCTACGTGGTCGACCGCGACATGCGGCCGTGTCCGACGGGCGTGCCCGGGGAACTGCTGCTCGGCGGGGAGGGCGTGGTCAGGGGCTACTTCCACCGCACACAGGTGACCGCCGAACGCTTCCAGCCCGACCCGTTCGCCGGCCGGCCCGGCGCGCGTGTCTACCGCACGGGCGACCTGGCCCGCTGGACACCCGACGGCACACTCGAATTCCTCGGCCGGCTCGACGACCAGGTCAAGCTGCACGGCCACCGGATCGAACTCGGCGAGATCGAGACCACGCTCGCCGAACACCCCGGTGTCCGCTCGGCCGCCGCCGTCATCCGGGGCACCGGCGCGGAACAGCGGATCACCGGCTACTACGTTCCGGCGCCCGACCGGCCCGCGACCGCCACCGGACTGCGCGCCTTCCTCGCCACCCGGCTGCCCGGCTACATGCTGCCGAGCGTCCTCCACCCCATCGACGCGATGCCGTTGACCCCGAACAAAAAGGTCGACCGCAGGGCACTGCCCGACCTGTCGGACGCGCGGCCCGAGGGCACGACCGCGTACGCGCCGCCGACCACCCCGACCGAACGGCTGGTCACCGAGGTGTGGCGGGAGGTACTCGGCGTGGACCGGGTGGGCCTGGACGACAGCTTCTTCGAACTCGGCGGGAACTCGCTGCTCGTGGTCGTGGCCAGGGCACGCCTGCTCGAACACCGCGACAGTGGGCTGTCGTTGGTGGACATGTTCAGCTACCCGTCCGCCCGCGCACTCGCCGAGGCCATCGACCGCAAGCCGGCCGAAGGACTCGATGCGGCGGTCGGCGCGGGCGCCGCCCGGGCCGCCGCCCGCCGCGTCGCGGGCCGGGCCGCCGCGCGCCGAGCGGGCAGGACGGGGGCGTGAGCGTGTCCGCGCACTTTCCGACAGGGCAGCGAGCCGAGGGGGGCCTTGGGTGAGTACCGGCATGGAAGACGCAGTGGAGCCGATCGCGGTCGTGGGGCTCGCCGGCCGGCTGCCGGGAGCCCCCACCATCGAGGCGTTCTGGCGCAACCAGCGCGACGGCGTCGAATCGGTCACCAGGTTCAGTACCCGGCAACTGGTCGACGCCGGCTGGCCGCGGGACATGGTCACCCACCCCGACTACGTACCCGCCGCCGCGGTCATCGAGGACGCCGACCATTTCGACGCCGAGTTCTTCGGATACACCGGGGAGCAGGCGCGGATCAGCGACCCACAGCAGCGGATCTTCGCCGAATGCGTCTGGCACGCGCTCGAGGACACCGGACACGACCCGTCGCGGTTCGACGGCTCCGTAGGCGTCTACGCCGGCTGCTTCGCCAACAAGTACCTGCCCCTGAACCTCCTGGCGAACGCGCGGTTCCGCGGATCGCTGTCGGCCTTCTCCGCCCGCCCCTACAACGACAAGGACTTCCTCGCGACCAGGGCGGCATACCTGTGCGACCTCCGCGGGCCCGCGATGACCGTGCAGTCGGCGTGCTCCACCTCGCTCGTCGCCATCCACCTCGCCTGCCAGGCGTTGCTGGGCCACGAGTGCGACATGGCACTGGCGGGAGGAGTGGCACTGCCCGTCCCGCTGATCGGCGGCTACCCCGTCGTCGCGGGCGGCATCTTCGCGCGTGACGGCCACTGCCGGCCCTTCGACGCCGCCTCCGGCGGAACCGTGCCCGGCTACGGCGTCACGGTCGTGGCACTGCGCAGGCTCAGCGACGCGCTCGCGGACAACGACCACATCCGCGCACTCGTCCTGGGCAGCGCGGTCAACAACGACGGCTCGGCGAAATTCGGCTTCAACGCGCCGAGCATGCAGGCACAGGCCGAGGTGATCGCCACCGCCCAGGCCGTCGCCGGGGTGGCGCCGGAGAGCATCGGCTACATCGAAGCCCACGGCACAGGCACTCCGCTCGGTGACCCGATCGAGGTGGCCGGCCTCACCAAGGCCTTCAACACCGGCGAACGCGGGTTCTGCGCGATCGGCTCGGCGAAGGCCAACATCGGCCATCTGGACGCCGCCGCGGGAGCGGCGGGCTTCGCCAGGGCGGTGCTGGCCCTCGAACACGGCGAGATCCCGCCGAGCATCAACTTCGACACACCCAACCCGGCCCTGCTGCTGGACCGCACACCGTTCTACGTCCCGACCACCGCCCGCCCCTGGCCACGCGGCGCGACGCCGCGGCGCGCCGGAGTCAGCGCCTTCGCGGTCGGCGGTACCAACGCCCACCTGGTCCTCCAGGAGGCACCGGCACCGCGGGCCGCCGAGCCGGACCCACGCGACCGGCAACTGCTCGTGCTGTCCGCCCGCAGCGGCAAGGCCCTGGCGGACGCCGCGAGGGACCTCGCCGACCGCCTGGACCGCCAGGACGACCTCGACCTCGCCGACGTCGCCCACACCCTGCAGGCCGGCCGTCGCGCGTTTCCGCTCCGCCGGCACCTGGTGTGCCGCGACCGGGCCGAGGCGACGGCCGCCCTGCGGGCACTGGCCCGGCCCGGCACCGTGGACACCGCCGACGACGCGGAGGCCCGCCAGGTGGTCTTCATGTTCCCCGGCAGCGCCGCCCACCGGCCGGACGCCGCCACGGCGGTCCACCGCGCCGAACCGGTCTTCGCCCGGGAAGTGGACCGCTGCGCCGAACTGGCACGGCCCCTGCTCGGCTACGACCTGCGCGCGCTGCTCTTCCCGTCCACCTGGGACGGCCCGCGGACCGGGCACGACGACCCGCGCGGCGTGCCGCTCGCGGCCTTCGGCCTGCAGTGGGCCCTCGCACGGCTGTGGCAGTCATGGGGAGTGCACCCCACCGCGATGGCCGGCGAAGGCGACGGCGAGTACGTGGCGGCCTGCCTGGCCGGCGTGATCGACCTGGCGGACGCCCTCGGCATCACGGCCGCCGACGCCGAGGCCCGCTCCCACGCCGGGGCAGGCGGGGTGCCCGACACGTACGTGTCCGCGTTCGCCGCCAAGGTGGCACACCACGAGCTCGAACCGCCGCAGGTGCCGTACGTCTGCACGGCCACCGGCGGCTGGATCACCCCCCAGGACGCCACGGAGCCGGCCCACTGGGCGCGCCACCTGCGCGAGGCGGCCCCCTTCGCCGCCGGCCTGCGGGAACTGGCCGGCGACGACGGCCGGATCCTGCTGGAGGTGGGGCCGGACAGCACACTGACCGAAGCCGTCGCCCGGCAGGAGACGGCGAAGCGGCTGACGGCGCTGCCGTCGCTGGCCCCCGCGCACGGGGGCCGGTCCGGCCTCACCGCGCTGTACGACACCGTCGGCAGGCTCTGGCGGTCCGGCGTCGACATCGACTGGGACGCCTTCCGCGGCACAACGCGACCGCGGCGGGTGTCCCTGCCGGGCTACCCGTTCCAGCGCAGCCGCTACTGGATCGGCCCCGACTCCGGCAGTTACGAACCACTGGGTTTGGAGGAGGCGTCATGGACGAGCCACTCGTCGCCATCGTAGGCGCGGGCGTCATGGGCACCGGGATCTCGACGCTCGTCGTCGGACACGGACTGCCCGTCGTACTGGTGGACATCGACGAAGGCGTGCTGGAGCGCGCCGCCGCCGCGACCGCCGGCGGCCTGCGGCACGCGACGCTGATGGGCGCGCTGCCGGCCGGGCGCGCCCCGGCGCGGCTGCGCACCACACTGTCGCTGGACGAGGTCGCCGACGCCGCGGTGGTCATCGAGGCGGTCACCGAACTGCCCGAGAGGAAGGCGGAAGTCCTCGCCGGCGTCTCGGCGCTGGTGCGCCCCGGCACGCCCCTGATCACCAACACCTCCGGCATACCCATCGACGAAATGGCCGCGTGGGTGAAGAGCCCGGGCGATCTCATCGGAACGCACTTCATGAACCCCGCGTACCTGATCTCGATGGTCGAGGTGATCCGCGGCCCGCGGACCGCGGACGGGACCGTCGAGTCGGTACTCTCGCTGCTGACCCGGATCGGCCGGCGCGCGGTGGTGGTCCGTGACGCCCCCGGGTTCGTGACCAGCCGGCTGCTGCACCCGATGATCAACGACGCGGCGCGGGTGGTCGGCGCCGGCACCGCCACCGTCGAGGACGTGGACACCCTGATGCAGGGCTGCCTCGGGCATCCGACGGGCCCGCTGCGCACCGCGGACCTGATCGGCATCGACAACCTCGTCGACGCTCTGGAGGCGCTGTACGCCCGGACCGGTGACGAGCGGTGCCGTCCCAGCGAACTCCTTCTCGAAAAGGTCCGGCGAGGCGAACTCGGCCGAAAGAGCGGCCGCGGCTTCTACAACTACAGTGAGGCACAGTCATGACAGCGGAACAGCAGACCGACAAGGCGCCCTTCGACGTGGACGCCGTCATCGACGAGATCACCGGGTTCGTGGCCGAGCAGACCCGCACCAGGCCCGGGGTGGACCAGGATCTCTTCGTCACCGGGGTCGCCAACTCCATGTTCGCCATGCAGCTGGTCGTGTTCCTTGAGCAGACCTTCTCCGTGACGGTCGCCGGACCGGACTTGCAGCTGACCAACTTCCGCACGGTCGAGAGCATGGCCGCGCTCGTCGGCCGGCTCCGGGCGGAGTCCGCCGCAGCCAGCGATGTCTGAGCCGCTCCGGCCGGGGAGCGAGGACATCTGGCGTCTCGTCGAGGACAACGCCGGCGCGTGGGACATCGCCGGTGAGATCCCCCGGACCGTCCTGAGCCAACTGGGCGCCGCCGGCGTACTCTGCGCCGAAGTGCACAAGCAGTACGGCGGACTCGGCCTGGGCAGCCAGGAGAGCGGGAGGCTCACCGCCCACGCCGGGAGCCTGTGCAGCTCCGTGCGCAGTGTGATGACCTCGCAGGGCATGGCGGCGTGGACCGTGCAACGCCTCGGCACCGCCGACCAGCGGGCCGTGTTCCTGCCGCAGTTGACCAGCGGCCGGCTCGCGGCCGTCGCCTTCAGCGAGCCGGACGCCGGCAGCGACCTCGGCGCGATGACCACCGAGCTGCGGTTCGCCGGCGACGCGGTGATCGTGGACGGCAGCAAGACGTGGATCACCGCCGCGGCCTATGCCGACCTGATCGTCGTCATCGGGAAAGCGGGCGGCGAGGCGGCAGCGGTCATCGTGCCCACGAACGCCGAGGGCGTCAGCATCGAGAAGGTCCCGCACCCGATGGGCTGCCGTGCGGCGGGCCACGCGCGGGTGCGGCTGGACGGTGTGCGCCTGCCGGCCTCCAACGTCCTCGGCGGCACCGGGCTGTCGCTGCCGTTCCTGGTGACGACTGCCCTGGCCTACGGCCGGATGTCGGTGGCATGGGGTTGCGTCGGCATCCTGCGCGGCTGCCTCGGCGCGGTGACCGAACACGCGCGAACGCGGCGGCAGTTCGGCAAACCGATAGCGGAGCACCAGCTGGTCTCCCGCAGGATCGCCGAGCTCTACGCCGCCGAGCGGGTCGCCACCGCGGTGTGCCGGCAGGCCGGCGACTGCTGGGAGTCGGGGTCGCCGGACCTCGTGATCGCCACCGTTCTCGCCAAGCACGTCAGCGCGACCCAGGCGGTGCGCGCGAGCGCGTCGGCCATGCAGATCATGGCCTCGGCGGGCGCGTCGGACGGCCACGTGGTCGCCCGCGCCTACCGGGACGCGAAACTGATGGAGATCATCGAGGGCAGCAGCGAGATATGCCAGCTCGAACTCGCCAGACACGCTCTGGCGACCGGGCACGGCACGGCGCGGCAGGAGGAGGCCCAGTGAGCGGAGCACTGCCACCGAACGAACCGGTCACCACCGTCAAGTGTGTCGTCTGGGACCTGGACAACACCCTGTGGAAGGGCACCCTGCTCGAAGGCGACGACGTGACCGTCGACGACCGGGTCCACGAGACCATCGTGGGCCTCGACTCCCGCGGCATCCTTCAGGCGGTCGCCAGCAAGAACGACCACGGCCCGGCATGGGAGCGCCTGGAGGACCTCGGCATCGCCCAGTACTTCGTGCTCGCCAGGATCGGCTGGGGCCCGAAGTCCGCGTCGGTCCGGGAGATCGCCGACGAGTTGAAGTTCGCCCACCACACGATCGCCTTCGTCGACGACCAGCCGGCCGAACGCGCCGAGGTGGCCTTCCACCTGCCGCAGGTGCGCTGCTATCCGGCCGAGTCGGCGCCCGGACTGCTGTCGCTGCCCGAGTTCACCCCGGCGACCGTGACCGCCGACTCGCGCCGCCGCCGCGAGATGTACCAGGCGAACGCGCGGCGCCAGGCCGAGCAGGAGTCGTTCGACGGCCCGTCCCAGGAGTTCCTGCGCTCGCTGGACCTCGCGATGGACATCCGCCGGGCCACCGCCGACGACCTGTCCCGGATGGAGGAGCTGACACTGCGCACCAGCCAGATGAACGCGACCGGTGTCCACTACTCCGACGCCGACCTGCGCGCCCTCCTGGACGACGCACGCCACGAGGTCCTCGCGGTGACGATGAGCGACCGCTTCGGGTCGCACGGAGCGGTCGGTGTCGCGCTCGTGGAGACCGGGGCGGCGGTGTGGCACCTGAAGCTCCTGGCCACCTCGTGCCGGGTCGTCTCCTACGGCGCCGGCGCCACCGTACTGAACTGGCTGATCGGCGAGGCGGCGACGGCCGGCACCCATCTGGTCGCGGACTTCCGGCCGACCGAACGCAACCGGATCATGGAAGTCGCCTACCGGTTCACCGGGTTCACCGACGAGCTCTGTGCCTGCCTCGCCGAACTGCCGCCGCCGCGGGACGGGCGGACGCAGCGCCTGCACATCACACCGGCACCGAAACCGGCGCCCTGCACGATACGTCTCACCACCGTCCCCCTGACCACGACCTGACACCAGCGGCCTTCACCGCGCGCAAAGTCCTCCGACGGGCCGTCGGAGGACTTTGCGCGTTCGCCGGGCCCCGGGCGGGAGATCAGCCCGGCCACTGCCGTGGCGTGCCCTTGGTCGCCCTTGGACCGCTGGTCGCGACGAGGCGGCGGCCGGCACGATGTGCCCGCCGCCGCCACACTGTTCACGAGCCGACAGTCACCTCTTGCGGGCGAGTGTGATCCCGTCGGCCATCGTGAGCATCGAGACGTCCACGCGCGGATCGTCGCGCAGCGACGCGTTGAGCGCCCGTACCGCGGCGGTGTCCGGGTCGTGGCTGTCCGGGTCGACCACTCGGCCGAAGAAGAGCGTGTTGTCGATGACCACCAGCCCCTTCGGTCGCACGAGGTGGAGCGCGGCCTCGTAGTACGCCCCGTAGTTGGCTTTGTCCGCGTCGATGAACACGAGGTCGAAACTCGCTTCGCCCCGCTCGTCGGCGAGGGCGGCGAGCGTCCGCGTCGCGTCACCGATGCGGACGTCTATGCGTTCGGCGACCCCGGCGCGCTGCCAGTACGCGGCGCCGATCGCCGGCCAGCGCCCGTTGAGGTCGAGGGTGACCACCGTGCCGTCCGGTGGCAGCGCACGTGCCATGCACAGCGTGCTGTAGCCGGTGAAGGTGCCGATCTCCAGCACCGATCCGGCACCGGACAGGCTGACGAGGAGCGCCAGCAGCTGGCCTTCCTCGGCCATGACCTGCATGGCCGGGCCGCCCGGCAACCCCGCGGTCTCCTCGCGGAGTTCGGCCAGGACCGGGTCCTCGCGCAGGGACACGGCGCGGACGTACTCGCGGATTTCCGGTGTCGCCACGATCTGGTCTGCCATGCCGGGGCTCACCGCCGCCTGGCGGTGCAGGAGAACGACAGCGGGATCGGGTCACCCGGAATCCGCCAGTTGTGGTCTCCGTCGGGTTCCATCAACGACAGCCGCTGCCGCGCGTCGTAGGGGACCTCGCGGACGCGCTCGATGGTCAGGCCGGCGCCTATGAGCGCGTTCAGCACCTCCTCCACGCTCCACCGCCAGCCGTACAGGCTGTGCGTCTCCACCTCCACCTCGTCGGCGATCCGGTCCGCGTACGTCCTGGACATCTCGTGGTGCACCTGCCGGGACTGGAACAGGGAGCGGGCCAGCCGCAGTTCGCCGCCGACGTCGGTGAAGAGGGTGAGCATCGGGTGGATCTCCACGACCGTGAGGGTGCCGCCCGGTTTGACGTACCGCGCCGCCACCTCGGCCCAGCCGGTGAGGTCGGGCAGGAACGACAGGGTGCCGTATCCGGTGAACACCATGTCGAACTCACCGTCGAGCACCTTCGGCAGGTCGTAGAGGTTCGCCTGGACGAAACTCGCGTCGAGACCGAGGTCCTCGGCGAGCTCGCGGGCGATGTCGATCGCCTCGTCCGAGATGTCGGTGCCGGTGACCTGAGCGCCCATGCGGGCGAGCGAGAGCGAGTTGACGCCGATGTGGCACTGCAGTTCCAGCAGGGACCGGCCGCTGACGTCGCCCAGCTCCTCCTGTTCCAGCCTGCGCAGCATGTTGTGCCCCTGCTTGAACCTTTCGACGTCGTAGTAGGAGGACTGCATGTGCGCCCGTGCTCGCAGATTGAAGCCTTCTCTGTTGGCGGATATCTTGTCGAGGTCGCTCATGGAGGTCATCGCTGTTTCCCTTCGGCGGGTACGGGCGGTGCGGGGCGGTCGGCGACGATCAGCGGGGCCAGATCGCGGCGGCTGGTCACGCCGAGCTTCTGGTAGGCGCGGCCCAGGTGGTTGTCGACCGTTCGGGCGGACAGTCCCAGCCGGTGTCCGATGGCGGGGCTGGTGAATCCGTGGGCGGCCAGCAGCGCGACGTCCCGCTCGCGGCTGGTCAGGCCGACCAGCGGGGTGGTGAGCTGTAACAGCGGGGTGGTCGCGGTCGGACACGCGATCGTGCTGGAGGGCGTGGCGGTGCGCCGTAGTGCGGCCGCGGCGGTGGCGGTCTCCGCGGCGAGCAGATCCATCCCGAGTTCGTTGAACCTCGCCGTGGCGACGTCCAGACCCGCGGGATCGGAGCGGGCCAACGCGGCCGCGGCGCCGGCCATGACCGGCACGACCGGCCCCGGCACCAGGTCGGTGAGCGCGGCGAGGCGGTGCCGTACGGCGTGGGGACTGCCCAGACGGGCCACGTCGTAGCTTGCCGTCGCCTCGACGGCGTGCTGGCCCAGGGCCCTGGCGGTGTCGGCCGCGGAGAGTGCCTGTCTGGCGGCGAGGGTGGTGTTTCCGTCGGCCGCTGTGATCCACGCCTGGCTCAGGGTCGACCACGGGACGAGCAGGCGGCTCTCGGACGCCCGGTCGGCGGGCTGCCGGGTCCGTCGCGGGCCGGCCTCGTCGCAGGACAGGGCGAGTTCGGCCGGACCCGGTGCCAGCACGAGACGCGAAGTGCCGCCGTCGAACAGGCGCGAGGCGGTCTCCGCGTCGGCGATGGCGGTGGCCACGTTGGCGACCTGGCCGCGCAGCGCCAGCCAGCCGTCGGCCACTGCCGAGTCCCCGGCGGCCACCTCGTCGCGGTACCCGTTGCCGGTTGTTCGTGACGTGTGCCGCACCTGACCGGCCATCAGCAAGGCGAAGCAGTGCGCGTAGCCGATCTCGGCGAACCAGGCCCGGGCCGGGTCGGGCCGGCCGGCGGCCGCCGAAGGCCGGTCGGACCAGCGGGCCGGGCTGGCGGCGACGACCACGGTGGTCACCGCCGGATGGACCGCCCCGTCGGGCACGCGCCGGTCGCGCAGCACCTTCTCGCACGCGGCGGATGCCGCGTTTCGGGTGCAGCCGTCCAGCATCAACAGCAGCAGGCCGAGCCCGTGCGCCTCGGACGCCGGGCCGCCGACGTGCCCCGGCTCCAGGTGCGCGGCCCCGACGTTGCCCGCTGCCCAGCAGGGTATGGCCGCCGCGGTCACCGCCCAGTGGGTGCAGCGCGCCGTCGGAGCCGTGGCCGGTGGGCGGCGGGGCGGCGGATCGGCCACCGCGGTGGAACCCGGCGCGACGGAACCTGACCGGCGATCGGCCCGTTCGTCCGGCTGAGAGGTGTCGGTGGCGCTGTTGCCGACGACCATGACTCCGGCTCTGGCCGTCGCCGTCGGTCTGACCTTGGCGATTGACTGCACAACAAATAACCCCCCGTGTCGTGAAAGGAGACCCTTCGTGCCGAGCCCACTGTCCGGAATCGGACCGTGCGTGTGTGCGTGACGCCCCGCCCGCCCGGCTGTCCGGGCGGCAGAAGGTGACGTCACTGTCGTGACGGCGTCCTGAATCGCTCCCTCAAGATGCTCATCCGACTCAGGACGGCCGAACCGCGTCGGTTGTTCGCTCAGTGCCCGCGGTGCCGCCGGGATCCCCACCGGTCCCGGGTCGCACGACCGTGGTCCATGGGGCGCGTCCTAGACGACGATCGCCTCGTCGATGGGAGTGCCGCCGCCGACCACCACGTAGACGCGGCCGGCGGTGTCGGGCCGGTCGAGGAGCGCCACGAGCACGGCGGCGACGTCCTCCCTGGCGACCTGGTCGAACCTGGCACGCTTGGGCCCGACCCTGTTCCCGACGGTGAGTTCGACGGTGCCGTCGCCGTCCCCGTCGGTGAGCACGCCGGGCCGCAGTACCGTCCAGTCGAGCCCGGTCCGGGCGAAGATGTGCTGTTCGGCGGCGTGCTTGGCCCGCAGGTAGACGGAGTACCCCTCACCGATGCCGCGCTCGTCGGCACAGCCCACGTTGATGGAGCTGACGTGCAGGAACCGTCGCACACCCGCCTGTTCCGCCGCGTCCATGACGAGTACGACAGCGGCCCGGTCCATCTTGTCGCGGCGGGCGGCGGTGGCGCTGTTGCCCGAGCCGGCCGAGAAGACGACGGCGTCCGCGCCGGCCAGGGCGGCGGCCACCTCGTCCACCGTCGCGCGCTCGAGATCGAGGACGACGGCCTCGCCGCCCGCCTTCCTGATGTCGTCGACGTGGCGGGGGTTGCGCACGATGCCCACGACGGAATCGCCGCGTTCGGCCAGGCGCCGGGTCAACCGCAGGGCGACCTTGCCGTGGCCACCGGCGATGACAATCTTCATTCGATACCCTTTTTCCGGAATGGGAACTTCGGGTTTCCCCGCATTCGATGCCGCAAGCGTGCGGAGCTGTCCCGTCCAGCCTGTGCCGTGCCGAATGATCAATACCGGCGACTTACCCGGCCCGTTCATTGACGTGCGATTTCCGGCAGGTATCCGACAAGCAACCGATGGCTTCGTCCTGCCGGCCGCCATGGCGACTCCGGGGCGTCACTCGAATGGCTAATGAGTGAAGCACCCGCCGCACCTATTGGTCAATCGAACTCTCCATCGCTCTCCCGGGGTTCGAGATCGGTCTGGGGCCGGGCGGCGAGGGACCACAGGTAGCTCAGCGGCTCGCCGTCGGGTTCGTCGGGGTACTCGGCGATCAGCTCCTGGATCCTGCGCTGGAGCGACTGCACGGACTCGGGCCGCAACCGCAGTACGCCCCGCTTGGCGCCACGGCCGGAGTCCTTGCCCGCCGCTATCAGTTCGGTACGGTGGGCGCCGAGCACGGCCAGGTCGACCTGCTGGGCCAGACCGGAGTCGTCGGGCGGGATGATCAGACCCCGGGTGCGCGCGGTGGCGCGATAGGGCCGTTGCAGTGCGCCGTTCTCACCGGCGCACACCGGTTCGGCGACCAGGAAATCGGTCTTCACCAAGGCCCGGACGTGACGCAGGGTGGTCGCGGGAGCGAGGTCGAGCTCGACCGACAGCTCCTTGTTGGTGAACGCGCGGTCCAGACACAGCCGCAGGATCCGCCAGCGGACCGGGTGCCCGAGTGCTTTGAGGTCTTCGATCGTCGCTTCCACATCCGGGACTGTACCTTGCCAAGGCCGGTACCGGTTTGCTTGACTGCCATCGATTTCATTCTGTGCAATCGGTTGGAGGGTCTGTGATCAAGCAGCTCCGGGACTGGGTGAGCGCCCAGGATCTGGATGGAGAGCTGGCGGACTGGATCTCCCGGCCGAGTGTGAGCCGGACCGGCGAGGGCATGGCCGAGGCGGCGGCCCACGGTCTTCGGCTGTTACGCGCCTCGGGCCTGCACGCTCGCGAGGTCGAGACCGGTGGCTGGCCCGCACTGGTGGGTACGGCGGACGGGCCGGGGCCGCACGTGCTGATCTACGGTCACTACGACGTGCAGCCGGCCGGGCCGCTCGAACTGTGGACGACGCCGCCGTTCGTGCCGTCGATCCGTGACGGCCGGATGTACGGGCGCGGCACGGGCGACAACAAGGGGCAGCACCTCGCGCACCTGCTGGGGCTGCGTGCCCTGCGGGACCTGACCGGCGGATTTCCCTGCCGTGTCACGGTGTTGCTCGACGGCGAGGAGGAGATCGGCAGCCCCCACCTGGCCGCGGCCGTACGCCAGGTCGGTCAGCCGGATCTGGTGATCTGGAGCGATGGGCCCGTGCACGAATCGGGCCACGAGTGCGTGGTCCTCGGCGTGCGCGGCATCCTGATGTTCGAACTGCGCGCGCGAGGCGCGAACCGGCCGCTGCACTCGGGGAACTGGGGTGGGGTCGCGCCGAACCCGGCGTGGGCGTTGGTGCAGCTGCTGGCCACCATGCGGTCGGCGGACGGGACGGTCACCGTGGCCGGCTTCGCCGACGACGTCGCGCCGCTGACCGACGGTCAACGTGCCGCGCTGGAGGATTTCCCGGTGAACGTGGCCCAGACGCTCGAAGCGATCGGGGCGGACGGCCTGGAGCCGCCGCCCTGGCTGGGAATCCGTGCCCGCCTGACCCTGCCCACGTTGACCGTGAACTCGTTGAGCTGCGAGGACTCCGGCGACCACCGCGCGGTGATCCCTGACGTCGCCGTCGCCCGGTGCGAGGCCCGGCTGGTCGGCGGCCAGACACCCGGCCAGGTCGCCGACGCCATCCGGCGGCACGTCGCGAGGTACGCCCCGGATGTGGAGTTCAGGGCCGGCGCGGCCATGGCACCGTCCACCACGTTGCCCGAGACCCCTTATACGGCGACGATCGTCCAGGCGGTCGAGGACGTGCACGGGCGAAGACCGTTACTGGTTCCCTCGCTCGGTGGAAGCCTGCCGATGGCCGTGCTCAGCGACGGGCTCTCGTGCCCCTGTTACGGCGTGCCGCTGGCCAACGCCGACGAGGCCAACCACGCGGCCGACGAGAACCTCGACCTCGACCGGTTCCGCCGTGGGATCGTCGCCGCGGCGACGATCCAGCTCGCGTTGGCGGCCCACTCATGACCGTGTGGGGCGCCTGGCCCGCGAAGGAGGGCTTCGCGTACGTCAGCGACGAGTCCGGCCGGCCGCAGCCGTGGTTCCGGACCTGGACGGGCGAGCGGCTGCTGTTCCCGGTCGACGGCGCGGTCACCCGGCTGGCGTGGCGGCCCGACGAGACCCGCCTGCTCGCCGTGACGGACGTGACCGGCGGCCAGGACTACCGGCTGGCCGAGCTCGATCCGCGCACCGGCGAGGTGGAGTGGATAGCCGCCGGACCCGGTGTCAGGCGCGAGATAGGCGTGCCGTACTCGAGCGGGAGCCAGCCGTACAGCCCGGACGGCCGGCTGCTCGCGTACGCGACCAACGCACGCGACGCCACCTGCCTCGACGTCTACGTACGCGACCTGACGACCGGTGCGACCAGGATGGTCCTGGAGGGTGACGACCGGTACGTGCCGATGTGCTTCTCACCGGACTCCAGGTACCTGCTCGTCCTGAGGTTCCATCAGAACACCGACCAGGACCTGTTCGCCTGTGACCTCACGACCGGCCGCGTCCGGCACCTCACCCCGCACGAGGGCCCGGCGAAATACCAGCCGGGCGGGTGGACCGAGGAGGGGATCTACGTGTGTACCACCGAGGGCCGTGACTTCCTCGGTGTCGCTCTGCTCGTGCCCGGCCGGCCGTTGGAGTGGATCGCCACGCCGGACGCCGATGTGGAGAACGTGATCGTGGGTCCGCAGGTCGTCTGGACCGTGCCCCAGGACCAGCACACGACGCTGTGCACCTCGCGGACCGCGGTCGCGCTGCCGGGTTTCGCCTCCCAGCCGTTCGGTTACGACGGCTTCGTGCCGCGGTTCGCCGGGGACCGTCTGCTCGTACAGGTCGGCGCCGCCGACCGGGCGACCGAGTTCTTCCTGGTGGACCTCGCGACCGGCGAGTCACACCGGCTCACCGACTTCGGCGACGGGCTGCCCGGTGACCTCGTGGCGCCGGAGACGGTCCGGTTCACCGCGGCGGACGGACTGGAGATAAGCGGGCTGCTGTACCGCCCGCGTTCGGCGGCCGGCCCCGTCCCCGCGGTGCTGACCGTCCACGGCGGTCCGGAGTGGGCCGCGCTGCCGGTCCACGATCCGTTGATCCAGCGGTTGGTGCGGGCCGGGATGGCCGTGCTGGCGCCGAACGTGCGCGGGTCGACCGGACGGGGACTGGCCTATCAGCGGCTGATCTACCGGGACTGGGGAGGCGGCGACCTGACCGACTTCGACGCCGCCGCACGGTTCCTGCGGAGCCTGGACTGGGTGGACGGCGACCGGCTCGGTGTCCACGGGATGTCGTACGGCGGGTTCGCGGCGCTCAGTTGTCTGACCAGGCTGCCGCACCACTGGCGGGCCGGCGTCGCGATCTGCGGGCCGGCGGACCTGGAAACGGACGTCCGGGCCCTGCCGCCCACGTGGAGCCGGCGGGTCGTCGAGTGGATCGGGGACGTCGACGACCCGGAGGACCGGGCGAGGCTGAAGGCGGCGAGTCCGCTGACCCATGCGGCCGACATCCGGGCGCCGCTGCTGCTGGCACACGCGGAAGGCGACACCACCGTAGTCATCAACGGTACCGAGCAGCTCTACGAGACGCTGACCGGACTGGGCAAAACCGTCCGGTTCATCCGCCTCTCCCGCGGTCATCTGCCGGACGACCGAGAGGAACGGGACCGACTCGACACCGCTGTCGTGCAATGGTTCCGCGATCACCTCGCACCGTGCTCGAACACCCCGGAAAAGGATGCCGAACACCCCTAACCGGAGTGCGCGAATCCCGGCGAAGGCGTTTCCCGCGAACCCGGCGGATCGAAAGGAGCCGGTCTTCCGGCTGGGGAAGCAAATGCCGCGCAGGGCAGGAATCCCGAATTCCGACCGGCCGCCCGGGAGACCGGGGCCACACGCTGACCTGAAAACGACTGACGGGGCACACGCATTCATGAGAACACCCTTCGCCCGATCCCGCGGAAACCGACGACGGCCCCACCCCCGAACGCTCGCGCCATGAGACACGGCACGAGCACCGAACCAGTCACCTGCGACATCCACCCGACCGGCGGGAGCACGACCGCCCAGGCGCTGTCGATCGCCACCGGCCCGTCCTACTCCGTGCGTCACCGACCAGCACCCGAGAAAACCCTGAAGGGACGGCACAGAAAATGTCTCCTGCGGTCGCCGGCGCCGAGGCGCCATCCCGCCGACGCCTCGGCTGGATCCTGGCACTGCTGGCTTTTGCCCAGTGCATCTACGCGATCGACTACAGCATCGTCTTCGTGGCACTGCCCGAGATCCGTACCGGCATCGGCTTCTCCGCCCAGACACTCCAGTGGGTCGTCAGCGCCTACGCCGTCGCCTTCGGCGGCTTCCTGCTGCTCGGCGGCCGTGCGGCGGACCTGTTCGGACGCCGCCGGATGTTCATCTTCGGCCTGTTCCTGTACGCGGTCTCCTCGCTGGTCGGAGGGCTCGCGGGCGATCCGACGACCCTGATCGTCGCGCGTGCGGTGCAGGGCATCGGCGGCGCCTTCCTCGCCCCCTCCACGCTGTCACTGGTCACCACGACCTTCGCCGAAGGCCCCGAGCGCAACCGCGCGCTGGCGATCTGGGGCGGCGCGGGTGGCAGCGGCATGATCCTCGGTTCGCTGCTCGGCGGCGTACTGACGGGCGCGTTCGGCTGGGCGTCGATCTTCTTCGCCAACGTCCCGCTCGCCGGCGGTGCCATGCTGCTGGCGTTCGCCATCATCCCGAAGGACACCGACCGGACCGCCTCCGGGCGCAAGTTCGACCTGCCCGGTGCGCTGACCGCGACCATCGGATCGACGCTGCTGGTGTTCACCCTCGTCCAGGGACCGGTGTCGGGCTGGACCTCGCCGACCATCCTGATCACCGCGGCCGTCGCGGTGGCCGTGCTCGCCGCGTTCGTCACCATCGAAGGCCGCGGCCGGGACCCGCTGTTACCGCTTCGCCTGTTCCGTAACCGCAACCTGAGCACCGGTACCGTCGTCACCTTCATCTTCATGGGGACGTTCGGCGCGCTGCCCTACTTCTACACCCTCTACTGGCAGACCGTGCACGGCTACTCCGCGACGAAGAGCGGTATCGCCTTCCTCCTGCCGTGTGTGGGGGTGCTCATCGGCAACCTGTCCGGCGGGAAGCTGGCCACCCGCTTCGGGGTGCGTGCCACGCTGACCGGCGCGCTCCTCCTGGGGGTCGCCGGTACCGTGGCCTTCGCCTTCTCCGTCTCGCGGACCGGCTCCTACCTGGAGCTGGTACCGGGTGTGCTCATCCTCAGCCTCGGTCAGGGCACCGTGTTCACCGCGATGTACGCGGCGGCGACCACCGGGGTCGCGGCAGAGGAACAGGGCATCGCCTCGGGTGTCGCCTCGACCGGCCAGCAGGTCGGTGCCGCGGTCGGCCTGGCCGTGCTGGTGGCGGTCGCCAACTCCGGTCACGAAGGGCTGACCGGTGAGGCGCTGCGCGTCGCCACCGCCGAGGGAGTGCGCTCCGCCATGTGGGCCACCGTGGCCGGCATCGTGCTGATCGTGCTGGTCGTGATGAACTTCAGGCGGAGCCCGCAGGCTCCGGCCGCCGAGGAGCCCGAGAGGCAGGACGGCGTGACGTCCACCGCCTGACCTCCTGGCACGAACGAGCAAAAGATGATTCCACTCCGTGTCCGGGTCCACCGCGCACGGGTGGAATCACCTTTTCCCATCCGGAGCCGCTCGCCCGGCATGAGCACCGCGCACACCCCGGAGACCCGAGAGAGAAGGAGGCGCGACCCCAGTGCACCGGATCGTGAACGTGGTCGGTGTCGGCGGTTCGAGCCGGCCCGAGTCAACCGCCGAGCAGGCCCTGCGGACGGTACTGGACGCGGCGCAAAAACGCGGCGCGTCAGTGCGGCTGATCAGCGGACCCTCACTGGCCATGCCGCTGTACGACCCCCGGCACGGCGCCGGCGCACCGCAGGCCCGCCGGCTCCTGTCGGCCATAGCCGGCGCCGACGGCCTCGTCCTCGCCAGCCCCGCCTATCACGGCGGGATCTCCGGCCTGGTGAAGAACGCCCTGGACCACGTCGAGGAACTGCGCGAGGACATACGGCCCTACTTGAGTGAACGGGCCGTCGGATGCGTGGCGGTCGCCCATGGCTGGCAGGGCGCCGTCTCCACACTGGCCGCGCTGCGCGATGTGACCCACGCGCTGCGCGGCTGGCCCACACCACTGGGCGCCGCGATCAACATCTCGACGGTCCGCTTCTCGCCCGCCGGCGCCTGCGAGGACCCCCACGTCCAAGGACAGCTGGAGGAGATAGCGGCGCAGGTCGTCGAGTTCGCCACGATGCGTGTCCTCGCCGCGTCCAGAGAGGAGAACGCCCGGCGACGGGCTGCCGGGCACGCCGAATGAGATGACCCTCCAGCCCTGACCGCATGTCGGCCAACCCGGCAAGAGGCCGGCATCAGACCGCCTCGACACGGCTACAGATGACGACAGGTGCACCCGAGCGGGCCTGGTCGAGCAGGAGGCGAGCCGTGTTCTATTACGTCCTCAAGTACGTGCTGCTGGGCCCGCTGCTCAGGCTGGTCTTCCGGCCCCGGATCGAGGGGCTGGAGCGGGTGCCCGCGTCGGGTCCGGCGATCATCGCGGGCAATCACCTGTCGTTCTCCGACCACTTCCTGATGCCGGCGGTGCTGAAACGCCGCATCACCTTCCTCGCCAAGGCCGAGTACTTCACCGGTCCGGGGCTGAAGGGCCGGCTCACCGCGTTCTTCTTCCGCGGCGCCGGTCAGATCCCGGTGGACCGCTCCGGGAAGGAGGCGGGGCAGGCGGCGATCCGCGAGGGGCTCGGGGTGCTGCGCCGGGGCGAGTTGCTCGGCATCTATCCGGAGGGCACGCGGTCGCACGACGGCAGGCTGTACAAGGGCAAGGTCGGGGTCGCCGTGCTGGCGCTGACGGCGGGGGTGCCGGTGGTGCCCTGCGCGATGATCGGCACGTTCGAGGCCCAGCCGCCCGGCCGGGTCGTCCCGAGGATCCGCCCGGTGACGATCCGCTTCGGCGAGCCGCTGGACTTCTCCCGCTACGCGGGCCTGGAGCGGGAGAAGGCGGTGCTGCGCGCGGTCACCGACGAGATCGTCTACGCGATCCTCGCCTTGTCCGGGCAGGAGTACGTCGACGAGTACGCGGCCGTCGTCAAGGAGCGGCAGGCCGCCGGGGAGCGCGGGCCGCGCCGGACGCCGCTCGGCTGATCTCTGCCGTCGGCAGAAAATCCGCGACCGAGGCGGTGGGGGTGCCTAGGCTCGCCGCATGAGGAAAGCGGTGGTGATCGGGGCGGCCGGGCAGATCGGCCGTCCGGTGGTGGACGCGCTGGCCCGGGACGGCTGGGCGGTGACGGCGGCCTCGCGCGGCGGGGTCCGGGACGCCGACTGGGACGAGGGGGTGCGCACGGCCCGGCTGGACCGCGCGGACGGCGACGCCCTGGCCGCGCTGGTGGGCGACGGCTGTGAGCTGCTGGTCGACGTGGTCGCCTATGACGCCGGGCACGCCCGGCAGTTGACGTCGCTCGCGGACCGGATCGGCTCGGCGGTGGTGATCTCCAGCGTCGCCGTGTACGAGGACGGCTCCGGGCGGGGCTTCGACACCCAGGACGAGCCGGACGGCTTCCCCGCCTACCCGGTGCCGGTCCCCGAGACCCAGCCGACGGTCGCGCCGGGCGAGGCCACCTACAGCACCCGCAAGGCCGCGCTGGAGGCGGAGCTGCTCGCCGCCGGTGACACGTTCCCGGTCACGGTGTTGCGGCCGGGCGCGGTGCACGGGCCGTACAGTCCGCTGCCGCGCGAGCTGTACTTCGTCAAGCGGAACCTGGACGGCCGCGGGCGACGGGTGCTGGCGTACCGGGGCGAGAGCCGGTTCCATCCGTCGAGCACCCGGACCATCGCCGAGCTGGTGCGGCTGGCGGCGGCCCGGCCGGGTACGCGGGTGCTCAACGCCTGTGACGACGAGGCGCCGACGGTCGCGGAGATCGGCGCGGCGGTGGACGCCGTGATGGGGGCCGAGACCCGGACGGTGTGCCTGGACGGCCCGCCGGAGGGCTCGGTGGGGAGCACGCCCTGGTCGGTGCCGCGGCCGGTGGTGTGCGACATGTCCGCCGCTCGGCGCGAGCTGGGCTACCGGCCGGTGGTGTCGTACGCGGACAGTCTGCCCCGGACGGTGGAGTGGCTCGCCGGGATGGTGCGCGGGCGGGACTGGCGGGAGGCGTTTCCGCTGCTCGCGCAGGCGTACCCGGACCTGTTCGACTACGCGGCGGAGGACGCCTGGTGGGCGGCATAGCCGAGGGGCGGCCGGAAGCTCCGGCCGCCCCTGGTCGGCGTGGTGGCGCGGTTACGGCTTGGGCGTGGCGTGCGGGGCGCAGGTCACGTCCTTGCCGTCCAGCGCGCCCTTGAGCAGGTAGGCGTCGACGCGCTGGTTGACGCACGGGTTGACCAGGCCGGTCACGCCGTGGGAGCCCGCGTTCTTCTCGGTGATCAGACGAGAGCCCTGGAAGCGCTTGTGCAGCTCGACGGCGCCGCCGTAGGGGGTGGCGGCGTCCCGGGCGGACTGCACGATCAGCACCTTCGGCAGGCCCTTGTGGGTCTTGACCTCGACGGGGGTGTGCTGCTTGGCCGGCCAGGTGGCGCACGGCAGGTTCATCCAGGCGTTGGACCAGGTCAGGAAGGGGTGGTCCTGGTGGAGCCGGGTGTTGTCCCGGTTCCACTTCTGCCAGCTGGTGGGCCACTTGGCGTCGGCGCACTCGACGGCCGTGTAGACGGCGTTGCCGTTCTCGGAGGCGATGTTGCCCGCGGTGTCCGACAGGTCGGGGGCGGCGGCGTCGACCAGCGCCTGGGTGTCACCGGCGACGTACTTGCTGAAGACCGTGGCGACCGGCACCCACGAGGAGTCGTAGTACGGCGCGCTCTGGAAGAAGGAGATCAGCTCGGCCGGGCCGACGACGCCGCCGATCGGGTGCTTCTTGGCGGTGGCGCGCAGCTGGAGCCACTTGGCCTGGACGGCGGCGCGGGTGGTGCCGAGGTGGAAGGCGGCGTCGTTGGCGGCGACCCAGTCCTGCCAGTCCTGCCAGCGGCCCTCGAAGGCGACGTCCTGGTCCAGGTTGGCCTGGTACCAGATCTTCTCGCGGGAGGGGTCGACCACGCTGTCCACGACCATGCGGCGCAGGTGGCCCGGGAAGAGGGTGCCGTAGACGGCGCCGAGGTAGGTGCCGTAGGAGACGCCGAGGTAGTTGAGCTTCTTCTCGCCCAGCGCGGCGCGGATGACGTCCAGGTCGCGGGCGGTGTTGGGGGTGGTCATGTGCGGCAGCATCGCGCCGCTGCGCTCGGCACAGCCCTCGGCGTACGCACGGGCGAGCTTCCGCTGCGCGGTCTTGTCGGCCTCGCTGTCCGGCACGGGGTCCATCTTGGGCGCCTTGACGTACTCCTGCGGGTCGACGCAGGAGATGGGCGTGGAGTGGCCGACGCCGCGCGGGTCGAAGCCGACGAAGTCGTAGGCCTTGGCGACATTCGCCCAGATGGCGTTGTTGGTGGTGACCCGGCGCGGGAAGCGCAGACCGGAGCCGCCGGGGCCGCCGGGGTTGTAGACGAGGGCGCCCTGGCGCTCCTTCTTGGTGCCGGTGTTGCCGATGCGGTCCACGGCGAGCTTGATCTGCTTGCCGTGGGGGCGGGCGTAGTCCAGCGGCACGCTGACCCAGCCGCACTGGATGGGCTTCTCCAGCCCCCAGTCGGCCGGGCAGTCCCGCCACTTGATGCCCGCCTTCGCGGCCCGGGCGGCGGCTATCTCGGCGCCCTTGGCCTCCCGGTCCTGCGCGGGCCGGGAGGCGGCCCCGGCCACGGGCGCCGTCACGGCGCCGGCGATCAGGGTGGCGGTGACGAGTACTCCGGCGGAACCGAGCGCCAGCAGGCGGCTCTTCGGTCTGTTCTCCCTCACGTGGGCCCCTCCCCCTACCTCGATGCGAGTGGTCAGACGGGGATCCTCTCGGCTGTGAGGAGGCCGGGGACAGGGTTTTCCAGCCATCTTTACCAATCCGATAACCGGATGATCATGTCCCGTTGAGCGAAAGGGTGAGTGACCGGTCAGCCGAAGGCGGTCAGTACCTGGTCCAGGGTCCGGCGCAGGCTCAGCGCGTCCGGGGCGACCGCGCTGACGAGCGCGGCGGGGCCGGCGAGGGGGACCAGAGCGGCGTACTCGCCGAGTATCCGCGCGGGCACCGGGTCGGTCGCGAACTCCGGGCGTACGACGACCAGCTGGCCCACCGCCCGGTGACCGGCGAGCACCGCCGGACCGTCCCAGCCGCCCGGCGCGCCGGGTCCGCAGGACAGCTCCTGGTCCAGCACGGTCCGGCCCGCCACCCGTACGGTCAGCCGGCTGGTGAGCCGCCCGGGCTGCTCCCCGGTCCGCCCCAGCACCTGCTCCTCGCGCAGCACGAGCCGGGCGCCGGCGCCGAGTTCGGCCCGGGTGGTGACGTACAGGTCGCTGCCGTCGGCGGAGATCAACTGCTCGGGCAGCCAGCGCAGTTCGCCGCCGTCGGCCACGTCGAGCCGGACGTCGTACCGGGCCTCGCCCTTGGCCTGGCCCGGCAGGGCGAGGGTGGCGGCGGCCGACCCGACGTGCAGCCGGGCACCCTCCTCCACCCGGGCGTCCAGGGTGAAGCGGTCGCCACCGAGCGGCCCGCTCATCGCGCCGACGAGCACGACCTTCGCCCAGGCCCCGGCGGACCGGGTGCGACGCGGCGCCAGCGGGCCCTCGCCGTCCAGGACGGGCAGGGCCGTGCCGCCGCGCCCGTCGGCGCGGGCGACGATCCGGGCCCTGGCCCGGACCCGGACTCCCAAGGCGGTCACGCGGCCCACGCGGCGAGCCGCCCCCGCACCCACGCGGCCACGTCGGCGACGCCCCTGTCACCGCGCAACGACTGGAAGACCACCGGGAGTTCGGCGCGCTGCGCCTTGGCGTCGGCGGCCATCCGGGCGAGGTCGGAGCCGACGTACGGGGCGAGGTCGGTCTTGTTGACCACCAGCAGGTCGGCGGTGCTGACGCCGGGGCCGCCCTTGCGCGGGATGTCGTCGCCGCCGGCCACGTCGATCACGAAGATCTGGGCGTCCACGAGCCCCTTGGAGAAGGTGGCGGTGAGGTTGTCGCCGCCGGACTCCACGAGGATCAGGTCCAGCGGGCCGACCGCGTCCTCCAGGTCCTCCACCGCTTCGAGGTTGGCGGAGATGTCGTCGCGGATCGCGGTGTGCGGGCAGGCGCCCGTCTCGACGGCGGTGATCCGCTCGGGCGGCAGCACGGCCTCCCGGAGCAGGAACTCGGCGTCCTCGCGGGTGTAGATGTCGTTGGTGACGACCGCGAGGGACAACTCGTCGCGCAGCGCCCGGCACAGGGCGGCGACGGTGGCGGTCTTGCCGGACCCGACGGGCCCGCCGAGCCCGATCCGCAGGGCTCGGCGGGACCCGTCCGGGCGGTGGGCGTCCGCGCTGACGGCGGAGGGGGCGGGGTGGGAGTGGTCGAGGTGCATGGACGGCTCCTTGTGCGAGAGGCCTTGTACCGGTCGGGGGGACAAGAGGTACCGGCCGGGGGCGGAAGCTGTTGTTCAGACGGGTGGGCGGAAGGGCGGGCTCATGACGCGAACAGCCTCACCGGCCAGGCCGCGTGGGCCTGCGCCATGACCTCCAGCAGCGGGGCCGACACCGCCGGGAGCGCGTCGACGCCCTCGGCGGCCACCGACCGCGCAGCCTCCACCGCGGCGTCCGCGACCCGGTCCAGCTCGGGCGCCAGCCGGGCCAGCACGGCCGTCGCGTCGAACGGGTCGAGGCCGAGCAGCCGCACGGTGGCGGTCGCCGGTCCGCTCACGCTCTCGTAGACCGCGCAGTGGGCCGCGTCCCCGGGCGTGAGCCCGGCCGCCCGGGCGGCGAGTCCGAGCACGACCGGCTGGTGGGCACCCTTGGGGAACTCCCGGGCGAGCGCGTCCAGTTCGGCGCACGGCCAGGTCGTCCGCGCGGCCCGCAGCAGTTGCCGGCCCAGGCGCCGGGCGGCGGTCCTGAGCGCCGGGGACGGGGTGCGGGCGTCGGCCGCCGCGTCCAGTGCGCGCGGGTCGGCGCCGAGGACGGCCGCCGCCGCCAGCGCGCCCGCGATCAGCCCCGCGGTGTGCAGGCGGCCCCGGCAGAACTCCTCCAGGCTCGCGGGGTCGGTGATGCGTCCGGCCTTGACGGCGGCTTCGGCCCCGCCGGAGTGCGCGTGCCCTCCGGCGGGGAAGCGGCCGTCGGCCAGGACGAGCAGTGCTGCCCGTGTCATCGGAAGAACGCCTGTCAGAAGAGGAAGTAGCGCTGGGCCATGGGAAGTTCGGCGGCCGGGGTGGCCTCGACCAGCTCGCCGTCGATGTGCACGGCGAAGCTGTCGGGGTCGATCCGGACGTCCGGCAGGGCGTCGTTCTCGCGCATGTCGGCCTTGGTGACCGCGCGCGTGGACTCGATCGCCGCGAACCGCTTGCCGAGCCCGAGCCGCTCCGGCAGCCCGTCCTCGACGGCCAGGTGGGACACGAAGTTGACCGAGTTGGCGGCGGGGGCCCGGCCGATCGCGCCGTACATCGGGCGGGGCAGGATCGGCTGCGGGGTGGGGATGGAGGCGTTGGCGTCGCCCATCTGCGCGTACGCGATCTGCCCGCCCTTGAGCACCAGCAGCGGCTTGACCCCGAAGAACGCGGGCTCCCACAGCACCAGGTCGGCGAGCTTGCCGCTCTCCACGGAGCCGGTCTCGGCGGCCAGGCCCTGGGCGAGCGCCGGGTTGATGGTGTACTTGGCGACATAGCGCCGTACCCGGTGGTTGTCGGCGCGCCCGTCGCTGGGCAGCGCGCCCCGCCGGCGCTTCATGACGTGCGCGGTCTGCCAGGTGCGCAGGACGACCTCGCCGACCCGGCCCATGGCCTGGGAGTCGGAGGAGATGATCGAGATCGCGCCGAGGTCGTGGAGGATGTCCTCCGCGCCGATGGTGGACGGCCGGATCCGGGACTCGGCGAACGCCAGGTCCTCGGGGACGGCCGGGTTGAGGTGGTGGCACACCATCAGCATGTCGAGGTGTTCCTCGGTGGTGTTGACGGTGAAGGGCCGGGTCGGGTTGGTGGAGCTGGGCAGGACGTTGGCCTGCGAGACCACCGTCATGATGTCGGGCGCGTGACCGCCGCCGGCGCCCTCGGTGTGGTACGAGTGGATGCCCCGGCCCGCGATCGCGGCGAGGGTGTCGCCGACGAAGCCCGCCTCGTTCAGGGTGTCGGTGTGGATGGCGACCTGGATGCCGGTCCGGTCGGCGACGGTGAGCGCGGCGTCGATGACGGCGGGGGTGGAGCCCCAGTCCTCGTGCAGCTTCAGCCCGACGGCGCCGCCGCGGATCTGGGAGAGCATCGCCTCGTGGCTGACGGTGTTTCCCTTGCCGAGGAAGCCGACGTTGACCGGGTAGGCCTCCATCGCCTCCAGCATCCGGGCCAGGTGCCAGGGGCCGGGGGTGACGGTGGTGGCCTTGGAGCCCTCGGCGGGTCCGGTGCCGCCGCCGACCAGGGTGGTGATGCCGGAGGCCAGCGCCTCGTCGGCGACCTGGGGGCAGATGAAGTGGACGTGGGCGTCGATGGCGCCCGCGGTCAGGATGCGGCCGTTGCCCGCGATGATCTCGGTCTCCGGGCCGATGACCAGGTCGGGGTGGACGCCGTCCATGGTGTCGGGGTTGCCGGCCTTGCCGAGGGCGGTGATCCGGCCGTCGCGGATGCCGACGTCGGCCTTGACGATGCCCCAGTGGTCCACGACGACGGCACCGGTGATCACGGTGTCGGGGGCGCCCTCGGCGCGGGTGGCGCGGGACTGGCCCATGGACTCGCGGATGACCTTGCCGCCGCCGAAGACCGCCTCGTCACCGGAGGCGCCGGGGCCGCCGGAGCGGTCCTCCTCGATCTCGATCAGCAGATCGGTGTCGGCGAGCCGGATGCGGTCGCCGGTGGTGGGGCCGAACAGGTCGGCGTAGGCGCCGCGGGAGATCTCAGGCATCGAGGGCACCTCCGGTCTCGCCGCGCAGCCCGGGCACGATCCGGGCGCCGGACAGCGGCACCAGTTCGACCTCGACGGGGATGCCGGGTTCGAAGCGGACGGCGGTGCCGGCGGCGACGTTCAGGCGCCGGCCGCGGGCGGCGGCGCGGTCGAACTCCAGGCCGGGGTTTGCCTCGGCGAAGTGGTAGTGGGAGCCGACCTGGACGGGCCGGTCGGCGGCGTTGAGAACAGTCAGACGAGTGACATCACAGCCGTCGTTGAAGGTGACGGGCTCGTCCGCGAACAGGATCTCTCCGGGAATCATCGCGGCGCCCTCAGATGATCGGCTCGTGGACGGTGACGAGCTTGGTGCCGTCCGGGAAGGTGGCCTCCACCTGCACGTCACGGATCATCTCGGCAACGCCGTCCATGACATCACCCCTGGTCAGGACCTTGCGGCCGGAGGACATCAGCTCGGCGACCGTGCGGCCGTCGCGCGCGCCCTCCAGGACGTGCGACGTGATGAGGGCGACCGCTTCGGGGTGGTTGAGCTTCAGTCCGCGGGCCTTGCGCTTCTCTGCGACGTCGGCCGCCACATGGATCAGCAGCCTCTCCTGCTCGTGCGGGGTCAGTTGCACGTCCCACCTCACTGTCCTTGCTCCGGACCGTGCGGGGTCCGGTTGCCGCAGCCATCACGACGGGATAGGTGTAACACACAGACAAATTCCCCGGATCGCTCTCAATTCCGGGCAGAAAAACCCCTGATGGCATGGAGGGGCAGGCTAGAGCGCCGGAGTTTCAACGACGTTAACCAGACCTTGGCCGGCCCATGACCGCGCTATGGGCTCCGGCAGAGACAGCGGCGGACCGACTCAGGGAGCACCCGGCCGACGGTGCTCCGCCGCTATCCCGAAGCGCTGCCTCTCCTGCGGCACCGCACCCGCGTCGTGCACCCCGGAGACCGAGCTGATGACCCGCTCCTCGCCCGGTTCGTCCCGCGCGTCCAGCGCGTCCAGCCGCTCCAGGTCGGCGGCCGAGACCAGCGCGACCAGCGGCTTGCCGTGCCGGGTCACGACGACGCGCTCACCGCCGTACACCACCCGGTTGATCAGGTCGGCGAGCTCAGCCCTGGCTTGCGTCACCGGAATCTCGTAGGCCATACCCCCATCATAACGTGCCGTACGTCCTGTACATTCTGTACAGAAGTCGAGCCCATCGGGGCCTCGTCAGAGGAGGCGTATGTCCATGCACCGACCGTCCGCCCGGCACGTCCTGCCCGAATTCACCGAGCGCTCCGGGGGCACCGTGCGCACCCTGGACCCGTACGCGCGGCTCTTCCAGGACCGGATCGTCTTCCTCGGCGCACCGGTCGACGACGCGACGGCCGGCGATGTGACGGCCCAGCTGATGTATCTGGAACACCAGGCGCCGGAGCGGGACATCACGCTGTACATCAATTCGCCCGGCGGTTCCCTCGACGCCATGGCGGCGGTCTACGACACGATGCGCTACGTCAGCTGCGACGTGGCGGCCTACTGCCTGGGCCAGGCCGCCGGCCCGGCCGCGGTGCTGCTCGCGGCCGGCACCCCGGGCAAGCGGTTCATGCTGCCCGGCGCCCGCGTCGTGCTCGAACAGCCGGCGCTGCCCGAGCCGGTGCGCGGACGGCCCAGCGACCTGTTCGTCCGGGCCGAGGAGCTGACCCGGGTCCGCGCCACCCTGGAGGAGATGCTCGTCCGGCACACGGGGCGCACGGCCGCGCAGGTCCACGAGGACCTGGAGCGCGACCTGATCCTGGACGCCCCCGGGGCGCTGGCGTACGGTCTGGTCGACGGCATCGTGCCCAGCCGCCGGGACACGTCCGGCGCACCGGACGCGAGGTGAGCCGCCCATGCTGCCGGACCTGCCGCCGCTGCCCGCCCTGACCCGTGCCGAGGGCGAGTTGATCGATCGTTATCTGGAGGCCGTCGACCTGCTGGGCCGGGTCAATCCGGCCCGGCACGGGCCCACGTACGGCGGGTTGCGCGCCGCCCAGGCCCTGGTGCGCAAGGCGGCAGAGCTGCGGGACGCGCTCGCGCTGATGCACCAGCGGGGCGAGACGGAGCTGCACGGGGACACGCTGGCACGGGCACTGCGGGTGCTGGACGGCGAGCGCCGGGCCGCTCGCGTCGCGCTCCCGCCGGACGACGTCGGCTGAGGCGGACACCGGTCCGGCCCGGCGGCACCGATATGTCGACACGCGTCGTTCGGACCGGAGTTGAAACGGCCCGAACGACGTACCGCCGACCGGTGTACATCCCGATCGTTTTCCGGGCCTCCCGAGTTGCGCAAGGCACGGGTCCGTCGATCGCCGACGAGGACATCACCCCAGGTCCGGGGCTACGACGATGATCTGACGTAGCCTCGAACAGAGCACTGTCCACCCGAACGGGTGAGTGGTGAGGAACACCACAAATCCCCGATTCCGTTGGGATTTTCAGACAGTTGTGAGCCAAGATCCCTGTCTGACGACAAGCCCCCGCCACCGCGGCGGGGCGATCCGGGCGGACGCCGAGTCCTGCCGCCGCCCGGATGACCGGTCGACGGAAGTGGATCGGCAGGAGTGGAGGACCCAAGCAAGGCGGGTTCGCCGGTACGGAAGTCCAGTCGTCCGACACGGGTCGGGCGGGGGGCGGAGGTTCCGGGCGGCCCTTGGGGTGAAGCCGTGGCAACGCGGCCGGGCTACTTCGCCAGCCCGAATCCGACAGGTCATCCTTCACAGGCGGCTGACGAAGGGTTGCGCATGACTGCGCTCAATCGAGTCCCGTCGCTGATGGCCCGGGCCGGTACGGCCTCGGCACTCACCCTCGCCGCCGTGGGCGGCTCGATCGCGGTGCCCGGTCTCGCCACGGACGCCTCCGCCGCGACGATCGCGTCGAAGGCTCTCAAGGTCGCGGCATCCAAGAAGGGTGCGCCGTACCGGTGGGGGGCCACCGGACCGAACAGGTTCGACTGCTCGGGGCTGACCGTGTACTCGTTCAAGAAGGCCGGCAAGAAGCTGCCGCGCACCGCCGCCCAGCAGTACAACAAGTCGCGACACATCTCCGCCCGCAACCGCAAGGCCGGCGACCTGGTCTTCTTCCACTCGGGCTCCAGCGTCTACCACGTCGGCATCTACGCCGGCCACAACAAGATCTGGCACGCCCCGAAGACCGGGGACGTGGTGAAGCTCCAGAAGATCTGGTCCAAGAGCGTCTGGTACGGCCGGGTCGGCTGACCCGCCCGCACGACCGGGAGCGGCTCCGTCGACAGGGCCGCTCCAGCCCACCGCCGACACCTCCTCTCCCGACCGCCTGAAGCCGTGGGGCGGCGGGGACCTTGGGAGCCGACCGCGACCGCCATGGAGACCAGACGTGCGGGGCCCGGTGGGCGTGCACCCAGACGAGCGAGGCCCCGCGGGTGCGGGCCCAGACGGGCGTGGGGCCAGGCGGGCGAGGCCCGGCGGGTGCGGGCCCAGGCGGGCGTGGGGGCAGCCAAGCCTGGGGCCCAGACGGGCGCGCGGCCGCTGACGAGACGTCCGGCTGAAAAGTGACGTCCAACCAGGAAGGCGCCGTCTCCGGGCACGGGCGGCGGGCTCGGGTCCGGAACGCTCGGCGGCCCACCACGGCCGCCTTCCGGCACGGACGGTCAGGCTCGGGCCTGGGGCGCTCGGCGGACCGTCACGGCCCCCTCCAAGCGCGGGCTGACGGCTCGGACCCAGGGGCGCTCACCGGACCGCCCGGACGACCTCCGGCACCAGACCGACAGGCTCGGCCCCGGACACTCACCGGACCGCCACCGGACGACCTCCGGCACGGGGCGGGCGCCCCAGGCCCGCCGCGCTCGCCGCACCACCACCGCACGACCTCCGACACGGACCGACAGGCTCGGACCCGGACACTCACCGGTCCCCCACCCGCCGCCCTCCGGCACGGGGCGGGCGCCCCAGGCCCGCAGCACTCGCCGCACCACCACCGCACGACCTCCGACACGGGCCGACAGGCTCGGACCCGGACACTCACCGGACCGCCACCGGACGACCTCCGGCACGGGGCGGGCGCCCCAGGCCCGCCGCGCTCGCCGCACCACCACCGCACGACCTCCGACACGGGCCGACAGGCTCGGACCCGGACACTCACCGGACCGCCACCGGACGACCTCCGGCACGGGGCGGGCGCCCCAGGCCCGCCGCGCTCGCCGCACCACCACCGCACGACCTCCGACACGGACCGACAGGCTCGGACCCGGACACTCACCGGTCCCCCACCCGCCGCCCTCCGGCACGGGGCGGGCGCCCCAGGCCCGCAGCACTCGCCGGACCACCATGCCCGCTTCGAGCGCGGGCAGGCAGGCTCGGACCCGCAGCGCTCGGTGGCACGTCGGTGCTGCGGTACGTACGGACACTCGGGAAACCCGGCGTCCGAGTGACTGCCCGGCACACCTGCATGGCCACGCCCGGCGGGGGCGGCCCGGGTGCGTGGCTGGTGGGTCGTGCCGTCTCGGTCGGCTCGCCGTGGGGCCTCGCTGCCCGGAGCGTCGTACAGCGCAGGCGAGGTGCCCCCGTGTACGGGATGCCGGCCTGGCCTGCCCCAAGCCGCCGCCGGAGAACGCTCCGCACATACCTGGGCGGCCCAGTCCGGCAGGCCCGTGGTGGCTGGGCTTCCTCACTGCCCCCTCATCCCTCCCCCTCCCCCGCCGCCCTTGCGAGCCCTCCCCTTACGACCGCGAGGCCGGAAGCGGCACCGCCCGCCCCCGTCCGTCAGACCGCCGGAGGCTCCGGCAGGCACCAAGGCAGTTCGATGGAGACCGTCTTGCCGCCCTCGCTGGTCGGGCGGACCCGGAGCCGGCCGCCGCACTCGGCGGTGAGCCAGCGGATGATCACCATGCCGCGCCCATTGTCCTGCTGGACCGCGGCGGGCAGTCTCTTCGGGAAGCGGGGATGGCTGTCCGTGACGCCGATGCGCAACTGTTCGTCATGGTGCAGCGCGATGTCGACGGTGAAGGTGGGTGACTGCCCGAAGGTGTGCTGCACGGCGTTGGTGGCGAGTTCGGACACGATCAGCCGGACGGTGTCGGCCGTCTCGGTGTCCGAGGGCAGGCCCCACTCCGCAAGGGTGCCCACTACGTAGGAGCGCGCGGCCGAGACCGAGGCGGGATCGCTCGGCAGAGTGACGGAGGCTTCCAGATGGTCTGCCATGGCGACGTCGTCCCTTTCCCAACGGGACCGCGGCCCGCCATACGGCGGTGGGTTCGAGTACGGTCCCGGACTGGTGCTTGTCCGTCAGACTGCCATCACCGGGACGGTCACGGGGGGCGATCCACCAAGATATGCATATATCTGTCGCCCGAAGCGGTGAACTGTGCGACGCGAGACCGTATCGGGGCGGTCCGGACGGAGTAAGGAGGAGCCGATGCAGAACGGTCCCGCGGTGCGCCGCCGCAAGCTGGGCGCCGAACTGCGCACGCTGCGCACCGGTGCCGGGCTCACCAGCGGTGAGGCGGCCCGGCTGGTCGGCTGGCACCAGTCGAAGGTGAGCCGTATCGAGACCGGTGCCAGCGGCGTGAAACCGGCCGATCTGCGGTTGCTGCTGGACGCCTACGGGGTGCGGGACAGGCATCTGCGCGAGTTGCTGCTGATACTGGCGGGGTCGGAGGAGACGAGCGGCCGGCACCGCTGGTGGCACGCCTATCGGGGCGTACTGCCGCCCACGTACCGGGATTTCATCAGCCTGGAGTCACAGGCGAGCGCGATGCGCACCCTGGAGACCACGGTCGTGCCCGGTCTGCTGCAGACCGCCGAGTACGCCCGCGCGGTGACCCGGGCCGCCGTGAAGGACCTGGACGAGGACCGCCTGGACACCCTGGTGGAGGTGCGTCTGGCCCGGCAGGACGTGCTGCGCTCGGACCCGCCGCTGACGCTGAGCGCCGTACTGGACGAGGCGGTGCTGCGCCGGGAGGTGGGCGGTCCCGGGGTGATGGCCCGGCAGCGCCGGCGGCTGATGGAGGCGGCCCGGCTGCCGCAGGTACGGCTCCAGGTGCTGCCCTTCACCGCGGGGGCACATATCGGCCTCACCGGGCCTTTCGTTATCTTCTCATTTCCGAGCACTTCTGATCTGGACGTGGTTGTTCTCGACCAGTTGACGAGTAGCCTCTACCTGGAACGGAAAGAAGACCTGATGGCCTACTCCGAGGCCTTCAACACCCTTCAGTTCCACGCCCTTTCCCCCGAGGACTCGTTGGACTACATCGCCGGGATAGGTGACGGCGTGTAAGGAGGCACCATGTCAGTTCTGCCTCGGAACGTCCCCGTAAGTACCGACCTGCACGAGGTGCGCTGGCTGCGCAGCAGCCGCAGCACGGGCGCGAACAACTGCGTGGAGACGGCACTGCCGCGCTCCGGCCCCGCGGCCGGACTGCTCGCCGTGCGCGACTCGAAGAACCCGGCCGGCCCCGCCCTGCTCTTCTCCCCCGAGAGCTGGACGGGATTTGTGACCGCCCTCTGACCACGTTCCGACTCACACTCTGATCAGATTCGTTCAACCTTTCATCACTTTCGCGCGATTCACGGCCGTGTCACGCCGACTCATGGTCGCGTTTCGCCGATGACACGTACAGCGCGTTCGATCTCGGTCCCGGAGAGGTCCGCGCGGGCGGTCAGCCTCAGCCGTGAGATGCCGTCGGGCACGGAAGGAGGACGGAAACAGCCCACGGCCAGACCCGCCGAGCGGCAGTCGGCCGCCCAGCGCACCGCCCGCTCCGGGGACGGAGCCCGCACGGAGACCACCGCGGCGTCCGGACGTACCGCCTCCAGACCCGCGGTGGTCAGCCGTGCGTGCAGTTCCGCGGCCACCTCGCGGGCGCGTGCCGCCCGCTGCGGCTCGCGCTCCAGCAGCCGCAGCGCGGCCAGCGCGGCGCCGGCCGCCGCCGGCGCCAGGCCCGTGTCGAAGATGAAGGTCCGGGCAGCGTTCACCAAGTGGTCGATCACCCGCGCGGGGCCCAGCACCACGCCGCCCTGACTGCCCAGCGACTTGGACAGGGTGGCCGTGACCACCACGTCGTCGGCGCCCGCGAGGCCGGCCGCGTACGCCGAGCCCCGGCCGCCGTCGCCCAGCACGCCGAGGCCGTGGGCGTCGTCCACCACCAGTCCCGCCCCGTGCTCCCGGCAGGCGGCGGCCAGTTCGGCCAGCGGTGCCCGGTCCCCGTCGACCGAGAAGACCGTGTCGGAGACCACGATCGCCGCGCCCCGGCGGGTCCCCAGGGCCTTGCGCACGGCCTCGGGGTCGGCGTGCCCGACGACCTGGGTCTCGCCCCGGGCGAGCCGGCAGCCGTCGATGAGGGAGGCGTGGTTGCCCGCGTCGGAGACGATCAGCGAGCCGTGCGGACCCAGCGTGGTCACCGCGGCCAGGTTCGCGGCGTACCCGGAGGAGAACACCAGCGCCGCCTCGAACCCGCAGAACGCGGCCAGCGCGCGCTCCAGTTCGGCGTGCAGCTCGGTGCTTCCGGTGACCAGCCGGGAGCCGGTGGAGCCGCCGCCCCAGCGCCGGGCGGCCCCGGCGGCGCCCTCGGTGACCTCGGGATGGCGGGACAGACCCAGGTAGTCGTTGCTCGCCAGGTCCAGCAGCGGCGAGTCGGCGGGGCGCGGGCGCAGGGCGCGCACGAGTCCGGCGCGGCGGCGCGCCTCGGCCTGCTCATCGATCCAGCCGAACGCCATGGGTCCTCCGGTGCTTTTGTAGGTATCGAACAGACCCTAGCCGCACGCTCAGCCGCCCAGGGTGTGGCAATACCCACACGTTGAACCGTCTCTGTTGTGCCAAGTCTCCTTGGCCGGGAGCGGTCCCGTAGGACAGGATCGTCGCTCATGGACCTGCTGAACACGCTGGTGGACAAGGGGCTTCGGCGCGAGATGCCGACGCGCGAGGAAGCGCTCGCCGTGCTGGCCACCTCCGATGACGACCTGCTCGACGTGGTGACCGCGGCCGGTAAGGTGCGCCGGCACTGGTTCGGGCGACGGGTGAAACTCAACTATCTGGTCAACCTCAAGTCGGGCCTGTGCCCCGAGGACTGCTCGTACTGCTCCCAGCGGCTGGGCTCCAAGGCCGACATCCTGAAGTACACCTGGCTCAAGCCGGACGAGGCGTCCCAGGCCGCCGCCGCGGGGCTCGCGGGCGGGGCCAAGCGGGTGTGCCTGGTGGCCAGCGGGCGCGGACCGACGGACCGGGACGTGGACCGGGTCTCGGAGACCATCAAGGCGATCAAGGAGCAGAACGAGGAGGTCGAGGTGTGCGCCTGCCTCGGTCTGCTCTCCGACGGCCAGGCCGAGCGGCTGCGCGCGGCGGGCGCGGACGCCTACAACCACAACCTCAACACCTCGGAGTCCACCTACGGGGACATCACCACCACCCACACGTACGCCGACCGGGTGGACACGGTGCGCAAGGCGCACGCGGCCGGGCTGTCCGCCTGCTCGGGTCTCATCGCCGGCATGGGCGAGAGCGACGAGGACCTGGTGGACGTGGTGTTCTCGCTGCGCGAGCTGGACCCGGACTCGGTGCCGGTGAACTTCCTGATCCCGTTCGAGGGCACCCCGCTGGCCAAGGAGTGGAACCTCACCCCGCAGCGCTGCCTGCGCATCCTGGCGATGGTCCGGTTCGTCTGCCCGGACGTGGAGGTCCGGATCGCGGGCGGGCGCGAGGTCCACTTGCGCTCCATGCAGCCGCTGGCGCTGCACCTGGCCAACTCCATCTTCCTCGGCGACTACCTGACCAGCGAGGGCCAGGCCGGCAAGGCCGACCTGGAGATGATCGCGGACGCCGGGTTCGAGGTGGAGGGCGCCGGGGAGGTGACGCTGCCGGCGCACCGGGCCGACGCCGCGCACGGCTGCGGCTCGCACGCCGAGGGCGGCTGCGGCTCGCACACGGAGGGCGGCTGCGGCTCGCACGCGGGCGGCGGGGTGTGCGGTACGGCGGGTGCTCCGGCCGCCGCCGAGCCGCGCACCGACCTGGTCGCCGTGCGCCGCCGGGGGGCCGGCACGGACCTCGCGCCCAATGCCTGAGATGGGCGTCGCGGAGCTGCTGGAGCTGGACCGGCGGCATGTGTGGCACCCGTACGGCCCGATGCCCGGCCGGGTGGACCCGCTCGTCGTGGAGGCGGCCAGCGGGGTCCGGCTGCGGCTGGCGGACGGTTCCGGCGAGCTGGTCGACGGCATGTCGTCGTGGTGGTCGGCCATCCACGGCTACAACCACCCGGTCCTGAACGAGGCCGCGCGCGAGCAGCTGGGCTTGATGAGCCATGTGATGTTCGGCGGGCTCACCCACGAGCCCGCCGTCCGGCTCGCGAAGCTGCTGGTCGACCTGTCACCGGACGGCCTGGAGCACGTCTTCCTGGCCGACTCGGGGTCCGTGTCGGTCGAGGTCGCGGTGAAGATGTGCCTGCAGTACTGGCGTTCGCTCGGCCGGCCGGCCAAGCGGCGGCTGCTGACCTGGCGGGGCGGCTACCACGGTGACACCTGGCAGCCGATGTCGGTGTGCGACCCCGAGGGCGGGATGCACGAGCTGTGGACCGGCGTGCTGCCGCGCCAGCTGTTCGCGGACCCGCCGCCCGCCGGGTACGAGGAGTCGTACGCGGAGCACCTGCGGGAGCTGATCGCCCGGCACGCCGACGAGCTGGCCGCGGTGATCGTGGAGCCGGTGGTGCAGGGCGCGGGCGGGATGCGCTTCCACTCCCCCGCGTATCTGCGGGTGCTGCGCGAGGCGTGCGACGCGCACGACGTGCTGTTGGTGTTCGACGAGATCGCCACCGGTTTCGGCCGCACCGGGGCGTTGTTCGCGGCGGACCACGCGGCCGTCGCGCCCGATGTGATGTGTGTGGGCAAGGCGCTGACCGGCGGTTATCTGACGCTGGCGGCCACCTTGTGCAACGCTCGGGTGGCCGACGGCATCTCGCGGGGCGAGGTGCCGGTGCTCGCGCACGGACCGACGTTCATGGGCAACCCGCTGGCGGCGGCCGTGGCCTGTGCCTCCGTCGAGCTGCTGCTGGGCCAGGACTGGCTCGGCGAGGTCAAGCGGATCGAGGCGGGCCTGCGCGAGGGGCTGGCCCCGGCGCGGGACGTTCCCGGGGTGCGCGATGTCCGGGTCCTCGGCGCCATCGGTGTCGTCCAGCTCGACCACCCGGTCGACATGCGGGCCGCGACGGACGCGGCGGTACGGGCCGGTGTGTGGCTGCGCCCGTTCCGCGACCTGATCTACACGATGCCGCCCTACGTCACCTCGGACGAGGACGTGGCACGGATCGCGCGCGCGGTGTGCGCCGCGGCGCGGGAGGGATGACATGCGGGTACTGGTGATCACGGGCACGGACACGGAGGTCGGCAAGACCGTCACCACCGCGGCCGTCGCCGCCTCGGCGCTCGCGGCCGGGCGGTCGGTGGCCGTGCTCAAGGCCGCCCAGACGGGCGTACGGCCGGACGAGCGCGGCGACGCGGACGAGGTCGCGTGGCTCGCGGGGCCGGTCACGACGGATGAACTGGCTCGATTCCCGGAGCCGTTGGCGCCGAACACGGCGGCCCGGCGGGCCGGGATGGCGCCGGTGCGTCCCCGGGAGGTGGCCGAGCGGGCCGCCAAGCTGGCCACCGAGCACGATCTGGTGCTGGTGGAGGGCGCGGGCGGGCTGCTCGTCCGGTTCGACGAGGACGGCGGCACGCTGGCCGACGCGGCCCGGCTGCTGGGCGCGCCGGTGCTGGTGGTGGCGCGGGCCGGGCTCGGCACGCTCAACGCCACGGAGCTGACGGCCCGTGAACTGCGCCGCCGGGAGCTGGAGCCGGCCGGTGTGGTGATCGGCAGCTGGCCGGGCGAGCCGGACCTGGCCACCCGCTGCAACGTGGCCGACCTGCCGGAGGTGGCCGGCGTCCCGCTGCTCGGCGCGCTGCCCGCCGGGGCGGGGGCGCTGCCGCCCGCCGAGTTCCGCACCGCGGCTCCGGGCTGGCTGGCCCCGCGGCTGGACGGGACCTGGGACGCGGAGGCGTTCCGCACCCGGGAGGCCGCGTAGCGGACGCGGCCGGCACGGCAGCTGTGCCCGTGCGCATGACGTACGACGACGCCACCCACCCCACGGTCCCCGTGCGGGTGGGTGCCCGTCGGGCACGGATCGACGAGCTGCTCCCCCGTAGCGCACTCCGGGGAGGCTGCCGGGCGGGTGCCGTTCAGCGGCTCCAGCGGCGCAGTTCGCGCGTGATGTCGTCGACGCCGGCCGCGCCGTCCTTCACCAGCCGGGCGAGGTCGCGGACCTGCTCGGGGGTGGTGGCGATCTTCTCGCCGCTGGCGACCAGATAGGCGTAGGCGACGGCGGAGGCGAACAGGGCGTTGGCGCGTTCCAGGGCGGGGACGTGGATCAGCAGCTGGAGCAGGGAGGCGGCGCGGGCGTACGGGTCGGCGTAGACGGGGACGCCGAATATCTCCGCCTGGTGCCGGGCCACGGCGGCGACCAGGGCACCCCAGTCGGTGACCTGCGGGTCCCCCGGGGTCTTCTGTTCGGCGAGCATGAGCAGCCAGGCGAGGTCGATACGGAGATCGTTCAAGGATTCCGGCCCGTGGTGCCGTGCGCCTCGGCGAACTCCTCGGCGAACACGGACTCGTACTGCTTCATGAAGTCGGCGGCGGCCTCCACGAACGTGCGGCCGGTCTCCCCGGCGTCCTGTCTGACCAGCTCTTCGATATAGCGGTTGACGCTCATGCCGCGGGCCAGGGCGCGTTCGCGGGCCACCCGGGCGGTGCCCTCGTCCACCCGCACGTTCAGCTGGGTCTTCGCCATGCCTCGACGCTAGCGCCGGGGTGCTAGCAGCGGCAAGGGCGCACGGTGGCACGGGGACCGGCGGCCGTGCGCCGGTACGGACGGTGATCGGCTCGGCCGACCGGGGCGGCGTGGACATGATGGAATCGGACCGATACAAGTGACCATCGACCGGGGAGAGTTCATGTCGCGTCCGTTCCGCTTCGGAGTCAACCTGCTGGACCTCGCGCCCGCCGACGAGTGGCGCGCCAAGTGCCGGCGCGCGGAGGAACTGGGCTACGACGTGATCCTCGTCCCGGACCACCTCGGCATGCCCGCGCCGTTCCCCGCGTTGGTCGCGGCGGCGCAGGCCACCGAGCGGCCGCGGGTCGGCACGTTCGTGCTCAACGCGGGCTTCTGGAACCCTGCGCTGCTGGCCCGCGAGGTGGCCACCACGGACGCGCTGACCGGCGGCCGGCTCGAACTCGGCCTCGGCACCGGCTACACGCAGGCGGAGCACGAGGCGGCCGGGCTGCCGTACGGTTCGCCGCGCGAGCGGGTGGACCACCTGGAGCGGACGGTCGCGGAGCTGGACCGGCTGCTCGGCTCGGACGACCACCGGCCGCGGCCCGCGCAGTCCCGGGTACCGGTGCTGATCGGGGCCAACGGCGACCGGATGCTGCGGCTGACCGCGGAGCACGCGGACATCGCGGCCTTCACCGGGGCCCGGCCGGGCGACACGCCCGGCGCGCTGGACCCGCTCACCGCCGAGGAGCTGGACGAGCGGGTGGCCCGCTACCGGGCGCGGGCGCGGCACCGGCCGGCGCCCGCCGAGCTGAACCTGCTGATCCAGCTGGTGGCCGTCACCGACGATCCCGAGCCGGTGCTGAAGCCGCTGCTGGAGCGGCAGCCCGGGCTGACCCTGGAGCAGGCGGCGGCCCTGCCCATCGTGCTGGCCGGGCCACTGGAGGACGTGGTGGCGAAGGTGCGGGCGCAGCGGGAGCGGTACGGGTTCTCGTACCTGACCGTGCTGGAGCCGTACATGGAGGCGTTCGCGCCGGTGCTGGCACGGCTGCGCGACGAGTCCGCGTGACCGAAATCCCGTAGGCCCGCGAGCCGTTTCCGATCATGATGGGGGCATGACCGACCTGCGTATACGTGCCGCCGTTCCCGCCGACCTCGACTCCGTGCTCGCGTTCTGGAAGACGGCCGCCGAGGGGACGAGCATCAGCGACGACCGCGCCGGGGTGGAGCGGCTGGTGGCCCGCGACCCCGGGGCGCTGCTCCTGGCCGAGCGTGGCGGTGAGCTGGTGGGCACGGTGATCGCCGGCTTCGACGGCTGGCGGTGTCATCTGTACCGGCTCGCGGTGCACCCGGAGCGGCGGCGGCAGGGCATCGGTTCGGCACTGCTGGCCGCCGCCGAGGAGCGGTTCGTACGGCTCGGCGGGCGGCGCGCGGACGCGATGGTGCTGGTCCGCAACGAGACCGCGCACCACGCCTGGGGAGCGGCCGGGTACGGGCCCGAGGAGCACTGGCGGCGCTGGGTGAAGCCGCTCACGGACTGAGAGCGCAGGCCGGGACGACTCGACCTGCGGACCGGGGCCGGATGCCGGGACGGGAGACCCGGGAGGCTTTTTTGCCCATCCTTTACCCTTGAGGGAGCACTCGGCCCTCTATGAAAGGTTGTGAGCGTCCGCCCATGGGCGAGCCTCCCAGTCCGCGACACCGCGCGCACCGCCCCACCCTGTCCGATCCTGGGACGGGGGTGACCCGATGACCGAAGTGCTCCTCCTCCTGGTGGCGATCCTGCTGTCGCTGGCCTGCGGCGCCTTCGTGGCGGCCGAGTTCTCGCTGACCACGGTGGAACGCGGCGAGCTGGAGCGGGCCGCCGCCCGCGGCGAGCGCGGTGCCGCGGGCGCCCTGAAGGCCGTACGG
The DNA here is from genome assembly GCF_016860525.1 of Streptomyces rubradiris. NCBI lineage: Bacteria > Bacillati > Actinomycetota > Actinomycetes > Kitasatosporales > Streptomycetaceae > Streptomyces > Streptomyces rubradiris. The sequence goes on from NZ_BNEA01000001.1 coordinate 814,343, forward strand.
AACCTGACGTTCCAGCTCTCCGGCGCCCAGCTCGGCATCACCGTCACCAACCTGGTGGTCGGCATGCTCGCCGAGCCCTCGATCGCCAAACTGCTCGCCGGGCCGTTCACGGCGCTGGGGCTGTCCCGCGCCACGGCGGGCTCGATCGCGCTGGTGCTGGGCACGGCCCTGTCGACGGTCGTCCTGATGGTCGTCGGCGAGCTGGTGCCGAAGAACTGGGCGATCTCCTCGCCGCTGGCCATGGCCAAGCGGGTGGGCAACGCCCAGCGCTGGTTCAGCGCGGCCTTCCGGCCCTTCATCACCCACCTGAACAACACGGCCAACCACTTCGTGCGCCGGCTCGGCGTCGAACCGGCCGAGGAGCTGGCCTCCGCGCGCGGCCCGCAGGAGCTGGCCGCCCTCGCCCGGCACTCCGCCAAGGAGGGCGCGCTGGAGCCGGACACCGCGGAGCTGTTCGTCCGCACCCTGAACCTGGCCGACCTCACGGCCGAGAACGTGATGACGCCGCGCGTGCAGGTCGTCGCCCTCGACATGCAGGCCACCTGCGAGGACGTGGCCAACGCCACCCGGGCCACCGGCCTGTCCCGGTTCCCGGTCTACCGGGGCAGCCTGGACTCCGTCGTCGGCACCGCCCACATCAAGGACGTGCTGGCCGTCCCCGCCGACCAGCGGCGCCACCGCACGGTCGCGCAGATCATGCGCGAGCCGCTGCTGGTGCCCGAGTCGCTGACCGTCGACCGGCTGCTGGACCGGCTCGGCGGCCGGCGCACCATGGCCGTCGTCATCGACGAGTACGGCGGCACGGCCGGCGTGGCCACCCTGGAGGACATCGTGGAGGAGGTCGTCGGCGAGGTGCGGGACGAGCACGACCCGCACGAGACGGCCGACCTCGCCCCGGCCGGCGCCGACGAGGCGGGCCGCGCCCTGTACGCGGCGGACGGCGCCGTCCGCACCGACCAGCTCGCGCGCGTGGGACTGCGCGCGCCCGAGGGGCCGTACGAGACGCTGGCCGGCCTGGTCGCCACCGAGCTGGGCCGGATACCCGCCGCGGGCGACAGCGTCGAGGTGGCCGGCTGGTGCCTGGACGTCGTGGACGCCTCCGGCCGCCGGGCCGCCCGGCTGCTGCTGCACGCGCCCCTGGACGACGAACGGACCGGCACGGCCGGTCAGGACGGCGGGACGAGGCGGGGCTCCGGGACCAGGCGGCGGGACAGGACCGCCCGCCACGGGGCCGACGGGACCGGACGCGGTCACGGGGCCGGGGCCGATGAGGCCCGCGGGACACGGGAGGGGACGCGATGACCGTCGTACAACTGCTGATCGGCCTGTCGACCCTCGTCGTCAACGCCTTCTTCGTGGGCGCCGAGTTCGCCCTGATCTCGGTGCGCCGCTCCCAGATCGAGCCGCTGGCCCAGGAGGGCGACCGCCGCGCCCGCAGCGTGCTGTGGGGGCTGGAGCACGTGTCCGCGCTGCTGGCCGCCGCGCAGCTCGGCATCACGCTGTGCACGCTGGTGCTCGGCGTGGTCGCCGAGCCGGCGATCGCGCACCTGCTGGAGCCGGTGTTCCACGCGGTGGGCGTGCCGTCGGGCGCCGGTCACGCCGTGTCCTTCGTGATCGCGCTGACCCTCGCCACCTATCTGCACATGCTGCTCGGCGAGATGGTCCCCAAGAACATCGCGCTGGCCGAACCGGTGCGCAGCGCGCTGCTGCTCGGCCCGCCACTGGTCGCGCTCTCCCGGGCGCTGCGCCCGGTGATCTTCGCGATCAACGCGTTCGCCAACGGGCTGCTGAAGCTGTTGCGGGTGGAGGCCAGGAACGAGGTGTCGGCCACCTTCACGGACGCCGAACTCGCCGAGATCGTCAAGGACGCCGGCCAGGCGGGCCTGATCGACAACCGGGCGCAGGAGCGCCTGCACGACGCCCTGGAGCTGGGCAGCCGGCCGGTGCGGGACGTGGTCGTGCCCTTGCGCCGGGTGGTGTATGCGCGCGTCGGCGTCACCCCTGAGCAGGTGGAGCGGCTGTCGGCCGAGTCCGGGTTCTCCCGTTTCCCGGTGGTCGACAACGGGCGGCGGATCGTGGGTTATCTGCACGTGAAGGACGCGCTGGACGCCTCGCCCCGGGACATGCCGTTCCGGCTGCGGGACATGCGGCCCATCGCGCGGGTCCGGGAGAGCACCCCGCTGGACGACGTGCTCACCGCGATGCGCGGCAGCCGTACCCACCTCGCCGCGGTACTCGGCGAGGACGGCCGGCTGGCGGGCCTGGTGACCATGGAGGACGTGCTGCGGCAACTGTTCGGCCAGCCCGCGGCGGGGTGACGCCCGGGGGCGGACGCGGGGCTGCGGGGCGATCGAGCGGGGGGCGTGCACGGGGCTCCGGGGGCGACCGAGCGGGGGTGTGCGCGAGGGCTCCGGGGCGACCGACCGGAGGCGTGCGCGAGGGCTCCGGGGCGACCGACCGGCGGGTATGGCGCCGGGATAGCATCGCTGTCGCCATGCACACGAATCCCACCACTCCCCCGTACACCAGCCTGGTCGCCGTCGGCGACTCCTTCACCGAGGGCATGTCGGACCTGCTGCCCGACGGCTCCTACCGGGGCTGGGCGGACGTCCTCGCCGCACGGATGGCCGCCCGCACGCCCGGGTTCCGCTACGCCAACCTGGCCGTCCGCGGGAAGCTGATCGGGCAGATCGTCGACGAGCAGGTGGAGGTGGCGGCGGCCATGCGGGCCGACGTCGTCACCCTGGTCGGCGGGCTGAACGACACCCTGCGTCCCAAGTGCGACATGATCCGGGTCCGGGATCTGCTCACCGAGGCAGTGGAGCGGCTGGCGCCCTCCTGCGGGCGACTTGTGCTGATGCGCAGCCCCGGCCGCCAGGGCCCGGTGCTGGAGCGGTTCCGGCCGCGCATGGAGCAGCTGTTCGCCTGCGTGGAGGAGCTGGCCGGCAAGCACGGCGCCGTGGTGGTCGACCTGTACGGAGCGCCCGCGCTGGCGGACCCCCGGCTGTGGGACGTGGACCGGCTGCACCTGACGGCGGAGGGACACCGCCGGGTCGCCGAGGCGGTGTGGCAGACGCTCGGATACGAGCCGGAGGACGCCGAGTGGCACGTGCCGCTGCCGGCGACGGCCCCGCCGGACTGGGTGGCCCGCCGGATCGCCGACGTACGGTTCGCCCGGCAGCACCTGCTGCCGTGGATAGGCCGCCGCCTCACCGGCCGCTCCTCCGGCGACGGCCGCCCGCCCAAGCGCCCGGAACTGCTGCCCTACGAGGCTCGCGCCTAGCGTCGACGTACTCCGCCGTTCGTAGGGCTGTACGACTCTCCGGGGGTGCGCGGGACATGGCCCGCCGCATGTGCCGTCGGCGGCTACCGGCGCGTGAGGCCGTACCGGTACCACTGGGAGGCGGCTACCGCTGCCGCCGCCGCGCCCCAGCATGCCCAGAGGGCGGGGTGCACCGTCCCGAGGGTGCCGGCCGCGGCGAGCGTGGCGCCGCCGGCGGCGACGGCGAGGGCGTCGCCGTATCGGATGAGTTTCTTCATGCGTCCCCCTTTCCTGGGTCAGTGTGACGTGCTCGTGGCAAACTGGGGAACCCCCGGAGGGCAACCCACGCGCCCGCGACCCCTCCTGCGGACGGGCCCGCGAAGACCTGCGCAGCAACCCGTTGACCTGTACTTTCCTACATCCCTGGACGGTACGGACCCTGTATGGACGGACGGTAAACTCTGGACACGTGACTTCAGCGCCCGCCAAGCCCCGCATCCCGAACGTCCTCGCCGGACGGTACGCCTCCGCCGAGCTCGCCACGCTCTGGTCGCCCGAGCAGAAGGTGAGGCTGGAGCGCCGGCTCTGGCTCGCCGTGCTGCGGGCCCAGAAGGACCTCGGCATCGAGGTGCCGGACGAGGCGATCGCCGACTACGAACGCGTCCTGGACACCGTCGACCTGGCCTCGATCGCCGAGCGCGAGAAGGTCACCCGGCACGACGTGAAGGCGCGGATCGAGGAGTTCAACGACCTCGCCGGGCACGAGCACGTGCACAAGGGCATGACCTCCCGTGACCTCACGGAGAACGTCGAGCAGCTGCAGATCCGGCTCTCGCTGGAGCTGATGCGGGACCGCACGGTGGCCGTGCTGGCGCGCCTGGGCAAGCTGGCCGGCGAGTACGCCGAGCTGGTCATGGCCGGCCGCTCGCACAACGTGGCCGCGCAGGCCACCACCCTCGGCAAGCGGTTCGCGACCGCCGCCGACGAGCTGCTCGTCGCCTACGGCCGCGTCGAGGAGCTGCTCGGCCGCTACCCGCTGCGCGGCATCAAGGGCCCGGTGGGCACGGCGCAGGACATGCTGGACCTGCTGGGCGGGGACGCCGCCAAGCTCGCCGAGCTGGAGCAGCGCATCGCGGGCCACCTGGGCTTCTCGCAGGCCTTCACCTCCGTCGGCCAGGTCTACCCGCGCTCGCTGGACTACGAGGTCGTCACCACGCTGGTGCAGCTCGCGGCGGCCCCGTCGTCGCTGGCCAAGACGATCCGGCTGATGGCCGGCCACGAGCTGGTCACCGAGGGCTTCAAGCCGGGCCAGGTCGGCTCCTCGGCGATGCCGCACAAGATGAACACCCGCTCCTGCGAGCGCGTCAACGGCCTGATGGTGATCCTGCGCGGCTACGCCTCGATGACCGGCGAGCTGGCGGGCGACCAGTGGAACGAGGGCGACGTGTCCTGCTCGGTGGTGCGCCGGGTCGCCCTGCCGGACGCCTTCTTCGCCCTGGACGGCCTGCTGGAGACGTTCCTGACGGTGCTCGACGAGTTCGGCGCGTTCCCCGCGGTGATCGCCCGTGAACTGGACCGCTACCTGCCGTTCCTGGCGACCACCAAGGTGCTGATGGGCGCGGTGCGGGCCGGCGTCGGCCGGGAGGTCGCGCACGAGGCGATCAAGGAGAACGCGGTCGCCACCGCGCTGGCGATGCGCGAGCAGGGTGCCGAGCGCAACGACCTGCTCGACAAGCTCGCCGCCGACGAGCGCCTGCCGCTCGACCGGGAGCGCCTGGCCGAGCTGATGGCCGACAAGCTGTCCTTCACCGGCGCCGCCGCCGGTCAGGTCGGCGCGGTCGTCGCCCGGATCGAGGAGATCGTGAAGCAGCACCCCGAGGCGGCCGGCTACACCCCCGGAGCGATCCTCTGACCCGCGCGCCCCGCACCCCGCGCCTCACCCAGGCGGAGCTGGAGGCCGCCCGCGACCGTCTCGTCCCGGACGTGGTCGCGGACGGCCTCCGCGTGCTGTTCTGCGGCATCAACCCGGGGCTGATGTCGGCCGCGACCGGCCACCACTTCGCCCGCCCCGGCAACCGCTTCTGGCCGGTGCTGCACCGCTCCGGCTTCACGCCCCGGCTGCTGATCCCCGCCGAGCAGCACGAGCTGCTGACGTACGGGCTCGGCATCACCAACGTCGTGGCCCGGGCGACCGCGCGGGCGGACGAGCTGACCGCCGAGGAGTACGTCGAGGGCGGGCGGCTGCTGGCCGAGAAGGTGACGCGGCTGCGGCCGGGATGGCTGGCCGTCGTCGGCGTGACCGCCTACCGCGCCGCCTTCGGCGACCGCACGGCCAAGGTGGGTCCGCAGGAGCGGACCATCGGCGGCACCAGGATCTGGGTCCTGCCCAACCCCAGCGGGCTGAACGCGCACTGGAGCCCCGCAGCGATGGCGGAGGAGTTCCGGCGGCTGCGCGAGGCGGCCGGCGTGCCCGGCTGACCCGCCCGACGCCCGGGAGGCCCCGGAAGGCGCCCTGGCCGCGGCACCGTCGTCAATCGGCCATCACCCGGAACGCCTCATCGTTCACTGTCGTACGTCTGTACGCGCCTCGATCCACCGGTGTACGGTCTCGGGCCGATGGGCTTTGGGAGCGCTCCCATCGTGCTGTTCCCGCTTCACACGAGGAGGAACGCTTTGAAACGCATTGTGGCCCTGCTGGCGACCTGCGCCACGGCCGTGGGCCTGACGACACTGCTCAGCCCCCAGCCTGCGGCGGCCGCCGCAGGCTGCAAGGTCGACTACACCGTCACCAGCCAGTGGCAGGGCGGCTTCCAGGCCGGAGTGAAGATCACCAACCTGGGCGACCCGGTCACCGGATGGACGCTGAAGTTCGCCCTGCCCGACTCCGGCCAGAAGCTCGTCCAGGGCTGGAACGCCACCTGGTCGCAGTCCGGTTCCACGGTCAGCGCCGCCGGCATCGACTGGAACCGCACCCTGGCCACCGGCGCGTCGACCGACCTCGGCTTCGTCGGCTCCTTCACCGGCTCCAACCCCAAGCCCTCGGCGTTCACGCTCAACGGCGTCGCCTGCACCGGCTCCGTGGTGGACCCGCCGCCGGACCCCGACCCCAACCCCGACCCGGGCACCGGCACGCCCGTGGGCGTCAACGGACAGCTGCACGTCTGCGGCGTCAACCTGTGCAACCAGTACAACCGCCCCATCCAGCTGCGGGGCATGAGCACGCACGGCATCCAGTGGTTCAGCAAGTGCTACAACAACGCGTCCCTGGACGCGCTGGCGAAGGACTGGAAGTCGGACCTGCTGCGCATCGCCATGTACGTGCAGGAGAACGGCTACGAGACCGACCCGGCGGGCTTCACCAGCCGGGTGAACAGCCTCGTCGACATGGCCGAGGCCCGGGGCATGTACGCCCTGATCGACTTCCACACCCTCACGCCGGGCGACCCCAACTACAACCTGGACCGCGCCAAGACGTTCTTCGCGTCCGTCGCCGCCCGCAACGCCGCCAAGAAGAACGTGATCTACGAGATCGCCAACGAGCCCAACGGCGTGAGCTGGACGGCCATCAAGAGCTACGCCGAGCAGGTCATCCCGGTGATCCGGGCCGCCGACCCGGACGCCGTGATCATCGTCGGCACCCGGGGCTGGTCCTCGCTGGGCGTCTCGGACGGCTCCAATGAGACCGAGGTCGTCAACAACCCGGTCAACGCCACCAACATCATGTACGCCTTCCACTTCTACGCCGCGAGCCACAAGGACAACTACCGCGCCACGGTGAGCCGGGCGGCCTCGAAGCTGCCGCTGTTCGTCACCGAGTTCGGCACGGTGAGCGCCACCGGCGGCGGGGCGATGGACCGCACCAGCACCACGGCCTGGCTGGACCTGCTCGACCAGCTGAAGATCAGCTACGCGAACTGGACCTACTCCGATGCCAACGAGAGCAGCGCGGCGTTCAAGCCCGGCACCTGCGACGGCACCGATTACAGCAGCAGCGGTGTGCTGAGCGAGTCCGGGGCACTGCTCAAGAGCCGCATCAGCACCGCCGACTCCTTCCCCACCAGCTGACCCCGACGGGGCTCCGGCGGGACCGGAGCCCCGCACCGGCGATTGGGAGCGCTCCCAATCATCACGGCCCGGACCCGTCTCACGGCGGGTCCGTCTCCGTCACCACGCCGAGCAGTTGGAAGGGCGACTCCTTGTCCCACTGGGAGACGCCGAGGGCGACCCAGCGGTCCGGCTCCGGGGTCCGCCACAGCAGGACGTCCGGGACGTGACCGCTGAGCCCGGCCCAGGGTTCGGCGATCTCCTCGCCCGCCATGGTCCGCTCGAACACGCTGTACAGGCTGAGGTGTTGCGGACCCCCCCACCGTTCGCCCAGCCGCTCGGCGAGCCCGTCCCGGTCGGCCTCGTACTGCGCCTCCGTCTCCTCCCGTTCGCTGCCGTCGCCCTCCCAGAACCCCTCGCTGGTCCGTAAGGCGGCTATGTGGTAGCCGGGCCCGCTCTCGCCGTGCTCCGTCCTGCCGGGCACCGCCGGGAACTCCCGGGCGCACAGCAGCTCGATGAGGGTCAGGCTCTCCGCGATGTCCATGCGGTCCAGTAAAGCGGGCACCACTGACAACTGGTCCTCCGTCAGGCGTCCCTGCGCCGCACCCGCCAGGCGCCCGCCGCGAGGGCCGCCGCCGTCCACAGCGCGGTCACCCCGATCCCGCTCCACGGCCCGAGGGCACCGTCCCAGCTGCTGTGCAGGGCCACCTGACCGGCCCGGTCGGGGAGGAAGTCGGCGATCGAGCCGGACAGGTCGCCGATGACGAAGGACACGATCAGCAGGAACGGGATCAGCACGGAGAGGGTGGCGACTCCGCTGCGCAGCACGGCCGCCAGCCCGGCGGCGAACAGGGCCATCAGCGTCAGGTGCACACCACAGCCGACCGCGCCGCGCACACCCTCGGCCCAGCCGGGCGCGGACGCGCCGAGGACCGCCCGGCCCACCAGGAGCGTGACGAGCCCGGTGAGCAGCCCGACGGCCAGCGTCGGCAGGGCGATCGCCGTCACCTTCGCCGCGAACCAGCGCCCCCGGTCGGGCACCGCCGCCAGCGTCAGCCGCAGCGCGCCGCCCCGGAACTCCGAGGAGACGGCCGTCGTACCGAAGCCGATCGCGGCGATCTGCCCGAAGCTGACGCCGAAGAACACCGAGAACAGCGGGTCGGAGTCGTCGGCGTCGGCCGCGGCGAGCGCCGAGAACGCGGCGGTGGCGACGAGCATCGCGGCGAGGGCGCCCAGGTGGGAGCGCAGGGTACGGATCTTGATCCACTCGGCGTGGAGGACGGGGACGAACGGCATGGTCAGGCCTCCTGGCGCGGTGCGCTGAACTCGGTCTCGGACGCGGTCAGATCGAGGTAGGCCTCCTCCAGGGTGGCCTCCTGGGCGGCGAGTTCCAGCACGGGGACGCCCGCCTCGGACATCAGCCGGCCGAGGTCGTCCACGCTCGCGTGCCGCACGGCCCAGGCCCCGTCCTCCTCGCGGGAGGCGTCGTGACCGTGCCGGGCGAGGAGATCGGCCAGGGCGGCGGGATCGGTGGTGCGGATGCGGACGTGGGGCCGCACGCGCGCGTGGATGAAGTCCCTCACCGGTGTGTCGGCGAGGAGCCGGCCCCGGCCCAGGATCAGCAGGTGGTCGGCGAACGCGGCGGTCTCGCCCATGAGATGACTGGAGACCAGGACCGTGCGGCCCTCGTCCGCGAGCCGGCGCAACAGGGTGCGGATCCACACGATGCCCTCGGGATCGAGGCCGTTGGCGGGTTCGTCGAGCAGGACGACCTCGGGCTCTCCGAGCAGGGCGGCGGCGATGCCGAGCCGCTGGCGCATGCCGAGCGAGTACGTCCGCACCCGCCGCCGGGCCACGGCGGCGAGGCCGGTCTCCTCCAGCACGGTGTCGACCCGGCGGGCGGGTATCCGGTTGCTCGCGGCGAGGGCCAGCAGATGGCCGCGGGCGGTGCGCGAGCCGTGCGCGGCCCGGGCGTCGAGGAGGGCGCCCACCCGGCGCAGCGGCTCACGGAGCCGGGCGTAGGTGTCGCCGCCGATGGTGGCGGTGCCGGCGGTGGGCCGGTCGAGGCCGAGAAGGAGACGGAAGGTCGTGGACTTCCCGGCGCCGTTGGGGCCGAGGAAGCCGGTGACCCGGCCGGGGCGGACGCTGAAGGTGAGGCCGTCCACGGCCCGTCGGCCGCCGTACTCCTTGGTGAGGTCGCGAACGTCGATGCTGGTCATGGCACCAGCCTGGCGGGGCCGGGCGGCCGGGGCCTCCCCCGTCGGCGGGGACCGTCTCCCCCGTGCGGGGGAGGCCCGTTGTCAGTGCCGGCTGCGACGATGAGGTCATGCCCCGCCTTCTCCGCCCGTTGCTGCGCGCGACGACGTACACGCGCCTGCTGCACCTGTGGGTGCCGATGCTGGTGGTCAGCGTCTGGCTCTTCATCGACCCGTCGGCCCCGTGGATGCCCGCCCTGTTCCTCGTGCCGCTCGGTCTGGTGCCCGCCGTGCGGCGGGGGGAGGGGGTGCAGGCGCGGCTGATGCTCACGCCCGGCGAGCCGGACCCCGGCATCTCCGAGGCGCCGGCGGCGACCTGGCGGGACCGGTTGCGTACGGTGCTGTGGCTGGAGCTGCGGATGGGGCTCGGCGCCGTGGCCATGTTCGCGTCCGTGTGGCTGCCCGTCATCGCGTACGAACTGGCGCGGTGCGCGTGGGGCGCGCCGACGACCGGGATGCCGCTGCTGGAACGGCTGCCCTCGCACCGCGCGTGGGCCCTGCTGACGCCGCTGCCGCTGCTCGTCTTCTACGGTGCGGTCGTCGGACTCGGCGAGCTGATCACGGCCGCCGCGCGCCGGCTGCTCGGGCCGTCGGCGGCCGAGCGGCTGGCCGCGCTGGAGCAGCGCACCGAGCAGCTGCTGGAACGCACCCGGATCGCGCGGGAGTTGCACGACTCGATCGGGCACGCCCTGACGCTGGCGGTGGTGCAGGCGGGTGCCGCGCGCGCGGCCGGTGATCCGGAGTTCACCGACCGGGCGCTGACCGCCATCGAGGACACCGGCCGGGCCGCGCTGGAGGACCTGGAGCGGGTCCTGGGCGTGCTGCGGGAGGCCGAACGGCCGCTGAGCGCACGGCCCACGCTGGCGGACGCCGGCCGGCTGCTGGAGTCGGCGCGGGCCTCGGGCGCGAAGGTCGACGCCGAGGTGACGGGTCCGGTGGAGGCCGTGCCGGGACCGGTGTCCCGGGAGGGGTACCGCATCCTCCAGGAGGCCCTCACCAACGCGCTGCGGCACGCGGGTCCGGTGCCGGTGCGGGTCCGGGTCGCGGTCACCGGCGGCACGCTCGCCCTGGAGGTGCGCAATCCGCTGCCGGGCGCGATACCCGGCCCCGGGCGGGGCAGCGGTCTGCGCGGCATACGGGAGCGGGCCGCGCTGCTCGGCGGCTCCGCCGTCACCGGCCCCCAGGAGGGCGACTGGCGGGTGCGGGCGGAACTGCCGCTGGGGTGATCTAGGCTGGCCGGATGCCGGTCACCGTCCTGCTCGTCGACGACGAACCCCTGGTCCGCACGGGTCTGCGGGCCGTGCTGGAGGCGCAGCCCGACATCGAGGTGGTGGGCGAAGCGGCCGACGGCGCGGCCGTCATCCCGCTGGTGCGCCAAGTGCGGCCCGACGTGGTCGCGATGGACGTCCGGATGCCGCTGATGGACGGCATCGAGGCGACGCGCGCGGTGCTGCGCACGGTGCCCGATCCGCCGAAGATCCTGGTCGTGACCACCTTCGAGGACGACGAGTTCGTGTACGAGGCGCTGCGCGCGGGTGCCGACGGGTTCCTGCTGAAGCGGGCCCGGCCGGCCGAGATCGTGCACGCGGTGCGGCTGGTCGCGGCGGGCGACTCCCTGCTGTTCCCGGCCTCCGTACGGCGGCTCGCCGCCCGGTACGGCGACGGCGGACGGCCAGCGCGGGCCGCGCTGGAGCGGGCCCGGCTGACCGAGCGGGAGGCGGAGGTGCTGCGGCAGATGGCACGCGGGCTGTCGAACGCGGAGATCGCCGCCCGGCTGGTGGTGAGCGCGGAGACGGTGAAGTCGCATGTGAGCGCCGTCCTGGCCAAGCTCGGCGCGCGCGACCGCACGCAGGCGGTGATCGCGGCCTACGAGTCGGGGTTCGTGGAGCCGGGCTGAGCGGGCCGCGACCGCGCGCGGAACCCGGCACTCGCCGGGGTGCCCCCGGCCGAGTACGATCCGGCCAACACGCCCGCGAGCTGGGAGGACGGACGGTGGGGCAGCTGACCGGCGGCGATCCCTCGCTGCTGCGAAGGATCAATTCCGCGGTGGTGCTGCACGCGCTGCGCACCACGGACTGCGCGACGCTCACCGAGATCACCCGGGTCACCGGACTGTCCCGGCCGACCGTCGAGGGCGTCGTGGAGGGGCTCATCGAGGCCGGTCTCGTGGTGGAGACGGCGGCCGACGAGGGGGGCACGCGCCGGCAGGGGCGGCCCGCGCGGCGGTTCCGGTTCCGGGCCGAGGCGGGGCATCTGCTGGGCCTGGAGATCGGGCCGCACCGGGTCGCCGCGCTGCTGTCCGACCTGGACGGCCGGGTGCTGGGCGCGCAGGCCAAGGAGGTCGGCGCGGGCGCCCCGGCGGACGAGCGGCTCGACCGGCTGCGCGGCGCGGTCGCCGAGCTGCTGCGCCGGGCCGGGGTCGCGCGCGGTTCGCTGCGCGCGGTGGGCGTGGGCACGCCGGGCATCGTGGAGGCGGACGGCACGGTACGGCTGGGCACGGCGCTGCCCGGGTGGACGGGGCTGCGGCTCGGGGAGCGGCTCGGCCGGTCCTTCCGCTGCCCGGTGCTGGTGGAGAACGACGCCAACGCGGCGGTGCTCGCGGAGCACTGGAAGGGCGCGGCGATCGAAACGGACGACGTGGTGTTCGTGCTGGCCGGGCTGAGCCCCGGGGCCGGTTCGCTGATCGGCGGGCGGCTGCACCGGGGCTACGGCGGGGCGGCCGGGGAGATCGGCGCGCTGCATCTGCTGGGCCGGGAGGCGACGCCGGAGGCGCTGCTGTCCACCACCGACGAGCCGCTGCACCCGCTGGACGAGCAGGCGGTCGCCGAGGTGTTCGCGCTGGCGCGCGGCGGTGATCTGCGGGCGCGGGCGGCCGTGGAGCGGTTCATCCAGCGGCTGGTGCACGACGTGGCCGCGCTGGTGCTGGCGCTGGATCCGGAGCTGGTCGTGATCGGCGGCTGGGCGGCCGGCCTGGACGGCGTCCTGGAGCCGCTGCGCCGCGAACTGGCCCGCTACTGCCTGCGTCCGCCCCGGGTGGCCCTGTCGGTCCTGGGCGAGGCGGCGGTGGCCACGGGGGCGCTGCGGCTCGCGATGGACCACGTGGAGGAGAAGCTGTTCACCGTGGACGGCACGGTGACGCGACGCTGAGCCCGGCCGCCGGGGCGGAGGCCGAGCGTGGGCACGAAGCGGGTACGGGGCGCTGGGCCCGGACGCGGCGTGGGCACGAGGCGCTGAGCCCGGACATGGCATGGGCACAGGCCGCCGAACTCGGCCGCATAGTGGGCACGAGGCGCTGAGCCCGGACGCGAGGTGAGCGCGCGAGGCGCTGAGCCCGGACGCGAGGTGAGCGCGAGGCGCTGAGCCCGGACGTGGCATGGGCACGGGCCGCCGAACTCGGCCGCATAGTGGGCACGAGGCGCTGAGCCCGGACGCGAGGTGAGCGCGCGAGGCGCTGAGCCCGGACGCGAGGTGAGCGCGAGGCGCTGAGCCCGGACGTGGCATGGGCACGGGCCGCCGAACTCGGCCGCATAGTGGGCACGAGGCGCTGAGCCCGGACTCGGGAACGCGTACCGCCCCGGCACTGTCCCCGCCGCGCCCGGCCACGTGGAAAGCGCGGGCCGGGTGCCTCGCGGTGTCCTGGCCGGACCCGGCGTGCCGCAAACGCGGGCCGGGATGACTTGGCGGCGGTGTCCAGGCCGGACCCGGCCGCACAGTGCGTACGGGTCGGGCCACCGTCCGGGCCACGGAGGTCTTGGACGCCGGGCCGCACGGCGATCGCGGCCCCGCACCGGAGAACTCCCCGGCCGGGGCTCAGGAGGCCCGTTGCCGCGGGTCGTGGTGTATCTCCACGCCCGCCGAGTCGCCGAAGGTGAGCCGGCAGGTGTCGGCGCGGTAGGTCGCCACCGACAGGACCGCGGTGCTGCCCTGGGCGAGGAAGCGGGTGGTGACGACGAGCACCGGGGAGCCGGGGAGCCGGTCCAGGGCCCTGGCGTCGTCCGCGCGCGCGGAGCCCAGCTCGACCGCGCGGTCCTCCCCCTCCAGCGGCAGGTGCTGGAGCTCCCGCAGCACCGCACGCGCGCGTGCCGCGCCGGACGGGGCGTCGATCGCGGTCAGGCCGGGTACCGAGGCCGCCGGGATGTAGAGCAGTTCGGTGGCGACCTGCTGGCCGTGGGACATCCGGGAGCGGCGCACGGTGTGCACGGCTTCGTCCGCGCCGGTCCCCAGCGCGGCGGCGACCGCGGCGGGCGGCACCGCCTGGGCGCTGTCGACGGGCTGCCAGGCGTCTCCGGCGGCGCCGGGCCAGATGTGCTGCCGCGTGCCGACGGCCACGCCCACGCGCGGGGGCGCGACGGTCGTGCCGACCCCGCGCCTGCGCTGGAGCCGGCCCTCCAGTTCCAGCTGTTCGAGGGCCTGGCGGAGCGTCGCGCGGGCCACGCCGAAGCGGGCGGCCAGATCACGCTCGTTGGGCAGGATCTCGCCGACCGAGAACTCGGAGTCGAGTGCCTCGCTGAGCACGGTCTTGAGATGCCAGTACTTCGGTTCCGGTACCGATTCCAGCTGCGTCGTCCCCACCCTGTCCTCCGCGAGAGCCGTGGTCCGGCGGTTTTTGGCGCCCTTGTTTATTAAAGGTTGTTGCACTTCTCTGCGACCATAGGGCGGCGCTCACCCTTGGTCAAGACCAATCCTCGGCCGCCCCGCCGGTATCCGGACCACCGGCAGCGAAGCGTTCACGAGGCGTTCGCGCGCATCCGTGTGTGTGACATCGCGGCAAAGCTCCCGTCGTACGGCGGGGATGACCGGGGTACGGCGAAGCCCCCGCCGGGACGACGGGGGCTCGCGGGCCGGGGCGGTGGCTCAGCGGGCGGTGAGGTGCCGGAGCTTGTCCGGGTTGCGGATGATGTAGACGGACGTGATGCGGCCGTCGGCGATGTCCACCTGGAACAGGCTGTCGGGCTTGCCGTCGGCCAGGATCAGCAGGGCGGGGCCGCCGTTGGTCTCCAGGACGCGGTAGGTCCGCTCGGCCGGGGCGTTGCGCGCGGCGCCGACGAGGAAGCGGCCGACCTTGTCGGCGGTGTGCAGGACGCGCACCGGCGCCTTGGCCTTGCCGCCGCTGTCGCCGACCAGCCGGACGTCCGGGGCGAGCAGGGACATCAGCCCCTCCAGGTCGCCCTCGCCGGCGGCGGCGAGGAAACGCTCGGTCAGTTCCCGGCGCCGGGTGGGTTCGACGTCGTAGCGGGGGCGTCGTTCGGCCACGTGCCGGCGGGCCCGCCCGGCGAGCTGCCGTACCGCCTGCTCGGTCCGCTCCAGCAGCGTGGCGATCTCGGCGTACGGGTAGCCGAACGCCTCCCTGAGCACGAACACCGCCCGTTCCAGCGGGGACAGCGACTCAAGGACGACCAGGACGGCGAGGGAGACGGTGTCGGCGAGCACGGCGCGGTCGGCGGAGTCGGGGGCGGTGTCGGCGAACTCGGTCAGGTACGGCTCCGGCAGCCAGGGGCCGACGTAGGCCTCGGCGCGCCGCTGGGCCTGGCGCAGCCGGTCGATGGCCAGCCGGGTGGTGACGCGCACCAGGTAGGCGCCCGGTTCGCGGACCTCGTCGCGGTCGGCGTGGTACCAGCGCAGCCATGCCTCCTGGACCACGTCCTCGGCGTCGGCGACGCGGCCGAGCATGCGGTAGGCGACGCCCATGAGCAGGGGCCGGTGTTCTTCGAAGACATCGGTGGCGGGCTGTGTGGTCACCGGTCCATCCCATCGTCACCCGCCCGCCGGTGTCCACCTGGTATCGGAGTCGGTGTCCGCGCGGGGCTACCCGCCGGTAGGCGATTGCTGACAAGCTGTCTACGGCGTCCGTCGGCAGCACAGACGAGGAGCACCCCATGTCCGCCACCGTCTCCTTCCAGGTCCCCGCCCCCCACGGCCCGGGCGAGGTGACCATGTCCTACGCGCGCGTGGGCCGCGGGGAACCGCTGGTCCTGCTGCACGGCATCGGCCACCACCGGCAGGCCTGGGACCCGGTCGTGGACATCCTGGCCACCGAGCGCGAGGTGATCGCCGTGGACCTGCCGGGCTTCGGCGCGTCCCCGGCCCTGCCGCAGGGGCTGGCCTACGACCTGCCCACCACCGGCGCCGTGCTCGGCGCCCTGTTCGAGGCGCTGGACCTGGACCGCCCGCACGTCGCCGGCAACTCGCTGGGCGGCCTGCTCGCCCTCGAACTGGGCCGGGAGAAGCTCGTACGGTCCGTCACGGCCCTGTCCCCCGCCGGCTTCTGGTCACAGGCCGAGCGGCGGTACGCCTTCACGGTGCTGCTCGGCATGCGCGGCATCGCCCGCCGGCTACCGCCGCCGGTGGTGGCGGGGCTGTCCCGCACGGCGGCCGGCCGCACCGCGCTGACCAGCACCATCTACGCCCGCCCGGCACGCCGTTCGCCGGAGGCGGTGGTCGCCGAGACGCGCGCGCTCGCGACGGCCACCGGTTTCACGGCGACCCTGCGGGCGGGCGCCACGGTCCGGTTCACCGACGCCGTGCCGGGCCTGCCGGTCACGGTGGCCTGGGGGGCCCGGGACCGGCTCCTGGTGCCCCGCCAGGGCGTCCGCGCCAAGCGGATCGTCCCGCACGCCCGGCTGGTCCGGCTGCCCGGCTGCGGTCACGTCCCGATGAACGACGACCCGGCGCTGGTGGCGCGGGTGATCCTGGACGGCAGCCGCTGACGCAGCCTGCGGACCGGGGCGGCGCGGCCGGGCGGCGAGTCCGGCCGTCCGCTGTCGCGCGCCGCTCAGACGGTCCTGCCCGCGACGGGAGTTCACCTCCGGTTCGCGTGCGCGCCGCGCCGCCCCAGTAGGTGTGGCTGCGCACACTGGCCGGATCCCGTCCCTGGAGGCGCAGCCATGTCCCATCGTCCACTCCCGGGCCGCCGCAGCGTACTGCGCGGCTCGCTCGCCGCGTCGGCGGCCCTGACCCTGCCCGTCGGCCTCGGCGCGGCCCCGGCGTTCGCCCGTTCCGGCCGCCCCGAGGCGGGCTGGGGGGTGCAGACCGGGGACGTGACCGCGGACTCGGGCCTGGTGTGGGTGCGTGCGGACCGGCCCGCCCGGATGATCGTGGAGACCTCGGCCACCGAGTCGTTCCGCAACCCGCGCCGCTGGCGCGGCCCGCTGCTGGGCGCAGGCACGGACTTCACCGGCACCACCCGGCTGCACGGCCTGCCGTCCGGCGAGCAGATCCACTACCGCGTGCTGCTCGCCGACCCCGACGACTCGCGCCGCACCGGCGAGCCCGTCACCGGCACCTTCCGCACGGTCTCCCGGCGCCGCCGGGACGGCGTGCGCTTCCTGTGGTCGGGCGACCTGGCCGGCCAGGGCTGGGGCATCAACCCCGACCTCGGCGGCTACCGCATCTACGACGCCATGGCCCGGCTGGACCCCGACTTCTTCCTGTGCAGCGGCGACAACATATACGCCGACGGCCCGATCCCCGAGACCCAGGCACTGCCCGGCGGCGGCACCTGGCGCAACATCACCACCGAGGAGAAGGCCAAGGTCGCCGAGACCCTGGCCGAGTACCGGGGCAACTTCCGCTACAACCTGCTGGACGCCAACCTGCGCGCGTTCAACGCCCGGGTGCCCTCGGTCATCCAGTGGGACGACCACGAGGTGCGCAACAACTGGTACCCGGGCGAGGTGATCGCCACGACCGACACCCGGTACACCGAGAAGAGCGTCGACGTCCTCGCCGCGCGCGCCCAGCGGGCGTTCGGCGAGTACTTCCCCCTCCCCACGCTGCGGCCGGGCGCCAGGGAGGGCCGCGTCTACCGGGTGCTGCGCCAGGGCCCGCTGCTGGACCTGTTCGTGCTGGACATGCGCACCTACCGCAACGCCAACTCGCCGGACGACCAGACGACCGACCCGCAGGGCATCCTCGGCCGGGAGCAGCTGGAGTGGCTCAAGCGGGAGCTGGCCCGCTCCCGGGCGGTGTGGAAGGTGATCGCCGCCGACATGCCGATCGGTCTCGTCGTACCGGACGCGACGGAGGGCCGGCCGAACTTCGAGGCGGTGGCCCAGGGCGACCCCGGCGCGCCGCTCGGGCGCGAGCTGCAGATCGCCGAGCTGCTGTGGTTCGTCAAGCACCGGCGGATCACCGGCACGCTGTGGCTGACGGCGGACGTGCACCACACCTCGGCCCAGCACTACCAGCCGTCCCGGGCCGCGTTCACCGACTTCGAGCCGTTCTGGGAGTTCGTCTCCGGGCCGCTGAACGCCGGCGCGTTCCCGGCCAGCCCGCTGGACGGCACGTTCGGCCCGGAGCGGGTGTTCGTGAAGGCGCCGGCCGCGTCCAACGTCTCCCCGGCCGGCGGCTACCAGTTCTTCGGCGAGGTGGACATCGACGGGGACAGCGGCGAGCTGACGGTACGGCTGCGGGAGCAGGACGGCGGCGTGCTGTTCAGCCGGACGCTCCAGCCGGGCCGGGTCGGCCAGTAGGCGGGCCGGAGCGGGGAGGGTGACCGGTCGGCCGTAGAAAACGCAACAAATGGGGCGGAGCATGCTTTTACTCGTCGGACACAATCAGTTCGTGATCGCGCAACACCCCTCCTGCACAGTGGCCGCATGACTCCAGAGATGCCTGATGTGACCCGGGCCCGGCACGGACGGCCCGTGCACCACTGGCGGCGGGACGTCGTCGAACTCGCCGCGCTGTTCACGGCGGTGGCCATCGCGGACGCGGTGGCCAACCTGATCGGGCACGGGCCGGACGGACCGGCCCTGCTCGTGATCTCGGCGATGGTGCTGGCCGCGACGGCGGGCTTCCACGTGTGGTGGTCACGCCGCCACGGACACGCGCCGCCCCTGAGCGATACCGGTGCCCGGCCGGCCGCCGAGACGCGGCCGGCCGGGCCGTCCGGACAGCCCGGCGCCCCGGTGGCCGCTCCGGCCGGTCCCGGCACGCTGTGGCGGATGCGGACGACGGTGAAGGACGAACCGGGGTCCCTCGCCGCCCTGTGCACGGCGCTCGCCGGGCACCGGGTGGACATCCTCAGCCTCCAGACCCACCCGCTGGCCCACGGCACGGTGGACGAGTTCCTGCTGCGGGCACCGGGCACGCTGACGGCGGCCGGCCTCACCCGGGCGGTCGCGCTGGCCGGGGGCACGTCCACGTGGATCGAGCGGGCCGACGCCCACGACCTGGTCGACGCGCCGACCCGGGTGCTGGGCCTGGCCGCCCGTACCGCGCTGGACGCCTCCGAACTGCCGCTGGCACTGCGGCAGTTGCTGGGCCGGTGCACGATCCGGTCGCTGCCCGCCACGCCGGCCGGCGATGGCCGGGGCCCGCTGCCGGTGCCCGCCGAGGGGGTGCTGGAGGACACCGTGATGCGGCTGCCGGCACCCGAGGGCGGGGTGCTCACCGTGGAGCGGCCGTATCTGCCGTTCACCCCGACGGAGTTCGCGCGCGCCCGGGCGCTGGTGGAGCTGGACGGCCGGCTCGGGCCGCGGATCCCCCGCGGGCAGGATGTGCTGACGCTGCCCGAGGGCGACGACATCACGGTGCGCCGGGTCGACACCGGGGACCTGGCAGCGGCCAGGGCGATGCACGACCGGTGCTCGGCGCGGACGCTGGGGCTGCGCTACCACGGCCCGGTCGGTGACGCGGACCGCTATCTGAACCATCTGCTCAGCCCCCGCTTCGGCCGCACGCTGGCCGCGCAGACCGCCTCCGGCCGGATCGTCGGCCTCGGGCATCTGCTGTGGGACGGCGACGAGACCGAGGTCGCGCTGCTGGTCGAGGACGAGTGGCAGCGGCGGGGCGTCGGCGGCGAACTGCTCGGCCGGCTGGTCGGGATGGCGGCGGAGGCCGGGTGCGCGAGCGTGTACGCCGTGACCAAGGCGTCCAACACCGGCATGATCGCCGCGATGCGCGCCCTCGGCCTGCCCCTGGACTACCAGATCGAGGAGGGCACCCTGGTCATCACGGCCCGCCTGGACGCCCCCGGGCACTCCTCGGCCTCCCCGCTCGACCCCACCGCACACCGCCGCCACACCGACCCGGTCCACCGGGACTGACGGCCGCCGCACCGCCGAGGCAGGCCCCGCGCGATCATCCCCGCGGGGCCTGCCCACCCTCGACGCACCGCCTCCCGCGACGCCTTCGCCCCCCTGCCGTCCGCGCGGAGCGCCCGGATCGGAGCGCCCGGTGCCCGGTCCAGGCCGGGCCCGGCCGGCCCAGGTCGTCGCGCTGCGCTTGCCGCGGCCGTGGACGACCGTCCGGTGCATGCGGCCCGTCGCGCACACGGCCGGCCAACAGCGGCTCACGCACACGGCCTGCCTCCGGCGGCTGGTGCCCAACGAGTTCACGGCACGGCGGGAGGTCGCCCGGGCGGAGCCCCGGCCGGTCTTCCGGCAGTGGGCGTGCGGGCCCCGGCTGCCGCCCGGCCACGCCCAGAGCTGAATACCGACGTACCCGGGTGACGCGGAGATCCCCGGCGTACGAGGATGGGCCGCATGTCCGATACCCAGAACCCGCTGCCCCGTCAGGTCGCCGACGCCTATGTGGACGACCTCATCGCCCTCGACCCGGTCACCGGCACCTTCCTCGGTGTGCGGGAGAGTTCCAGCAGGCTGCCCGATTACTCGCCCGACGGCTGGGACGCGCAGGCGCGGCTGGCCCGGGACACGCTCGCGCGGCTGGACGAGGCGGAGCGGCGGCCCGGCGCCGGCGGTGACGTGGAGCGGCGCTGCGGGCGGCTGCTGCGGGAGCGGCTGACCGCCCAGCTCGCGATGCACGAGGCCGGCGAACACCTGCGTGAGGTCGGCAACATGCACACGCCCGGCCACGCGGTCCGGGAGGCCTTCACCATCACCCCGGTGGAGACGGAGGAGGACTGGGCGGCGATCGCCGAGCGGCTGCGCGCGGTGCCGGAGGCGTTCGCGGGCTACCGCGCCTCCCTCGAACTCGGCCTGGAGCGCAAGCTGTTCGCGGGGCCGCGGCCGACCGCCACGTTCATCGGCCAGCTGACCGAGTGGGCGGACACCGGCGAGGGGCGCGGCTGGTTCGAGGACTTCGCCGCCGCCGGTCCCGACGCCCTGCGCGCGGAGCTGGACGAGGCGGCGCGGGCGGCCACCGGTGCCGTGGTGGAACTGCGGGACTGGCTGCGCCGGGTGTACGCACCGGCCGTCGAGGGCGCCCCGAACGTGGTCGGCCGGGAGCGGTACGCGCGTTCGGCCCGCTACTTCAACGGCACCGACCTGGACCTGGACGAGGCGTACGCCTACGGCTGGGCGGAGTTCCACCGGATCCTCGGCGAGATGCGCGAGGAGGCGGAGAAGATCCTGCCCGGCGCCGAGACGCCGTGGGCGGCGCTCGCGCACCTGGACGAGCACGGGCGGCACATCGAGGGCGTGGACGAGGTCCGCGACTGGCTCCAGGGCCTGATGGACCGGGCGATCGCGGACTTGGACGGCACGCACTTCGAACTGGCCGAGCGGGTGCGCCGGGTGGAGTCGCGGATCGCGCCGCCCGGTGGCGCGGCGGCCCCCTACTACACGTCCCCGTCGGAGGACTTCTCCCGGCCCGGCCGCACCTGGCTGCCCACGATGGGCCTGACCCGCTTCCCGGTCTACGACCTGGTGTCGACCTGGTACCACGAGGGCGTACCCGGTCACCACCTCCAGCTCGCGCAGTGGGCGCACGTGGCGGACAGCCTCTCCCGCTACCAGGCGACGGTGGGCATGGTCAGCGCCAACGTCGAGGGCTGGGCGCTGTACGCGGAGCGGTTGATGGACGAACTGGGCTATCTCGGCGACCCGGAGGAGCGCCTCGGCTATCTGGACGCGCAGATGATGCGCGCGGTGCGGGTGATCATCGACATCGGCATGCACCTGGGGCTCCAGATCCCGGCCGACTCGCCGTTCCACCCAGGCGAGCGCTGGACCCCGGAACTGGCGCAGGAGTTCTTCGGGGCGCACAGCAGCCGCCCGGCGGACTTCGTGGAGAGCGAGCTGACCCGGTATCTGACCATGCCGGGCCAGGCGATCGGCTACAAGCTGGGCGAGCGGGCCTGGCTGCTGGGCCGGGAGCGGGCGCGCGCCCGGCACGGCGCCGCGTTCGACCTGAAGGCCTGGCACATGGCGGCGCTGTCCCAGGGTTCGCTCGGCCTGGACGACCTGGTGGACGAGCTGTCCCGGCTGTGACCGCCCCGGCCGGCACGGCGGCTCCGGGGGCTTACGTCAGCGCCGGAAGCCGCCCTCGGAGTTGACGACCTCGCCGGTGATCCAGCCCGCCTCGTCGGTGGCCAGCCAGGCGATGAGGCGGGCGGGGTCGTCGGGCGCGCCCCAGCGTCCGGCGGGGAACCGCGCGGCCACCGCCGCGTGCGCCTCGCCGGTGGCGTAACCGGTGTCGACCGGGCCGGGGTTGACGGCGTTCACCGTGATGCCCCGGTCGGCGAGCGCGGTGGCCAGCGAGCGGGTGACGGAGGCGAGGGCGCCCTTCTGCAGGGCGTAGGCGATCTCGCCCGGCATGCCGCCGCCGAGGTCCTGGCCGGAGGTCATCAGCACCACGCGCCCGCCGGGGGCGTCCTCGGATGAGGCGGCGCGCGAGCGGGCGTACGCCTGGACGAGCAGCAGCACCGAGCGGGTGTCCACGGCCCAGTGGGCGTCCAGCATCGCGGCGTCGATGTCGTCCAGGGTGCCGTCGGATCCGCTGAGGGCGTGGTTGGCGACGAGGATGTCCAGGCGGCCGAACTCCTCGGTCACGGTCCGCACCAGCCGGGCCGGTTCCGCCGGGTCGGCCAGGTCGCCGGGGCCGGAGGCGACCCGCGCCCGGGGGTCGGCGAGCGCCTCGCGCACGGAGTCGGCGACGGCGCCGGGGCTGTCGGCGCCCCAGGGCATGGCGGCGTCGTGCGGCACATGGTGGTGCAGGTACACGCTGGCTCCGTAGGCGGCCAGCCGCCGGGCCACGGCGTGCCCGATCCCGGCCCGCCGGGAGGCGCCGGTGACGAGCGCGGTCCGGCCGCGCAGGGGCAGGGGGTCGCGGCGCAGTTCGGCAGGAGTGATCACGGCCGTTCACCTTAGGGAGCGGACGCGGGGCGCGCGAGCGGATTTCGGGGGGTGGCGCCGGCCGCCGCGCCCGGCGCGGAACCGGCGATGTCGGTCGCTCTGTACCGGCTCCCGGCCGCCCCGCGGCGGAGGCGGAGGCGGTCGAGGCGACGAGGTCCGCCACGGTCTCCGCGCTCGGCCGGACGGCCGTCTCCCGGTGGCGCGGCCGGGCCGGAGGTGGCCCGCTGGTGCCACAGCACCGACGGGGAAAGGCGGGCCGGCATGCCGGAGAACGCGCCGGAGCACAGGGCGCTGCGGACACCGCGCGCCGCGGGCCTGGCCGGGATCGTCTTCGCGCTGCTCCTGGCGGCGGCGATGGTCCTGGTCAGGCTGGCCATTCCGGAGGGAGCCGGAGCGGTGTCCGCGCGGGGTTTCACGGACTCCGGGCGGCGCGACGCGCTGCGGGCGGCCCTCGCGCTGGTGCCGTTCGCCGGGATCTTCTTCCTGTGGTTCCTCGGCGCGATCCGCGGGCACGTCGGCGCGGCCGAGGACAAGTTCCTCGCCACCGTCTTCCTGGGCAGCGGGCTGGTCTTCACCGCCACGCTGTTCGGGGCCGCCGCGGCGGCGGGCGCCGTGCTGGCGGTGGCCCATCCGCCGGGTCTGCCGCCGCTGCCGGTGGCGTGGGACTTCGGCCGCCACCTCGCCTACACGCTGATGACCGGATACGCCATGCGGATGGCGGCCGTCTTCGTGTCGTCCCTGTCGGTCATGGGGTACCGGCTGGGCGTGCTGCCCCGCCCGCTGGCGATCGCGGGCTTCGTCACCGTACTGGTCCTGCTCTTCGTGTCGTCGAACGTGCCGTGGGCGGAGCTGGTCTTCCCGGCCTGGTCGCTGCTGACCGGCCTGCACATCCTCAGGGCGGGCCGGAAGAAGGGCACCGGGTAGGCCGCCGACGGTCACTCGATCGGCGTGCCCGGCGCGCGGGTCCCCCGTCCCCGCTCGCATGCTGGCGAGCGGGGGTGACCGCCGTCCGGAGCCCGCCCGCGCGAGCCGTGTGGCGCGTCCGGACCTCGCCGTGGGAAAGGGCGGAGCGTCGATGAGGCTTGTCGTCGATCTCAACAAGTGCCAGGGGTACGCCCAGTGCGCGTTCCTCGCGCCCGATGTCTTCGCCATGCACGGCGAGGAGTCGCTGCTGTACGACCCGCGCCCGGAGGAGGAGCAGCGGGAGCGGGTGGCGCGGGCCGTGGCCGCGTGCCCGGTGCGGGCGATCACCGCCGACGGCCTGGACCGCGCGGGCGCGTCCCAGGGGGCGTCCGATGCCCGCTGACCACATCGAACGGCTCCGGCGTGAGGGACGGATCGTGATCGTGGGCGCCTCGCTGGCGGGCCTGCGGGCGGCCGAGACGCTGCGCGCCGAGGGCTTCGCCGGTGATCTGACCCTGATCGGGGACGAGCCGCACGAGCCGTACGACCGGCCGCCGCTGTCGAAATCCGCGCTGCTGGGCGTGGCGTCCCCGCTGCGCACACAGCTGCCGCGCCGCCGGGAGATCGACGCGAAGTGGCGGCTGGGCGTGGCGGCGACGGGTCTGGATCTGGCGGCCAAGCGGGTCCGGCTGGCCGACGGGGACGAGGTGGAGTACGACCGGCTGCTCATCGCGACCGGGGTGCGTGCCCGGCCGTGGTTCAAGGAGGAGGAGGCCCGGCTGGACGGGGTGTGCGTGCTGCGCACCCGGGAGGACGCGGCCGACCTGGCCCGGCGGCTGCGGGCGGGGCCGCGGCGGGTGTTCGTCATCGGCGCCGGGTTCGCCGGTTCGGAGGTGGCCTCGGCCTGCCGGGAGATGGGTCTGCCGGTCAGCATGGCCGAGCGGGCGGGGGCGCCGCTGGTGGGCGCGCTCGGCGGGGTGGTCGGCTCGGTCGCGGCGGACCTCGCGACGGAGCACGGCGTGGACCTGCGCACCCATGTCACGGTGACCGCGCTGGAGGGGGACACGGTGGGCAGGGTGCGGGCCGTGCACCTGTCCGACGAGAGCGTGGTCGAGGCGGACGTGGTCGTGGTGTCGCTGGGGTCGTTGCGCAACACCGAGTGGCTGACCGGGTCGGGACTGGGCGCCGGGCCGCGGGGCGTCGCCTGTGACGCGGGCTGCCGGGCCTTCGACTTCCGGGGCATCGTCACGGACGACGTCTTCGTGGCGGGCGATGTGGCGCGCTCCCCGCACGCGCTGTTCGGCTACCAGTTCCTGTCGCTGGAGCACTGGGGCAACGCCGTCGCGCAGGCGGAGACGGCCGCGCACAACATGATCTGCGACGGCGCCGACCGGCGCCCGCACCTGTGGATGCCGGCGTTCTGGTCGTCGATGTTCGGGGTCAACATCAAGTCGGTCGGCGTGCCGCCCATGGGCGAACAGCTGATGATCACGCAGGGCTCGCTCGCCGAGCGCCGGTTCGTCGGGGTCTACGGCCACCAGGGCCGGATCGTGGCCGCCGTGACCTTCGACAACGCGCGCTGGTTGGAGTTCTACCAGCGGCAGATCGAGCGGGGCGCGCCGTTCCCGGTGGAGTTCCCGACGCTGGACCGCCGTCCGGAGGGCCGGCAGCCGGTGCCGGCCGGGTTCCCGGACCCGTCGCTGCCGACCCACGGTCCCATGGTGACCCTCAGCGGTTACTCGCCGGCCGACCAGCAGCTGGTCTTCCACCCCTCCCGGCACTGACCCGCCCACCCCGACGCTGTCAAGGAACCGCCATGCCGCACGCCTCGCTGGCCCGCCGGATCACCGATTTCGGCAACCGCGCCAACCCCTATCCGCTGTACGCGGAACTGCGTCGCACACCCGTCCTCCACGAGGAGGAGGACGGCCCGTACCTCATCAGCTCGTACTACGACATCGAGGCGCTGCTGCACGATCCGCGGATCAGCTCCGACGCCACCAACCTGGCCGCCGCCGGGGCGGACGGTCCGGGCGGGCCGGAGGAGACGGGCGGGCTGCCGCCGTCGTTCCTGCGACTGGACCCGCCCGAGCACGACCGGCTGCGCCGCATCGCCAACACCGGGTTCGGGCCGCCGCACCGGCCGCGGCGGATCGAGGGCATGCGCGGCGCGATGCGGGAGATCGTCACGGAACTGATCGACGGTTTCGGTGACGCCCGCCGGGTCGACCTGGTCGACCAGTTCGCCTACCCGTTCCCGGTGACGGTGATCTGCCGGCTGCTCGGGGTGCCCCGGGAGGACGAGCCGACCTTCCGCACCTGGGTGGACCCGCTGGTCGCGAGCCTGGACCCGGAGAAGCGGCCGGGCGGCGGCCAGGAGGCGGAGTACCGGCAGAGCGCGCAGGAGGCGCGGATGCGGCTCGGCATGTACCTGTCCGGGCTGGTCGAGGAGCGGGCCAGGGAACCCCGCGACGATCTGCTGTCCGACCTGGTCAACAGCCGCGGCCCGGACGGCGCGATGACGATGATGGAGGTGCTCAGCACCTCGGTGCTGCTGCTGATCGCCGGCCACGAGACGACGGTCAACCTGATCACCAACGGCATGCTGACCCTGCTGCGCCACCCGGAGGTCCTCGGGCGGCTGCGCGCGGACCCGGGGCTGTCGGTCCCCGTCGTGGAGGAACTGCTGCGCTACGAACCGCCGGTGCAGCTCGTGCCGCAGCGCACCTGCATCACCGACATCGAGGTGCGCGGGGTCACCATCCCGAAGGGCTCGCGGATCTGGCTGATGCTGGCCGCGGGCAACCGGGACCCGGAGCGGTTCGAGGACCCCGACCGGTTCGACCCGGACCGCCGGGACATCCGGCACCTGGGGTTCGGCAGCGGCATCCACAGCTGCTTCGGCGCCCCGCTGGCCCGTCTGGAGACCCAGATCGCGCTGTCCGAGCTGGCCCGGCGGCTGGAGAACCCCCGCCTGGTGGAGGACCCTCCGCCGTACCGGGAGAACGCCGTGCTGCGCGGGCCCCGCCATCTGGACGTCGCCTTCGACGGGCTGCGCTGAGCACCGGAGCCGGGCGTGTTCAGCAGCCGCAGTCGCCGTCGACGGGGGCGGTCAGCGGGTCGGCGTCCCGGCGGACCGGGCCCTGCCAGGTCTCGTAGGCGAAGCCCTCGCGCGCCCAGTACTCGAAGCCGCCGAGCATCTCCTTGACCCGGTAGCCGAGTTCGGCCAGGGCGAGCGCGGCGCGGGTGGCGCCGTTGCAGCCGGGGCCCCAGCAGTACGTGACCACGGGCACGGACTTGTCGAGGAGCCGTTCGGCCTGCTCGGGGACGAGCGCGGTCGGCAGGTGGACGGCGCCGGGGACGTGGCCCTGGTCCCAGGAGGCGGTGGAGCGGGTGTCCACGACGACGAATCCCGGATCGCCGCCGGCCGCGAGCGCGGTGGCCACGTCGGAGACGTCGGCGTGGAAGGCGAGGCTCGCCCGGAAGTAGGCGGCGGCCTCGGCGGGGGCGGCGGGGGCGACCCGCAGGACGGGGTTCTCGGAAGCGGTGTTGATCATGCGGGAAATCTACGGTCCACGGACCGCCGCCCTGAAGGGACGATCCACGGGCTTGCCCTTGTCCCGCCGGGGTTTTCCCTGCTATCCATCCGGGATGACCGTGTATTCCCCGGACGCCACCGACTGGCGCATCCTCGAAGTCCTCCAGCGCGAGGGACGCTCCAGCTACGCCGAGCTGGCGCGCGCCGTGTCCATGTCGCCGAGCGCCGTCACCGAACGGGTCCGGCGGCTGGAGGAGGCGGGCGTGATCCAGGGGTACGCGGCGGTGGTCGACCCCGAGCGGCTGGGCCTGCCGATCCTGGCGTTCGTGCGGCTGCGCTATCCGAACGGCAACTACAAGCCCTTCCACGACCTGGTCGCGGCGACACCCGAGATCCTGGAGGCGCACCACGTCACGGGCGACGACTGCTTCGTCATCAAGGTCGCCGCACGGTCGATGTCCCACCTGGAGGAGGTCTCCGGACGGATCGGCACGCTCGGCTCGGTGACCACCAGCGTGGTGTACTCCTCCCCCTTGCCGCGCCGCCCCCTGGGCCGCTAGCGGTGACCGGGGCGGTCGTTCCTCCCGCTGGGCTGCCGCGATGACGGGGAGAACCGAGGAGACAGCGGAGACAACGGCACGGCTGGTCACGGACGCGTGGCGGCGGATCGAGGCGTGGCTGGGCGAGCGCGCGCCCGTCTCCCACGCGGCTCTGGGGCCGGGCGCCGGCGCGGAGGAGATCGCGGCCGTGGAGGCGGCGCTGGGGTTCGCCGTCCCGGTGGAGCTGCGGACGCTGTGGGGGCTCGTCTCGGGCGGCAACGTCAACGGTGGCGGGTTCTGGCTCGGCAATCGCTCTCTGCTGCGTCTGGACGACGCCGTGGCGGTGTACCGGCGCATGATGGTGTTGCAGACACAGGCAGAACGGAGATACCCGACGCCCGGTGTCCCGGGTGAGGACGACATCGTCGTATGGCAGCGGCCGTGGATACCCGTCTTCTCCTCCGGCGAGTACGACACCGTCCTGGGCACGTATCTCGACAGCGGGTCGGGGCTGATGTGGCACTGGTCCAAGTACGCGTACGTCCTGCCGGACGGCACCGAGCCGCAGCACTCCGTGGTGACCTACCTCGAAGAGATCGCGGACAGCCTGGAGACCCCGGCGCTCGCCACCGAGGGGACGCCGGGTCTGCTGGACGGCCGGCTCGTGTGGCTGGACGAAACCCTGACCGAGGACGAGCGGCGCCGGTGGCACCCGGCGACATGAAACCGCTCGAACGATGCACACCGACCGGCCCCGGAGGGCGCGTTGAGGGACTTGGCCTATGTCACACCGGACATCCGGGACCGGCTGGTGCTCCGGTTCGGACCCGAGGTGCTCTCCTGGTGCGACGAACTGCCCGGACTCGTCGCCGAACTGGCCGCCCGCTGGGACCTGGACGTCCTGGCGGCGGGCGGGGGAGGCACTTCGCGGGTGTTCCGCTGCGCGCGGCGTGGGACCGGTGCCCCGGTATGGCTGAAGCTCACGCCGGACCACACGATCGCCCGCGAGGAGGCCGAGGCGTTGCGGGCCTGGGCGGCAACGCCGTCGGTCGTCACCCTGCTGGCGCAGGACCTCACCGTCGGGGCCCTGTTGCTCGACGACGTGGCGCCCGGCGTGCCCCTGAGGAGACTCACCTGGCAACTGTCGGACGCCGCCGCCCTGCTGACGGAGCTACGGTCCCCTGCTCACACACCAGGAGGGCACTCGGTACTGAAGCCTCTGTCGCACCGGATCGGCTTCCTGTTCGACCTGGCGGACAGCATGCTGACCGCAGCGGGCAAGAAGGGCCTCTTCGCTCCGGCGGCCCTGGCGCGGGCCCGGGAGACGGCGCTCGAACTGGCCTCCAGTGGGCCCACGCGTCTCGTGCACGGTGATCTGCACCCGGCCAACGTGCTGTCGGGTCCGCACGCCCGCATGGTGGCGATCGATCCCAGGCCCGCGTGGGGCGACCCCGACTTCGACGCCGTGGACTGGGTACTCGACGGCGTCCTGGGCCTCGACGTGCTGGAGGACAGGATCGGGGAACTGGCGGGCATGGTTCCCGGCCAGCATCCCGGTCGCGTGTCGGCATGGTGCCGGGCCCTGGCGCCCCTCATCGCGGCACCCCGCGTGTGCGGGGGCCGGTACGACGCGGAAACCGGGTTCCTCGTCGCCCTCGCCGACGGCTGACCCACCCGGCGGTGCCGCCGGCGCGGCCTGCCCGCGCCCACGGCCGGGCAGGCGCGGCGAGAGGGGCCGTTCCCACAGCAGCGAGAGGACGTCTCGTACCCACCCCCCGTCGTCCCGCACGGAAACCGACCGCACCCGTCCCCGCGGGTCCGGCCGGGGTGCGCGCCCCGGCCGACCCGGTCAGACGCCTCGTTGGCGCAGTGAAGAGCCCGAGCGGCCCTTCACGACCTCCAGTTGGGCGTGGATCCGCCGCCGCAGGTCGGCGACGTGGCTGACGATGCCCACGCTGCGGTCGCGTTCGCGCAGGCCGTCCAGGACGTCCAGCACCTCGTCCAGGGTCTGGTCGTCCAGGCTGCCGAACCCCTCGTCGATGAACAGGGTGTCCAGGCGGACGCCGCCGGCCTCCTCGGTGACGACGTCGGCGAGGCCGAGGGCGAGCGCGAGGGAGGCGAAGAAGGTCTCCCCGCCGGACAGGGTCGCGGTGTCGCGTTCCCGTCCGGTCCAGGCGTCGACCACGTGCAGGCCGAGCCCGCTGCGTCCGCGCCCGGTGCGGTCGTCGGAGTGGACGAGGGTGTACCGCCCGGACGACATGCGCTGGAGGCGGACTGTCGCGGCGGCGGCGACCTGCTCCAGCCGGGCCGCCAGGACGTACGACTCCAGGCGCATCCTGCGTTCGTTGTCGGCGGAGGTGCCCGCGGTGAGGGCGGCCAGCCGGGCCACCCGGTCGTGCTCGGCGCGCAGCGGGGCGAGCCGGCGTACCGCCTCCGTGGCGCGCGCGGACAGCCGGTCCAGCTCGGCGCGGCAGCGGGCGGCGGCGTCGCGCGTCGAGCCGGCCTCGCGCAGCCGCCGTTCCGCGGCGGCCACCGCCCGCTCGGCGCCGGCCAGGTCGGCGGGCGGTAGCTGGGCCGCCGCCGTGGTGCCGGGCTCGGCGAGGACCGCGCGGACCGCGGCCTCCTCCTGCTGCCAGGCGTCCAGGCGGTGCTGGAGTTCGCGGTGGGCGGCCGGGTCCAGCAGGGCCGCCGCGGCGGCAGCGGGCGTGTCGAAGCCGGCCCGGTAGGCGGCGTCGGCGAGGCGGGCGTCGGCGGCCTTCAGCCGCTGGGCGGCGTCCTCGGCGGCGCGGACGGCGTCGGCGGCCTCGGTGAGCCGGGCCGCGAGCCGCTCCAGCTGTGCCGCGCGCGCCGCCACACTGCCCAGGCCGCCCCGCGCCTGCTCCACCTCCGCTTCCAGCAGCGCCCGTTCGCGCTCCAGGGTCTCGCGGCGGGTGAGCCGGGAGGCGGCCCGTACGGCGGCCTGCTGGTGGTCGGCCAGCCGCTGCTCGCGCTCCTGCTCGGCGCGCCGCAGCTCCTGCTGGGCGGCGTGCAGGGCGGAGGCGTCGTGCCGGGCGCGGGCGTACTCCCGCTCCAGGTGGTCCGCCTCGGCGGCGAGGCGCGCGGTGGGGGTGTCGCCGGCCTCGGCGGTGGCGGCGGCCAGGGCCTCGCGGACCTCGCCGAGCCGCCGCTCGTCCGCGGTGTGCTGTTCCTCGGCCCGCCGGGAGGCGGCGAGGGCGCGGTCCTCGGTCTCGCGGTCGACGTGTCCGACGGCCTTGCGCGCGGGCGCGGGGTGTTCGGTGGCGCCGCAGACCGCGCAGGGCTCGCCGTCGGTGAGGTGGGCGGCCAGTTCGGCGGCGATGCCGGTCAGCCGCTGTTCCTTGAGGTCGAGCCAGTGCGCGCGGGCGTCCATGGCGCGCCGGCGGGACTCCTCCGAGCGCTGCCGGGCCTGTGCGAGGTCGACGGCGAGCCGGTCGCGGGTGCGGGCCGCGTCGAGCCGGCGTCGCATGGGCTCGCGCTGCACGGCGAGCTGTTCGGCGCGGGTGGCGGCCTCCTGAACGGAGTCGAGCCGGGCCTGGAGGGTGGCGCGGGTGGTGTCCCAGCCGTCGAGCCAGGCGTCGGTCTCGCGCAGGACGTCCTCGTCCGCGCGCTCCTGCCGGTCGAGTCCGGCGCGTTCCTCGGCGAGTTCGGCGAGCCGGCGTTCGGCGCGCCGGGCCGCGTCCAGCCCGCCGAGTTCCTCGGCGGCCCGGCGGGCGGCGGCGGCGAGCCCGCTCGCGTCGGCACCCACGTACGCGTCGGCACCCCCGTACGCGCCGGCGCGCCCATGGGCGTCCGCGCCTCCGTACCGACCGGCGTCCCCGCGCGCGCCGACGCCCCCATGCCCGTCGGCGCCCCCATGCCCGTCGGCATCCCCGTACGCGTCGGCACGCCCGTACCCGCGGACGCTCTCATACGCGTCGGCGCCTCCCGACACGTCGGCGAGCGCCCGGCGTGCGCGTGCCTCGGCTTCCGTCGCCTCGCGGTGTTCCCGGTCGGCCGCCTCGCGCAGTTCCAGCGCGGGCGCGACGGTCTCCGCCTTGCGGGCCCGCTCCATCCGCTCCTGGTCCTCGCGGTGGGCGCCGGCCCGTTCCGCGAGCCGTTCGGCGCGCTCCCTGGCCGCGGCGAACCTGCTTTGCAGCCGGGCGAGTTCACGGGCCTCGTCCAGGGCGTGCCGGGCCGCGGCGTGGGCGGACTCGGCGGCGGCGAGGCGGCAGCGGGCGATGTCGAAGCGTTCCCGGGCGGTGCTGCGGGCGACGGCGGCGGCCCCGAGGACCGCCTCGGCGAGCCCTGGGTCGCCGGGGTCCGGCTCGGGCAGCTCCATGGCGTCGCCGGCCTCCTGCTGCATGCGGTGGGCGTCGGCGAGCAGGGCCGTGTCGCCCTCGCGCACGCGTGCCTCGGTGGCGCGGCGGCGTTCGGCGAGGCGCTTCTCGACGTCGGCGAAGCGCTGGGTGTCGAAGAGCCGGCCGAGGAGCCTGCCCCGGGCCTCGGCGTCGGCGCGCAGGAAGCGGGCGAAGTCGCCCTGGGGCAACAGGACGACCTGGCAGAACTGCTCGCGGCTCATGCCGAGCAGCCGCTCCACCTCGGCGCCGGTCTCCTGGTGGGAGCGGCTGAGGTCCTTCCAGGAGCCGGCCCGGGCGTCGTACTCGCGCAGCCAGGTCTGGGCCTTGTCGACTGTGGTGCCCGGACGCCCGTTCTTCTTGGGCCGCTCCCACGGGGGCTGCCGGGTGATCTCCAGTCGGCGGCCGGCGACGGTGAGTTCGAGGCGGACCTCGGTGCGGGTGCCGGGCGGGGCGTGGTCGCTGCGCAGGTGCGTGCCCTGGCCGCTCTGCCGGGCGCCGGGGACCGAGCCGTAGAGGGCGTAGCACACGGCGTCCAGGACGGAGGTCTTGCCGGCGCCGGTCGGGCCGTGCAGGAGGAACAGTCCGGCGCCGGACAGCGCGTCGAAGTCGACGCTCTGGGTGGAGCCGAAGGGCCCGAAGGCGGTGATGTCGAGCCGGTGCAGCCTCACCGGGCCACCTCCCGCACGGTGTGGTCGGCGCGCACGGCGTCGAACGCCTCGCGCAGTACGGCGGTCTCGGCGGCGTCGGGTCCGGCGCCGCGCACGTGGGCGACGAAGTCCTGGGCGATCTGCTCGTCGCTGCGGCCCGCGAGCCGCCGGGCGTACGACACGCGGGAGTCGTCGGGGGTCCGTTCGGGGGCGAAGACCAGGCTGAGGGTGTGCGGGAAGCGTGCGGTGAGGCGGGCCATGGGCTCGGCGGGGCGGACCGGGTCGGTGAGGGTGGCCTCGACCCAGGCGTCCTCGTGGCGGGCCAGCGCCGGGTCGGCGAGGAGGTCGTCGAGGCGGCCGCGGATACGGGCGAGGGGGCGCGGCACCGGGCAGTCGACGCGTTCGGCGGTGACCGAGCCGTCCGCGTCCAGGTCGATCAGCCACATGCTCTTGCGGTGGCCGGCCTCGGAGAAGGAG
Organism: Streptomyces rubradiris; assembly: GCF_016860525.1. NCBI lineage: Bacteria > Bacillati > Actinomycetota > Actinomycetes > Kitasatosporales > Streptomycetaceae > Streptomyces > Streptomyces rubradiris. The sequence continues at coordinate 847,403 of NZ_BNEA01000001.1, forward strand.
TAGGCGAGCGGCGAGCCGGAGTAGCGCACGCGTTCGGTGATGGTCTGGCAGCCGTGCAGGTGGCCGAGCGCCACGTAGTCGGCCCCGTCGAAGATCCCGGCGGGTACGGCGGCGACCCCGCCGACGGTGATGTCCCGTTCGCTGTCGCTGGCCTGGCCGCCGGTGACGAAGGCGTGGGCGAGGACGACGGAACGGGTGCCCCGCGGGCGGGCGGCGAGGTCGGCGCGGACGCGGTCCATGGCGGCGCCGAGCACGGCCTCGTGACCGGCCTTGCCGACGCCGAACTCGTCCTTGACCAGGGCGGGTTCGAGGTACGGCAGGCCGTAGAAGGCGACATCGCCGTGGGCGTCCCGGAGGATCACGGGGGTGCCGGCGGCGGACGGCTCGGTGCGCAGGTGGATGCCGGCGCGGTCGATGAGCCCGGCGCCGACGCCGAGGCGGCGGGCCGAGTCGTGGTTGCCGGAGATCATCACCGTGGGCACGCCGAGGTCCGCGAGCCGGTGCAGGGCGGTGTCGAACAGCTCCACGGCGGCGAGCGGGGGCACCGCGCGGTCGTACACGTCGCCCGACACGACCACCGCGTCCACCTCGCGCTCACGCACGGTGGTGACGAGGTGACCGATGAACCCGGCCTGCGCCTGAAGCAGGTTCACCCGGTGGAAGGCCCGGCCGAGGTGCCAGTCGGACGTGTGCAGGATCCTCATGAGCCCCGAGACTAACGGCCGGGTCCGACATCACGGCCGGTCGCTCCGGCACCGGCCGCCATCCCCCGCCACCCGAGCGCGCGTTATGCCCGTTTCACCCCAATTATCGGGCGTCTCCGTAGGCTTCGCCGCCCAGTTCGAAGCCGGCCGTGCCCGCCGTCACATCGGCGAGCCAGGCGCGGAAGGCGTCCACGTCGGCGTCCGGCAGCCCGATCTCGATGGTGACGGCCTCGCCGTAGCGGACGTCGCGCACCTCGCGTCCGGTGGCGCGCAGGTCGTTCTGCACCTTGCCCGCGCGCTGGTGGTCGACGGTCACCGTGGCCAGCCGGAAGCGGCGCCGGGTGATCGTGCCCAGGGCGTCCAGGGCCTCGCCGACCGAGCCGCCGTAGGCGCGGATCAGCCCGCCCGCGCCGAGCTTGACACCGCCGTAGTAGCGGGTGACCACGGCGACGACGTACCGCATGTCGCGGCGCAGCAGCATCTGGAGCATGGGCACGCCGGCGGTGCCGCCTGGTTCGCCGTCGTCGCTGGCCTTCTGCACGGAGGCGTCGGCGCCGATGACGTAGGCCCAGCAGTTGTGGGTGGCGTCGGCGTGCTCCTTGCGCACGGCGGCGATGAAGTCCTGGGCCTCCTGCTCGGTGGCGGCCGGGGCGAGGGCGCACAGGAAGCGGGAGCGGTTGATCTCGGTCTCGTGCACGCCCGCGCGGGCGACTGTGCGGTACTCGTCCTGCATCCGGCCAGCCTAGTCCGTGGCCGGACGGCAGCTTCCCGGGCGCCCGCCCCGCGGGACCGTGAAGGAGGTGAGCGGGGCGGTGCCCGGGGCGAGGGCCCGCCAGGTGGTGCCGTGCCAGGTGAGGGCGGCGACCGCGGAGGTCCGGAACCCGGCCCGAACCCGCTCCGGCGGGACGTCGAGCCCGTCGGCGGCCGGCACCGCCACCAGCTCCACCAGGCCGGGGTCGTGCCCGATCAGCAGCAGGGTCCGCACCTCGGCCGGCGCCTCGCGCACCACCTCCAGCACCTGCGGTACGCCCGCCGCGTACAGCCGCCGGTCGTAGCGCACGGGCGGCGGCTCGGCCCACTCGGCGGAGACCAGCTCCCAGGTACGGCGGGCCCGTACGGCGGGGGAGCACAGGGCGAGGCCGGGCCGCAAACCGGCGGCGGCGAGGGCGCGCCCGGCGGCCGGGGCGTCCCGCAGCCCGCGGGGCGCGAGCGGCCGCAGCCGGTCCCCTACGCCCTCGGGTCAGGCGGACTCGGCGTGCCGCAGCACCCGCAGCCGCAGCAGCGGGCCGGTGCCCGCCGGTCCCTTCACCCGGGGCTCCCGAGGTCGCGCACGAGATCCAGGGCGAGCAGGCGGTCGGCGTAGGCGTAGGTCTCGAAGCGGGCGCCGTCGGGGATGCCGGGCGCGCCCTCCACCTCCCGCAGGACGCCGAGCACGGCAGGCAGGTCGAGGTCGTCCTCCCAGGCGGCGCGCAACCGGTCGCGCACCTCGCCGGGGACGGGCCGCGAGGGCCGCCGGGCCCAGCCGGCCACGGCCCGCCGCCACCGGGCGAGGCCGCGCGCGGCCTCCGCCAGCGTGGCGGGGTCCAGACGCGCGGGTTCGCCGCGCGGTACGGCGAGCAGGGCGAGGCGCAGGGCGGAGGGGTCGGACAGCAGCGCCGTGAGCACGGCCGGGCCGCCCCCCGCGGGCTGCCCGCCGGCCTCCGGCACCCACTCCACCCCGGCCACCGCCACCACCGGCCCCTCCCCCACCGCCGCCGCGGAGTCCCGCCGGACCACGTGGAGGGCCTGGGCCTCGCCGAGGCCGGAGGCGAGGTCGCGGCTGAACTCGAAGGGGCGGATGGCCAGGCGGGTGCTGGCCGTGCGCAGTTCCGGCTGGTCGTGGGGGGCGGTGAGGCCCGTCCAGACCGGGGTACCGCCCAGTTCCAGGGCGCGGACGAGCAGGTCGGCGGTGAGCAGGACCCGCAGGGCCGTCGGGTCCGCACCGAAGGCGTGGGCCTCGATGCGGGTCAGGCCGCGGCGGGCGGGCGCGGCGGGGACGGGCTCACCGGTTCGGGCGTCGAGGATGCGCAGCACGGGGCGAGCGTAGGGCGGGCCGGCGGCCGTATGCAGCAGCTTGCGCCGTTTCCGGACAGCGTGCCGGGTACGACGGGAATCCCGGCGCGCCGGAGTGACGTTTCCCCGAGACAGTTCCCGCAGCCCGAGGAGGCGGCCGATGTACGGCGACGACGCGACGATCCGCAGGATTCTGACCGAGCTGGGCGACACCTGGGCGGTGGTCGGCCTGTCCGCGAACGAGCGCCGGGCCGCGTACGGCGTGTCCCGGGAACTCCAGCGGTTCGGCAAGCGGATCGTGCCGGTGCACCCCAAGGCCGAGACGGTGCACGGGGAGCGGGGTTACGCCTCCCTCTCGGACATCCCCTTCGACGTGGATGTGGTCGACGTCTTCGTGAACAGCGCGCTGGCCGGCCCGGTCGCCGACGAGGCCGTGGCGAAGGGCGCGCGGGCGGTGTGGTTCCAGCTGGGCGTCGTCGACCCGGCCGCCTACGAACGCACCCGGGCGGCGGGCCTGGAGATGGTCATGGACCGCTGCCCGGCCATCGAGATCCCGCGGCTGGGCTAGCCCCTTCCGCCCACGGTCCGCGGCCGGAGAAGCGTCCCGCTCGGTGGCCCGTCAGGCGGTGGTCCGCCGTCTTCAGGGCCTCCTCGACCAGGCGCCGCAGGTGTCCGTGGCGCAGGGAGTAGATCACTCGGCGGCCCTCCTTGCGGGTGTCCACCAGACCGGCGAGCCGCAGCCGGGCCAGGTGCTGGCTGACGGCCGGGCGGGCGGCGCCGCACGCCTCGGTGAGCGTGGTGACGTCGGCCTCGCCCGCCGTCAGGGCGTACAGCAGGGCGAGGCGGGTGCGGTCGCCGAGCAGGGCCAGGAGGTCGGCGGCGACGGCGAAGCGCTCCTCTTCGGTTTCCTCACCCGCGCTGTGCTCGTGCGCATCGTGCGCAGGTGATAGGTGCATGCGTGCGCTCATACGCACGTAATGGCCGCGCGTCCACTCCCGTCCACCGGAAGGGGACCGACGTGAGCGACCGGCACCATCGCGACCACGGCCGCCAACACCCGCACCTCGGACACACATCGCCCCACGGACATGACCACGGCCACGGGCACGGGCGCCTCCACCGTGGCCCGCTCCGCCGCTTCGGCCATCTGCTCGCCCCGCATTCGCACGAGACGGCCGACAAGCTGGATCCGGCGCTGGCGATCACGGCGGCGATCGTGCTGGTGCTGCGGGACGCGGCGCGGGAGGTGTTCCGGCGGGTGCTGGACGCCGTCGACCCGGCGCTGGTGGACCGGGCCGAGCGGGCGGTGCGCGCGGTCGAGGGGGTGCGCGGGGTGGGCGAACTGCGGCCGCGCTGGATCGGGCACCGGCTGCGGGCCGAACTCGCGGTGGTGGTGGACCCCGAGGCCACGCTACGACAGGCACACGCGATCGCCGTCGAGGCCGAACACGCCCTGCTGCACGCCGTGCCGAACCTGACGGCGGCCTTGGTCCATGCCGACCCGGCGCCCGCCCCGGGCGAGACGGACCCCCATCTGGCGCTGGCCCACCACCTCACGGGGTGACCGGCGGCAAGGCCCGTGGCGCACGGCGGCTCACACCACCCCGAGCCCCTCCAGCACGGTGGCGCCGGGGAGTTCGGCGAGGGCCTTGCCGGGGATCAGGAGCTTGCCGCGCCGGCGTCCGCTGCCGATCACGACGTAGGGCAGGTCGACCACGGCCGAGTCCACCAACACCGGCCAGTCGGCGGGCAGTCCGAGCGGGGTGATACCGCCGTACTCCATGCCGGTCTCGCCGGTCGCCGTCTCCATCGGGGCGAACGACGCCTTGCGGGCCCCCAGTTGACGGCGGACGACACCGTTGACGTCGGCCCGGGCGGTGGACGGCACCACACAGGCGGCCAGCCGGGTCTCACCGGCCCGCTTGCCCGCGACCACCACGCAGTTCGCCGACCGCTCCAGCAGGTCCCGGCCGTAGTGCTCCACGAACGTGGCGGTGTCGGCCCAGCGCGGGTCGGTGTCGACGTAGAGGATCTGGTCGGCCGGGACCGTGCCCTGCCAGGCGCGTACGGCGTCGGCGACGGGGGCGGTCAGCTCGTCGAGGCAGTCCGGGGCGGGGGTGGCGGTGGTGAAGTCTCCGATGGGCGCGCGCATGAACGCACGCTAACAAGACCGGCCGCACCGCCGTACCGGCGTCTTACGGAACGGACGGGCCCGGGGCGCGGACGGGCGTACGGCGTGGACGGGCGGGCGTACGCCGACAGGCGGGCGTACGGCACGGACAGGTCTACGGCACGGAGGGGGTCGCCGCAGGAGCGGTCCTCGGCGCGCGGGCGGGCGCGCTCACGGCACGGGTGGTCTCGGTGCGCGGGCGGGCGCGCTCACGGCACGGGTGGTACGGACACGGCCATCACCATCTCCACGGGCAGCTCGCCCTGGTTGCCGTACCAGTGCGGGACGTCGGCCTCGAAGGAGGCGCTGGCGCCGGTCGGCACGCGGTACTCCGTGCCGTCCACGGCGAGCGTCAGCTCGCCCGCGGTGACATGGACCAGCTCGACCGTGCCGCCGCGGTGCGGCTCGGAAGGGCTGATGTCCCCCGGCATCAGCCGCCAGTCCCACATCTCCAGCGGTCCGGGAGCCTCGGTGCCGGCGAGCAGCCGGTTGTAGCTGCCGGCCTTGGTGTGCCAGAGCCGTACGGCCCGTTCGGCGGGGACGATCCGCACCTTCGGGCCCCGCTCGTAGTCGAGCAGCGCGGTGATGCTGACGCCGAGCGCGTCGCCGATCTTGACGACCGTGCCGATGCTCGGGTTGGTGCGGGCCTGCTCGATCTGGATGAGCATGCCGCGGCTGACGCCGGCCCGGGCGGCGAGCACGTCCAGCGTGAAGCCGCGCACCGCGCGCCAGTGCTTGACGTTGCGCGCCAGGGTCTGGGTCAGGAGTTCTAGGTCCGACACATGGGGTCCAATATCGAGGGAGTTCAATATTTTAGTAGTGGAGTGCAATCTGGTGAACTACGGTGAGGTGCACCCGACCGTTCACCGAACTGTACTGCGAGGCAGGCCATGACAGCACTCTTCGCCCTGCTCACCAGCCTTCTGTGGGGGTTGGCCGACTTCGGCGGCGGACTGCTGACCCGGCGCACCCCGGCGCTGACGGTGGTGGTCGTCTCCCAGGGCATCGCGGCGGTCGTGCTCGGCGCCATCGTGCTGGCCACCGGCGGCTGGAGCGAGGCCGGACCCCGGCTCTGGTTCGCGTTCGCGGCCGGCCTGGTGGGGCCGGTGGCCCTGCTCTGCTTCTACCAGGCCCTCGCGCTCGGCCCGATGGGCGTGGTCTCGCCGCTGGCCACCCTCAGCGTCGCCGTGCCCGTCGGTGTCGGACTCGTGCTCGGCGAGCGGCCGGGGCTGTTCCAGGCCGTCGGCAGCGCCGTCGCCGTCACCGGGGTCGTCCTCGCGGGCGGGCCGCAGCTGCGGGGCACGGCCGTGCAGCGGCGCACGATCCTGATGACACTGGTCGCGGCGATCGGCTTCGGCACGGTGTTCGCGCTGATCGCGGAGGCGTCCACCACGGTGACCGGGCTGTTCCTCGCGCTGTTCGTACAGCGGGTGACGGACGTGGTGGTGGGCGGGGCCGCGCTCGTCGTCTCGGTGCGGCGCGGCGGGGCCGCCGTACCGGAGGGCGGGTTCCGGTGGGGTTCGCTGCCCGCGCTGGCGTTCGTCGGGCTCGCCGACGTCGCCGCCAACGGCACTTACGCGATGGCCACCCGGAGCGGCCCGGTCACCGTCGCGGCCGTGCTCGCCTCCCTGTACCCGGTGGTGACCGCCCTGGCCGCACTCGGCTTCCTCAAGGAGCGGCTGCGCGGCATCCAGACGGCGGGCGCGGGCCTGGCCCTGCTGGGCACACTGCTGCTGGCTACGGGCTGAGCCGCCGAAGGCGGCGGTCACGCGGGGGGCCGGTGCCGTCGGCGGGGAGGTCGGACGGGTGGCTCGTGGTCCAGCGGTGGTGGGCAGGAGGGCGAGGATGCCGGCGGTCAGGAGGGGGCACCGGGCGCGGCGGCGGTCTTCGTACGGCGGCTGTAGCGGTCGACGAGCCGGTCCGGGCGCCGGTTTCCGGCACCGGTTCGCGGCCGGGAGGTCGCCGTCAGCCGTCGGGGTCCAGCGCGGCCAGCCGGGCCACCGCCTCCTCGTCCAGGTCGGCCAGCGCGCGCAGCTGGCCCGGTGTGATGTCGTCCGGTATCGGCACCGGCGCGGGCGTGCGCAGCGGCGGCTGCCAGCCGGTGTCGGGCGTCCAGCGCCGTACGACCTTGGCGGGCGCCCCGGCCACCACCGCGTGGTCCGGCACCGTGCCCCGGACCACCGCGCCGGCCGCCACGACCACGTTCCGGCCGATCCGCGCCCCCGGCAGGATCACCGCGCCGGTGCCGATCCAGCAGCCCGGCCCGATCTCGACCGGCTCCATGCGCGGCCACTGCTTGCCGATGGGCTGGTGCGGGTCGTCGTAGGAGTGGTTGGTGGAGGTGACGTAGACGTACGGGCCGAAGTAGCAGTCGCTGCCGATGGTGACCGTGGTGTCCGCGATGACGTGGCTGCCGCGGCCGAGGACCACGCCGTCGCCGATGCGCAGGATCGGGTCCGGGCCGAGGTCCAGGTCGGGCATCAGGCCCGCGGTGAGGGTCACCTGCTCCCCGATGATGCAGTACGACCCGAGCCGGATCCACGGTTCGCCGAAGATCGTGCCGAGCGGGAAGGCCAGCCGGGTGTGCTCGCCGATGGCGCCGAAGCGGAAACGGCCGGGGTGCTCGGCCGTCACCGAGCCCGTGCGCCGCACCCACGCCCAGCCCGCGTGGACGGCGCGCTGGGCCAGGCGCTGACGCCAGGATGAGAACGTGTTCTTGCGCTGCGGCACGCGCTCACGTTACTCACCGGTTGTCCCCGGCGAGAGGCCGGGCCGCTGTGATCTTTGCCCCACCCGGTGTCGTACGGTTCGGGCACGGCACGCACACAAGGAGACAGTGATGACGCGGAAGGCGCTGATCATGGGCATCGGGGGCAAGGAACCCCAGGTCGATCCGGAGGCGTTCGTGGCACCCACGGCGTCCGTGGTCGGGGACGTCACACTGCACGAGGGGGCCAGTGTCTGGTACGGGGCCGTCGTGCGCGGGGACATAGAGAAGATCACCGTGGGGGCGCGGGCCAATGTGCAGGACAACGTCACCCTGCACGCCGACCCCGGGTTCCCGGTGCGCATCGGGGAGCGGGTGTCCATCGGGCACAACGCGGTGGTGCACGGGGCGACCGTGGAGGAGGACTGCCTGATCGGGATGGGCGCGACCGTGCTGAACGGGGCGGTGATCGGGGCGGGCTCGCTGGTGGCCGCCCAGGCACTGGTGCCGCAGGGGATGGTGGTGCCGCCCGGGTCGCTGGTGGCGGGCGTACCGGCGAAGGTGCGGCGGACCCTGACGGAGGAGGAGCGGGAGGGCGTGGTCCTCAACGGCACGCTGTACGCCGATCTGGCGAAGGCGCATCGCGAGGTGCACGAGTAAGAAGGGGTGTACGGGGGGACGAGCCGGGGTGGGCGAGCAAGGGGTGCTTCCGCCCGGCGCCGCCGCCGGTTCACTCCCCGGCGTTCACGGGCTCCGCTTCCGCTTGTCGCTGCTCCGTCTGCGACTGGGCCTTCTTCGCCTTGCGCTTGAGGATCAGCATGGAGCCGAGTCCGATGAGGACGGCCACGCCCAGGCCGACGTAGGAGAAGCGCTTCAGCCAGTCCTCGGCGACGATGCCGACGTAGTAGATGACGGCCGTGGTCCCCCCGGCCCAGCAGATGCCGCCGAGGACGTTGGCGATCAGGAACTTCCAGTACGGCATGTGCAGGACGCCCGCGAGGGGACCGGCGAAGATGCGCAGCAGGGCGACGAAGCGGCCGAAGAAGACCGCCCACATGCCCCACTTCTCGAAGGACCGCTCGGCGGTGGCCACATGGCCCGCGCTGAAGTGGCGTGGGAACTTCTTGGCGAGCCAGGCCAGCAGCGGGCGTCCGCCCTTGCGGCCGATGGCGTAGCCGATCGAGTCGCCGATCACCGCTCCGGCGGTCGCGCAGGCGCCGAGGATGACCGGATTGACGCCGGTGTGCTGCGACGACATCAGGGCCGCCGAGACCAGGACGATCTCGCCCGGCAACGGGATGCCCAGGCTCTCGAATCCGATCACCAGGGCCACCACGGCGTAGACGGCGGCGGCAGGCACCGAGTCGAGCCATTCCTGGACGTGCACCGCCGGTTCCTCCCCTGTCGCTGACCTTGTTGTCCTGCGTGTCCGGGCCCCGGCATGCAAAGCGCGGCCCAAGGGAAGGCTACCTGGTCGGCGCCGAACGGCCGCCTGCCCGCCCGCCCGGCGGCACCGTTCCGCCCGCACGCCTTACGTTTCCGGACATCCCCGTGTCACGCGGGAGGGGAAGGCTCCACGCGGTTTCGCCCGGCCCGCTCCCCCAGGCCCGCAGGGGCCCGCCGCGGAAGGACGACGTCCCGTGTCCCCAGCTCCGACCCCGCCCCCGTCGACGTCCACGCCCATGTCCACGTCTACATCGTCCGCATCCACCTCCACCGCCTCCACCTCGCGCTCGCTGCCGCGTCCGGGCGCGGAGACCGCCGGCGTCGATCCGGAGCGTGCGGCTCCGGCGCGGTCGGTGGCGTCGCGCGGGCCGGCCCGGTCGCTGCGGCTGGTGCTGTGCCTGGTTCCGGTGCTGTTCGCCGTCGGCTGGGCGGCGGCGAACCGGCCCGTCGTGTGCGAGGGGTTCCGGCGGCTGGTCGCGGCCGATCCGGGGTGGCTGGCGGCGGGGGCCGGGTTCACCTGTCTGACCTGGGTGGCCGCCTCCTGCGTCCGGCAGGGTGCGCTGCCCGACCCGGTACCGCCCCGGCTGCTGCTGGCCTCGCAGTTCGCCGCCGGCGCCGCCAACCATGTGCTGCCCGGCGGGCTCGGCGCGCACGCCGTCACCCTGCGGTTCCTGCGCGGGCAGGGCGTACCGCTGGAGCGGGCGACCGCGTCGATCGGCTTGTACTCGCTCGTCAAGTCCGTCGCGAAGACGCTGGTGCTGGTGGTGTTCCTGGCGGCCTCACCGGCCCGGCGGCGCCTCGGGGAACTGATACCGGACGGGCGGCTGCTGGTAGCCCTCGCGGCGGGCGTGGGCGGGGCGGTCACGGTGGCCGGGGTGCTGCTGGCTGTCGTGCGGCCGCTGCGGCGGCCGGTGACCGGGCTGCTGCGCACCGCCGTGTCCGACGCCCGCGCGGTGCATGCCCGGCCGTGCCGGGTGCTGGCGCTGTGGGGCGGGGCCGTGGCGATGCCGCTGGTGCAGGCCGGCGCGCTGGCCTGCGTGGCGGCTTCGCTGGGGCTGGGGCTGCCCTGGGAGCAGGTGGTGCTGGCCCATCTGGCGGCGGGCACGGCCGTCGGAGCGGTGCCCGCGCCGGGCGGCCTCGCGGTCGACGCGGCGCTGGTGTGGACGCTGGTCGCCTTCGGCTCCTCGCCCGCACCGGCGACCGCGACCGTCATCGGCTACCGGGTCCTGACCGACTGGGCACCGCTGCTGCCGGGCGCGTTGGTGCTGTCGGGGCTGATCCGCCGGAATGTGGTGTGAGCGCAGCTTTCAGGTGTTCATGGCGCTGACTCGGTCACTGGGCGAAACGCTCCGCAGGACGCGAACCTGCTCACCCCGTTCCGCCCCAGCCTGGAGCGCGCCCTCGGCCCCCCGCCTCGATCACCAGGCCGTCACCTGGCTGCTCGAACGCTACGGACCACCGGCCGCCCTGCGGAAAGCCGACCGCCGCAGACTCGTCGGTCTCATCCACCCCAACAAGGCCACTGCACCCGGCCGCGCCCGTGCCGGGAGCACGCCTGTCACGACCGCCGCCGGACGAAGGCCGGGGCCCTCGTAACCGCCAGGCCCGGCCCACACCGGGCAGCGGCCCGCCCGGGCGCGGATGCAGCACCACACGCCACCCGGGGCGCGAACCGACCACCCGATGCCAGCCCCCGCCGGCCGACCGACGGGCTACCCGCTCTCCGGCACGCACACAACGGCTCGAATTGGTTTAGCGTTCAACTTAAATTGAGAGGCATGCTGACCACCAGGTCGGCGACCACCAGGTCACCGACCCAACACCCCAATCCATCACGGGAGATGACTTGTTCGCTGTCGACCACCCCGACGTGGAAAAGATCAACGCCGAGCGGCGAGCCACAGCACACGACGACCTCTCCCGCTGGCTCGCCGGCGACCACACCAGCAACAACCGCCGGCGCTGAGCGCGCGCCCGCCCGTCACGGACCTGGTCGCGGGTCAGACCTCGATCGAGGGCGAGGTCCTGCTCCCGGCCGACATCGTCCACGGCCATGGCGGACGCGCGGCGATCGGACGCGGCGCGGGCACCACGACCGGCGCGACGGCCGCGGCCTGGTGGGTCGACGCCGAGGACGTGAAGGCCGCGAAGGACGCCGGCCCGGTTGTCGCGCTGTGGACAGGGGCGGTCAGGACGCGCGCAGGGGGACGGAGGGAAGGGCCTTCAACTCGCCGCCGCTCCCCGTCCGAGTCCCGGGGACGGGGACGAGGACGAATTGCTGGCGCGGGCTGTCCATACAGGGATGCTGAGCGACCTCGGCGACGTCGTTCCGGTCGATCTCCCGCCCGACGGTGACACAGGCATCGCCCCGTGCGGTCCGCATGCTGTACGCCGGTCTCCCGGCGTGAGAGGCGAGGCGGACTGGTTCGAGCTTCACGTACTGGCGGGGATCGTCGTCCCGGCACGGGCGGGGAAGCCAGAGGGAGCCGGTCACGGAAGAGGCGAATGCGGCACACCACGGACCCGCCCCCCGGATCGTGTTCGCCGGCCGCGCCCGGTAGAGGTCGGCGCTGACGCGCTCCACGGCGAACACCTGGTCCCGCGAGCCGGTACATGTCCATTCGACCACCATGGCGAGGGAGTCACTGCCCTCACCGGTACCGTCCAAACAGCGGTCCGGGTAGCTGTGGACGGGATGTATGCGGTATTCGCCCGCGGCCACAGGGCCACCCTGGGCCGAGGCCGACGGCGCCTGAAGCCGACTGTCGCCGCTGTTCGGTGTTCCCCGGACGGTCCACGCGGCGGTGACCGCCAGCAGTACGCCGCCCGCGGCAACGAGTGCCAGGAGCATCGCGCGATACCGCAGCCGACGCGGCCGGGAGGCGCCCGGATGCGGGTCCGGGGGCCCGGCCGGAGGGGAGGCGGCGGTGCTTCCCTCGCCGGCCGCGGCGAGCCTCCTGCGTGCCGCCGTCCAGACGGCCACTTCCCGGTCGGTACAGCCGCAAGCCCGCAGAAAGACCCTCAGGTGCTCCTCATGCGGAAGCGTCGCCCGCTGCAGGACGTCCGCCAATGTGCTGCGGGGCAGGACATCGCCCGATGCCGCCGCATTCATCTCCAGCTGCCTATAAGTCACGTTCGCGCGTTCTTTACGCGCGCGCAGGAGTGCGACGAATTCCACAGCATTACCGGCGGTCGCCGGATCGGGAAATACGCGTTTGCTTCCCACCGTCACGCCCCTTTCGGGGGCCGTCAACGCAGCCCTGGCCTTTGCCGTCGAGAACCGGGGCACAGCCTGACCTCCCTCCCGGCGAGGAGACAAGGCCCCTTTCCTGCCAGCCTGGCGCCATCCTGCCCGGGTCGTTGTCCGGATGACGCCCGGACAAGGCTGCGACCAGGCCGGACAGTGTCCGCTCATCCGGGACGGCCGTCCGCCGTTGCCCGGATACCGTCGTCTCCCCCAGGCTGTGAGCGATTCCGGCGGGCGCCTTCCACCGGGAACGTCCCGCAACGCCGTCCGCACAGCGAAAGGATTCCTATGAAAGGCAAGATTGCCAGCCTGGCCGGTGCCGTGGCCGTCGGCGCCTTGATGATGGCCTCGGGTACCGCGCACGCAGCCGCGCAGAATTTCGACATCTACACCACGGACGCGAATCGGGGGGGCAACGCCTGGGGCACCCTGGTCACTGGCGCGGCATGGAATGAATGTTCCTACGCCAAGCTCAAGGACGACGCCAACAACGCTCTGTCGGACAACGCCGCGGACGGGCGTGCGGCCGTCGCCTGGCTGGTGTACACCCGCTGCAGCGACGGAGTGACGGAGAAGACGCTGCTCGGTCGGGCCGGCGGGTCGGGCACCGTGGTTCCGCTGAGCACCGCACCGGAGTACGACGTCAGGAACGCCAAGGTCATGGTGTGCCTGACCGACGCCCTCTACTGCCGCTCCAGCCGCTGATCCCGTCCGTGGGGCGCTCCCGGCCGGGCCGTACCGAGGCATCGGCACGGCCCGGCCATCCCTCGGACGACCCGTCGCCTGTCCCGGGCATCCCCGACGACCCCGTCGGTGAATCGTCTGGGGCACACGTCACGCCGGCCTGCGCGTCCCTGTGCGGTCGCGGGGGCCGGTGCCATGCGCGGAGGGGGTGCTCGCTCAACGCCGTGGGGTCGCCGGCCGTCCTTACTGCCTGACGGTCAGCGCTCTCGCAGTGCTGCTGTCCGCCCCCTCTGACCGTGCCGCCGCCGTGGTGTTCGGTGCTCAGGGCCGGCCCTGCCGTGGGGCGGGGTCCGTGCCGCCGCTCGGCAGCTGCTGTCCGAGGTGGCGTTGCAGGTCTATGTGGCGGAACTGGTAGACGGCGCCGACCTGGCGCAGTACGCCTCTTGTTTCGTGCGCGTCCTTGAGGAATGCCAACAGGTCCCGCGGAATGCGCTGTCGAAGCCCCAGGTGCGCCCTGGTCACGGTGAAGGTGCCCCAGGCTGTCACGGTGAGACCTGTTGCGAGGCCGCCGGCGAGGCCGAACAGCGTGCCGAAGAACGCCGCGTCCACGACAGTGCCGGAGGTGAGTCCGTCGTCTTCGCTCAGGCCCAGGAGCGCGGTCCAGGCCGGTACCAGACCCAGGACGGCGGTCAGGATGATCTGCCCGAAGGTGCGGCGGTCCCGTGCGAGGACCGTGGCGGGCCCTACCTCGACGGTGAGGTCCGGGTTCGCGGCCGACAACGCGCCGGTGTAAGCGGCCACAGCTCCGACGCCGCTCCCGATGGTGATCCCGGCTCGGAGCCCGGCCAGTGGCGAATCGAAGAGCCCGACCAGGAGACCAGTCCCGAGCCCCGTCAGCAGGCCGATGCTGAGGCCGGAGGCGAACCCTCGCAGGGACCAGCGCAGACGGACGGCCGGCGCCGCGGGTGGATCCATGAACCCGGCGAGAGTGAAAATGAGGCCGATCGTGCCACCGATCACGGATCCGCCGCGGAGTCCGTCCGGGTATCCGCCGAGCACGACGAAGGGAAGTCCGAACATGGTCCCGGCGGGAAGACCCGCGGCAAGGCCGACGGCACGGCGTCGGGTGCGTGGCGGGAGGGCGTGGTGGAGTTCCCACCAGGCGAGGTCGGGACTGCCCGCGCGGTTGGTTTCGAGGTGCCGGGCGAGGAAGACCAGGGTGCGGTGTGCCCGCTCGGCGCTCCATCGGGCCGGTTCCCGGTCGGTGGCGGCGTACGCTGCGGGAATGAAGGCATCGAAGAGATGACCAAGGACTGCGGCTCGGGTCGGGAAGGCCGTGGTGTCGCACAGCCGGCCCGGGTCGGGCGGAGGGGCGGCATGGTTCGCCGGTCCCGGACGCGGGTTGTAGATGGTGCGGGCCAGGAACAGTCCCAGAGGGGTGCTCAGGGCCTGCCCGACAGGCGTGTCCCCGCCCAGCAGTTCCGCCACCCCGCTCCAGCGTTCGGCGGCTGCGGTATGAGCTCCTCCGGCGTCCCGCCTCAGGTAGGCGGCCGCCTCCGCCTGTTCGAGCGGGAGCAGTTGGATTCCGGCGGCACCGTTCAGCCGGACGATGATGCCGCCGCGAGTCAGCGCCGAACGGTATTGCGGGGTCCGGCTCGCGAGAACCATCGGCTGTTCGAGCGGTAGGGCCCGGTTGACCGCGTCCAGGGCCGGGGCCTGCAGCGCTGGGGGAATCTCGTCGAATCCGTCCAGGATGGGCAATACCAGACGGTGTTCCAGCAACGCCTGAGCGAGGTCGGCCGGACGACGACTGGAGGGAGCACTGGCCCAGGGGACGGTCAGGCCGGGGTGGTTCTGCCGGAGTTGCTCGGCCATCCAGGCGTCCAGTTCCTGCAGGTCTGGATTCCAGGAGGCGAGGGAGAACAGCACCGGTACGGGGTCGTGCGGAGTCCGCCGGTCGATGAGGTCGGCCAGCAGGCGCAGGAGAAGCACCGTCTTGCCCGCGCCGGGGCTACCCAGCACCAGGAGGCGGCGCGTGGGGACGCGCCGGGAGAAGACATCACCGATCTCGGCGCCGTTCCCCGCCAGCACGTCCGGACCCGTGGGCCGGTCGGCGAGATCGGACGGCGGACACCCGGGCAGGGAAAGGGCGATGTCAGTCAGCAGGCCCCAGTCCTCGATGAGATCGATGTCCGCCGCACGCCATGCCACCGGCAACGGGTACGGATCATTGATCCGGCGGATCCTCGCCTCGGCGTCCCACTGGATCTTCACCGCCTCGGCCAAGTGGTCGGCGACCGTTCCCAGATCCGTGGCCCGCGACGCGTCGGCGCGGTCGTGCAGGAACGCCTTCCAGGCCAGATAGGCCGGAGGCACGGTGATCAGCAGTGTCACCGCCGTCCCGGGCGTGTCCAGCCCGTAGCGCTGGGAGAGCGCCAAAGCCCCGCCCGCGCACAACACCGTCAGCAGCACATACCAGCGGCCCACGACTCCCGGCCCTGGCGGACTCCCCCCACGTCTCCTGGCTGCCATATTGCTGTGACCAGTGGGGCTCAGGTAAGGGGGCGGCCGTCGTGCCGGTACACCCCGTCGTCCTTCAGCACGGTCATCACCGCGTACTCGGACTCGGCGGCGAACCGCTCCTCGGCCTCGGTCTTCTGCTTCCTCAGTCCCTCATACGGGTCGAACTCGTCCACGCCGGCGCCCCTCTCGCTGCCTTACCCCCGCCGGTCGGCGGCGGTCTTCGGTACAACGACCCGCCCGCACTGCGGATGCGGCGGTCAAACGCGTCGTAGAGGCGAATCCACGGGGCCGACATCACGCTGAAGTCGCTGTATCAGTCACCGCGAAGAGTCGAGAGGCTGAGCCGAATGCCGGCGCGACCCTACACCAGCAACTCCGGTTCGCAGTACCAGACTTGATGGATCGTCGTGAAGCGGCGACCAGTGTCAGTGCGGCGGGATACCGTCCTCACCACGCTGAGGTGAGGGGAGAAACATGCCGAGGAATGCCCGGGCCGAGCAGCTGCGCGAGTACGGCCGGTCCGTGCTGGCGGGGGCCCGCTCGAAGCAAGTCCTGCGCATGGCCCGGCAGGTGAACGCCGCGTCCTACACGAGCGCGCGAGAGTACGCCGGCCGCTCGCTCTTCGAGCTGCTGCAGAACGGCTACGACGCGCATCCGAGGGACCGCCGCGACGGACGGATCCACGTCCTGCTGGACGAGGCGGAGGGCGAATGGGGGACGTTGTACGTCGCCAACGGCGGCACACCCTTCACCTGGCGGAACGTCGAGCGCGTCTGCGAGCTCGCGCAGAGTTCGAAGGACGTCGGCGAGGGCATCGGGAACAAGGGCGTCGGGTTCCGCAGCATCCTGTTGATCAGCGACTCGCCCGAGGTTTACAGCGCGGACCCCGACGGTCCGCTCGGCCCGGAACTGGACGGGTACTGCTTTCGCTTCGCGCAGAGGGCCGACGTGGAGGAGTTCCTCGCCGGTGAGGACAACGCCCACGAAGTGGCCGCCACGTATCCACCGCTCCAGGCACCCCTGCCGCTGGACGATGTGCCCGCGACCTGTCGGCAGCTCGCCGCCGAGGGGTATGTGACCGTCGTCCGGCTGCCCTTGCTGAGCGAGGCCGCCCGGGCCGAGGTCCGGCTGCGGATGCGCGAGCTCGCGGGGGCGAAGGTACCCGTGATGCTGTTCCTCGACCGGCTCGCCGGCCTGACGCTGGAACGGCGGGCCACCGGTGACGAGGCGGGCGAGCGGCACGAGCTGACCCGCTGGGAGGAGCCCTTCGCGGCGCAGGACGGGGCCGGGCACGAGTTTCCCGTCTCCTTCGCGACCGTGCGCCTGGGGGCGTCCGGCACCTTTCTCGTGGCCCGGGGCACCGTGGAGAAGGAACGGCTGAACAGCACGCTCGCCGAGGCCGTCGGTGCCAGGTTGCTCGACGACACGTGGCAGGAGTGGAAGCGGCCCGCTGTCGTCGAGGTCGCGCTCCCGCTGCCCGTCCCACGGCGACCGCGACGCGGGCAGATCTACACCTTCCTGCCGATGGGCGGGGACCAGGCCGCGCCGTTTCCGGGGCACATGAACGCCCCGTTCTTCACCGACTTCGACCGCACCGGGCTCCCCTTCGACAACCCCCTCAACGTGCTGCTGCTCGACGCGGTCGCCGAAACATGTCTGGTGGCCGCCGCGGTACTGCGTGGCGTGCCCGATCCGTCCATGCGGCAGCTGTCCGTGGACCTGGTGAGCTGGGAGAGCGAGAAGGGCTCGCCCGAGCGGCTCCGCGCGGCGGCCCTGCGCGTGCACGGGAGTGAACTCGCCGAGGTGCCGCTCGTGCCCGTCCTCGCCTCGGACGGCGCGCCGCCCGAGGCGGCTTGGGCACCGCCGCGGGACGCGGTCCTGTGGCCGGACCTCGACCTGGCCGTCCTCACGGCACACCGCGCGCACGAGGCCGGGATCGTGGTGGCGGACCCCGGGACCGGCGGCGACCGGCTGAAGCGGCTGGCCACCCTGTGCAAGGCCCTCGCGTGCCCGTGGGAGCCGGGCCCGGAGAACCTCGCCGAGTACGTGGAACGGATCGCCCAGGGCCTTCCCCTCCCCCGGCCCGGTGAACCCCCCGAGCAGTGGAGCGCGCTGTACGTGGACCTGGCCGCCCTCTTCGAGGAAGACGGACGCGTTCTGCGCGGCAGGCGGTTGCTGCTCGCGGAGGACTGCGCACTGCGGCACACCAACCATCCCCCCGGCAGCGCAGGTACGGGCACGAGTACACGTGCACAGGGCAAGCGGAGCGGTCAGGCTGCCCGCCGCGAGGCGTTCTTCCAGCCGGAGCGTACGGAGACGGACCAGACCGAGCCCCCGTCCGTTCCCGCCCTGCTCCGCAAGCGGTTGTTCTACCTGCACCCGGGGCTGGTCTGGAAGGACCGCGGCGAGCGTACGCGCGGGCGGGCCGCCCGCGCCTTCCTCGAACAGGAGGAGCTCGTCCGGCCGTACGACACGAGGGGCCTGCTGGACCACGTACGGCAGGCGCTCAGCGCGAGCACCGATCTGCGGCTGCGGCTCCAGGCCCTGCGGTTCGTCTTCCGGCTGTGGGAGCCGCAGCGGTCGCTGGGCGGGACGGATGTCTCCTCGCTCGGACTGTACGTACCGTCGGCGGACGGCCGGCTGATCAGGGCGAGCGACGCCGTCTTCGGCCGGGGCTGGGGCCGCGCGTCCGCCGGTGATGACCTGGCGGTGGTGGTCGCCGCCGGGCAGGACGTGTCGAAAAGCCTCAAGGCGATCGCCGGGCGCCTCCTCGCCGCGCCCGAGGAGTTCGCCAAGCGGAGCGAGACCGAGGAGTGGCGGGCGTTCCTGCTGGCGGCCGGGGTGGCGGACGGGCTGGTCCCGGTCAGCTCCGCCGACTCCTGGAGCCGGGTGGAGCAAGGCCGGGAGCTCAGCGCCGGGCGGCTGGTCCGCATGGCCAAGGTCTCTGCCGAGGTGCGGGAGCAGTGGGAGCCGTACGTCCGCTGGCCCGGTGTCTACTACCCCCGGACGCCGTACCGGGGAACCCCCGCCTGGCGGCTCCCCGGCCAGGATGTCGTCGGACGACTCGGGCAGGAGGCCCGGCTGGCGTACGCACGGCTGGTCCTGCACGGCCTGGCCGACTGGGAGGACACGACGTTCGACAGCGTCTGGACCAGTGCCGGCAGCCAGAGTCCTCCGGACAGGGAACGGGTCCCGACCCCGCTCGGCGCCTTCGTCCGGGGGCAGCCGTGGCTCCCGGTGCGGGGCCGCGACCGGGCCGTCCGGTTCGTCCGGCCGGCCGACGCCTGGCACTGTCCGCCCGGGCTGGAGGAGGAGCCCTCGTACGCGCCGACCGTCGACCATCGGCTGCGCCACCTTCTGGAACGCGGGAAGGCGGGCGACCGCCTGCGGGAGATGCGGCTGCCGACGTGGGACGACCCGCGGGACAGCGGCCGCCTCGTCGCCGCGCTGGGACGGCTCGCGGCGCAGGGCGCGCTGGGGGCCGAGGACCGGCCGGCCGCGCAGCGCGCCAACGAACGCGCCTGGAGACACCTCGTACGGCGTCCCCGTCCCGCACTGCCCGTAGGCGCCAGTGTGCTCGCCGAGGCCGGGGACCAGTTGATCAGCGTACCGCTGTCCGCCCTGGGCGGCGGGGAGAGCGGTGAGAACGGTGATGCCCGGACCGTGCTCTACGTCAGCGGTGAACGTGACAGTCTGACGGCCCTGCTGGTACGGGAGATGGGGCGCCCCCTGCTCATCCTTCCCGGTGTTTCGGCGGGGGCCGCCGCGCTGCTGGCGGCCGGGCACCCCGCGGGCGTCCGGCACACCGACGACCTGGAGTTCACGGTGACCGTGGACGGCGCACAGGTGGATGCCGCGACTATGGGAGAGCCACTGGTCCAGCAGTTGCCCTGGCTCACGCTGGCGGTGTGCGTTCTCTGCGACCACCTGGCGCGCGGCCCCCGCGCGAGCGAGGCCGAGCTGAGCGAGCTGACGTCCCTGGTCCGGGGCATACGACTGCACCGCTACCGCTCCTGGGACATCGAGCTCGACGGCCGGCCCGTGACGCTGCCGGGCCGCCTCGGCGGAGTGCTGCCGCTGCCCGATCCGAAGCATCCGCTGGTCCTCGCCCCGGCAGGCGAGCCGGGCTGGCCGGAGACCACCCGTATCGTGGTGGCCATCGCCGAGCTGCTGGGTCGGCGGGAGTTCGGTGACCGGCTGCGCCTCGCCGCCCATCAACTCGCCTCCCGCCACGCCGACCTGCTCGACCCGGGCCACGAGGATCTCGCCGACGCCCTGGAAGTCACGGTCCGCCAGGTCGAGGAGACGAGCCGTCGGATCGACGGTGCCATCGGCGCGGTCCTGGAACGCTGCCGGCCCTTCCTCGTCCACCTGCTCGGCACACAGACGGCGAACTCGCTGCTCCTGCCGCCGCCCGGCGACACCCGGGAGTTCCAGGCTCGTCTCGAGGAGTACGCCGCCGAGCTCCCGGTCCCTGTCTCCGAGTTCATCGCCAGAGCCCGCGTGGCCCGCGGTACGGACGAACTGCGGCGCGACCTGGGCATCGGCTTCGCCGAGTTGAACGGCACCCTGCGCGCGATGGGTCTGGAACCGGTCGACCACGCCCGCGAGCACGAGGAAGCCCTCCGCGCCTACCTCGACCTGCGGAGGAAGGAACTCGTCAATCGGCTGCGCCGGGCCTTCCTGGAGGACTTCGACGCCCGCCGTCCGATGCCCGGCTGGCCCTCGGTCCGGGCCCTGGACTGGATCACCGCGCCAGAGGCATGGGCGGAGAGCGTGGACACGGCCGACACGGGGATGCTGGAAGCGCACGTGGAGGAGCAGCTGGCGCTGCGCCTGGGCCGCCCGGTTCCGTTGCCCGGAGCGGGCGAGCGCCTGCCCGCCCCCGACCAGGTACGCGGCGCGAACCTCCGCACCATCACCGGCCTGGCCACCGACCTGGTGGTCCTGGTCAGAGCGGCCGGACACCCGTTGCCCGCGGCCCTGACCGGAGCCCAGCCCGCCGAGGAGGTCACCGCGCGGCTGGAGGCCGCGGGCGCCCTGGACTTCCGCCTCCTGTCACCCACCGATGTCGTCGGCTGGCTGGCGGCCCTCGGCCAGTGGCCCGACGGGATGGCGGTGGCGACGGACCCCGAACAGCACGGTCTGTCCGAGGCCGACGTGGACCGGGTGCGCAACGCGGCGGACCACGAGCGCCGCGAACGGGAGCGCAAACGGCAGTCGATCTCCGTCGGAGGCCGCGACTTCTACGTGCCCTCCGGCGACTTCACCGCCCTCACCCACGAACTCGACCAGATCCTGCGGAGCGGCTCCGCACCAGGCATCACCGCCGCCGGGCCGCTACGCTTCACCGACCCCCGCCCCCAGAACACCCAGAACGGGCGCGCCCGGACCACCGGCCGCACGCGCGGGTACGGCGGCGGCACGGACAACAAACTGACCACGGCCCAGCGGGAGGCCATCGGATACGTCGGCGAGTGGTACGCCTACCAGTGGCTGTGCGCTCGATACCCAGACCGCGTGGACGAGACGTGCTGGGTGTCGAGCAACCGCCGCAAGGCGTTCCCCGGCCCGTCCGGCGACGACGGCCTCGGCTTCGACTTCCGGGTCGGCTCCGGCAGCCGGCCCTACCTGTACGAGGTGAAGGCGACCGGGAGTGAAGGCGGCCGCTTCGACCTGGGAGAGAGCGAGGTCCGCGCGGCCCGCCAGCACGCGGGCAACGAGCGCTGGCGCCTCCTGGTGGTCACCCACGTCCTGACCCCTCGTAAGACGGCCGTCCAGATGCTCCCCAACCCCTACGGGAAGCGCGGCCGGGGCCGCTACCGCGAGGAGGGCGGGGCGCTGCGCTTCTCGTACACGCTCTGACCCCTTGGCGTGCACCCCCAGCACGAGAGGAGCCGGGATTGTCCGGGGCCGCGCCGGACGGCCGGGCTGGGCATCTCGGCCAGGAAGCGGCGACACCGAACTACACACGAAAGCCGCGAAGGGCGACTGGACACACGGATGAGTGGCGTACCCGGACGTCCCACGGCTTCAGCACCGCTGTAGCGTTGTCCGCAAGCGATCAGGGGGATTCAGTGACGAGGTCCTTGCACTTCAGCTGGGAACCGAGTGGCTACGGCTGGGCGACGTGCAGGATCTGGGACGGCTCGACGAAGCACCGGGACAGCGTCAGCTACTGCACAAACGCGCTCGCCGACTTGTTGGAAGGCGTGACGGGCCTCTACGGGCCGCATGGCACCCAGCGGTTCTCGTTCGACCTCGAACCGGCAGAGGCGCGGTGGATTCTTCGTCGCCGAAACAGCGACGTGCACAACCAACGGGGCCTCACGGCGCAGACAAAAGCTGAGCCAAAACCGCCTCTTGCGCGCAGAGCCAGCCATCGGTGGGGGCCGGTCCTTCGTGCCGTCTGGCGGGTTGACAGCTCTGGGCGGTGAAGAGGGATTCCTGACATCGCTGCCCGGCGTCGGCGCCAGAACCGCCACAGTTCTCCTGGTCACCGTCGGCGACGGCACCAGCTCCCCCACCGCCGCCCCCCTGGCCTCCTACGCCGGCCTCACCCTCTCGGCCTGGCCCGGCAGCGCGTCACCGTCCTGTCCGCCATGCTCCGAGACAGAACCTTCCAGGAATCACGCCACCCCGGGGCAGAGGCACCCCCGCGAAACCTGAACCACCCCACGGCACGTGTGGAGCCGCTGCGAAGGTGGGGGTGTGAACTCGGCTTTCAGACCTCCACCGCACTGCCTCCCGCGACCCGTGCCGACCACCCCGCGCGGAAAATCCCGTGCACCGGCCCCGCATCCGGTGTCATCGTGTGGCGCATGGCAGGTATCGAGGTGCTTCTGATCGGCGGCCGGTCCGGCGTGGGCAAGACCACGGTCGCCATGGAGGCGTCCGTCCTCCTACGGGACGCCGGCGTCGCCCACTGCCTCGTCGAGGGCGATCTCCTCGACCACGTCCACCCCGCGCCCCCGGACGATCCCTTCCGCTCCGGCATCACCCGGCGCAACCTCGCCGCCCTGTGGGCCAACTACGCAGACCTGGGCATGCGACGCCTGATCTACACCAACACCGTCAGCATCCTCGAACCGGACCTGATCCGGCAGGCCGTCTCCCCCGCCGCCCCGCCGAGGATCGTCAACGTCCTGCTCACCGCCACCGACGCGACAGCGCGCCAACGCCTCGGCGGGCGGGAACGCGGCTCCGAGCTCGATGTCCACCTGCGCCGCAGCGCCGCCGCCGCGCAGCGTCTGGAAGCGGAGGCTCCGCCGGGAACGGTACGCGTTCCCACCGACCAGCGCACCGTTCGCGCCATCGCCCAGGACGTCGTGGCCGTCACGGGCTGGTCCCGCTGAGCGGCCGGCCGGACCGGGCCCGGCGGTGAGCCCAGGGTCCCTCTTCCCCGGCGCCTCGCCGGCTCCTCGTACTCGTACGCCCGCACGGGCGCCGGTGTCATCGCCTCGGCCCGGCGGCCCACCGCGAACCCCGCCCGACGCGCCCGGCGGGCTCGGCGCGACCGGCCGCCGCCCCGGCCCGGCACCGGCAGGGGGTGCTTCGTCCGTCCTCAGCACCCACCGCTGGTCCAGGGAACCGTCGTCGCGCTGGACGACGCCGACCCCCGTGACCCCACGGCCGCGCTCCGGTGCCAGGGCCAGGCCGGGGTGGCGGCGGAGCAGGATCTCACCGTGGAGTGTGACGTCGTAGGAGACCTCCCCGGGCGGTACCGCGCAGCCGGCCAGCGCGACGGTTCCCGTGCCGGGGTCGGCGGTGAGACAGAGGGCGGGGTCGGCGGCGCTGCGCAGAAGGCCGTCGTCCTGGTAGGTCCACTGCTGGGAGCCGGCCGCCGAGCACGGTGCGAGCCGGACGCCCGCGCCCGCCGCCACCCGCTCCCCGCGTACGTCCAGGCAGCGCCCGGAGGCCAGGCCGCGCAAGGTGCCGTGGACGGTCTCGGCGGGGTCACCGAAGGAGGCTGCGGCGTGTGCGCCGGCGCCTCCCGGGCGCGGGGAGTCCACGACGGGTGCGGCCCAGGTGGCGGCGGGGGCGGGGACACCGTTGTCATCGGACCGGCTCCTGGCCGACAGGACGGTGACGAGCAGCGCGAGTGAGGCGAGCCCGGCACCGATGGCCATGGTCCTGCGGCGGCGGCCGGCGGAGCGCCCGCCTCGGGAGGCGGTCGCCCGGGTCCACCGGAGATGACGGTTCTGGCGGCTACGACGGTCACGTATGGACGACCGGTCCTCCCGGGTGGCGCGGGCCGGTCGGGAGTCGACGTAACGGCGGGCGCCCCAGCCGAGCACACTCTCGGCGAGGAGCAGGGGCAGACCGGCGTCGAAGTCGCCGAGCTGCCCGGCGGCGTACCGGCAGTGCGGGCAGACCGTCAGATGCCGGCGCACTTCCGGCAGCAGGGGGCCGCCGCGGCGCAGGGGGATGTCCAGGAGCCGGTTGTGGAAGCGGCATTCCTCGGTGGGCGCGAGTTCCCGGTGAGCGCGTACACAAAGGGCGCGGAATTGCTCGCGCGCCTGCTCCAGGGCGGCCGTCGCGGTGACCGTGTCGAGACCCAGCAGACCAGCGGGTATGTTTATGGGTTCGGCCTCGACCTCGGTATGCCACAGAAGGCATTGCGCGACCCCGGGAAGCGACCGGAACGCGTGGGCGGCGAGCCGTCTGCTTTCCGGTGGGCCGGGCTTTGTCGCGCGCAGTCCGCGACCGCCGGTGGTTTTGCGCAATTCCGGCAGGGCGGCACAGGCGGCGGCGTCCGCCGCCCAGGCGCGGACCGTGTCGCGGACGGCGACGAGCAGCCGCGGCCGCAGGGCGCCCCCGGTCGCATCGGCCACATCGGCCACGCCGGTCGCGCGAGGCACGCCGGCGCGGCCGGGCACTCCAGTTCCCCCGGCCATGCCGGCAGCGCCGCTCCCGCCGCTCGCCGCACCCGCGAACACCTGCTGGAAGGCCGCGGCGGCGACGAGTTGGGCGGTGGGACCGGCGGTGGCCAGACAGACCACGGCATGGTCGAGGGTGGCCCGCCAGTGCCGGGCGAGCAGCAGCGCGACGGCGTGGTGGCGGCCGTCGGCGTCCGGCCCGCCGAGCCGGGCGAGGAGGGCGGTGTCGGCCTCGCCGGCGAGGCCGGGCAGGGATGGGTGGGGCGGGCATGGGGGGTGAGGGGGCTGCACGGAAACATGTCCTTTCCAGCCGCAGGACCGCATGCGCGCGGGCGTCCTGTGGGAAACGGTGCCTGTCGGTGCATACGTGCATACCTAAAGGGCCGGCCGGACGTCGGCGTCCTCCTTTGCCCTCCCGCGGGGAGGCTCACCTTGGCACAGGCGACTCACAGGAAACAAGAAGTCGGAATACCCCGGCGGTGAAGTCGGCCCTTCCCGTAATAGTTACCGCTGGTATCTCCGGACGGCGTTCGACAGGGCGGCCGACCTCTCGGCGAAAAGGCCGGATGGCGGGCCAAATGTCCAGTACCGGTATTCGCAGGCCCAATACCGGATATTCGTGCGGTCCGGTCCGGCGCACGGCCCCGCCGACATCCGGTCAAACCATGGCCGACGCACCGCTGTACCCTTCCTCCGCCCGGCACCGTGCGTGATGCTCTGCTCACTGGGGGAGAGCAATGGTTCCCGCAACCCACGGAGGAGCAGACCATGCCGCTCGGAAGGATCGCCGTCTACAACGACGCGGACGGCGTGGGCATCATCACCGACGAGGACGGTGAGAGGCGCCCTTTCTCCTGCATGGAGACACAGACGACCCGCGAGGGTCAGCGGGTCGCCTTCGAGGTGATCGGCGCGAAGGCGACCAACGTGGTAGCCATCCGGTGACGCCGCCCCGGCCGCCGGCGCCCCGCCCCGGTGTCGACGGGGCGGGGTGCGGTGTCGTCCGGGCCGGCGCGGGTTACTTCGCCCCGCCGGACGGCCGGAGCGTCCACACGACGCTCATCTCACCGGTCACCGCGCCGTCCGCGCGCCGTATCTCGACCGACACGGGGAACTCCGGGCGCTGTCCGGCGTCGAGTTCGGCGACGACCTCGGCGGCCGGGCGGCCCAGCGTCGCGGTCGCGGTGACGGCGCCCATGGCCAGCTTCCTGTAGGCGATCTCGGCCCGCACGGCGAGCGGCACGGCACGCGAGAGCTGGTCCCCGAAGGCGGCCAGCACGATGGCGCCGCTGGCCGACTCCCCGAGGGTGAACATCGCACCGGCGTGCGGGCCGCCCACGTGGTTGTGGTAGGCGCCCTGGTCCGGCAGGGACACCACGGCCTTGTCGGCCGTGGTCTCCAGGAACTCCAGGTTCAGGGTCCGGGCCATGGGCACGGTGGCGGCGAGCATCTCGCCGATCGACATCTGGTCTGCGCTCATGGCCGTCATGTTACTCACGAGTAGCAGGGGCTGGCCAGAGAAGCGCACTAGGGTTACCGGCCATGTGGCCAGATCAGCAGCCGCCAGGGGGCGCGCAGAACCCGCAGCACGATCCGCGGCAGAACCCGTACCAGCAGCCGGGACACCCGCAGCCGAACGCGTACCGACAGCCCGGACCCCAACAGCAGCACCAGCAGCCGGGTCCGTACGGACAGCAGCCTCCCGGCACGCCGTACGGACAGCAGCCCCCCGGCGCCCCGTACGCACCACAGGCCCCGGGCTCCCCGTACGGGCAACAGCCGCAGGCCGGTCAGCAGGCGCAGCCGCCACAGCAGCCGCAAGGTCCGTACGCCCCCCAGCAGCCGCCGAACGGCCCGTACGCGCAGCCGCAGACCGTCCCGTACGGGCAGCCGCCGCAGTGGGGACAGCCGTCCGCGCCCGAGCCCCCGCGCGATGGCGGCCGTACGAAGCTGGTCGCCGTCGTCGCGGCCACGGCCGTCGTGGTCACCGCGGCCGTCACCGGCTTCCTGGTGCTGGGCGGTTCCGAGGACGACGAGGCGGCCGACGGCAAGGACGCACGGACGACCACGAGCCCGTCGCCGGCCGCCACCCCGCCCACCTCACCCGCCTCGCCGGCCCCGACCGACAACCCGCGCTCCGGCGAGACCCTGAAGCCGACGGTCGCGGGCTGGAAAGTGGTGGTCAACCCCAAGTACGGCACGGCCTTCGACGTACCGGCCGACTGGGACGTGAAGCGGACCGGCGTCTTCACCTTCTTCGAGGACAAACAGAAGGGCGACGGCTCGGCGTACATCGGCTTCTCCGGCGTGTCGTCCCTCAAGCCCAGCTACTGCGTCTCCGACGACGACAAGGACGGCAGGGAGGAGACGTCGTCGCTGGCCGCGGCCGGCACCAAGGGCGAGATGGGAGCCAAGGACACCGCGAGCATCGCCCGGGGCACCTCGGCCGCCTTCGCGTTCGGCGGGTACACGGACCAGTCGGCGGCGGCCGAGAAGTACCTGCACGTCGGCGAGGCGAAGTCCTTCACGACCGCGTCGGGCGTCACCGGCAGCGTCGCCACGTCGTACGTCAGCGGTGTGCCGAAGAAGAACAAGTGCGACACCGACGGCAAGGCGGTCACGTTCGCCTTCAAGAACTCCTCGGGCAACTTCGTGTCGTGGTCGCTGTACGGCGCGAAGGGCGTCAAGGAGGAGCTGCCGGACGCGACCATCGACAAGGTCCTCGCCACGGTACGGCTGCACGGCGACCCGACCGTGGAGTGACCGCGCCCGACCGCACCGGTCACGCCGACCGCAGTCACCCGGCCCCGGCGGCGCCCTGGTCACCGCCGCCGCGCCCGTCTCAGCCGATGCCGAACGCCCCGTCGGGAGGCTCGGGCGAGGGTACGGCGTCGGCGTCCTCCACCGGCCGCGCCGACCCGGTGAACCGCCGTACCGCGGCCCCGTGTTCGACGCGTGCCGGGAAGGCGTCCGCCGCGGTGCGCCGGGCCAGCGCGGCCGTGTCCAGGGGCCGGTGGGAGGCCGCGACCACCACGTTGCCGAACCGCCGTCCGCGCAGCACCGCGGGCTCGGCGACCAGCGCGACCTCCTCGAACACGGCCGCCAGCGTGGCCAGTTGGGAGCGCAGGAAGCCGAACGGAGCGGCGTCGGCGAGATTGGCCAGGTAGACCCCGTCCGGGCGCAGCACCCGCTCGGCCGTGCGGACGTAGGCCAGCGTGGTGAGGTGGGCGGGCACCCGGGAACCGCCGAACACGTCGGCGATCAGCACGTCGGCCAGGTCGTCCGGCGCGGCCCGGAGCCAGTCCCGGGCGTCGGCCGCGTGCAGCGCGATGCCCGAGCCGGCCGGCAGCGGCAGTTGCTCGGTGACCAGTTCCAGCAGCCCCCGGTCCGCCTCGACGACGTCCTGCCGGGAGCCGGGGCGGGTCGCGGCCACATACCTCGGCAGGGTCAGCGCGCCCCCGCCGAGGTGCACCACGTCCAGCGCCCGCCCGGTCCCGGCCACGGTGTCCAGCACATGCCCCAGCCGCCGCGCGTACTCGAACTCCAGGTAGGCCGGGTCGTCCAGGTCCACGTACGACTGCGGGGCCCCGTCGACCGTGAGCAGCCAGGCCCGCTCCCGGTCGACGTCGGGCATCAGCCGGGCGGTGCCGTGGTCGGTGGTCCGGGAGACGGGTATCGATTCGTTCACCCGGCCATTGTGGGTCCCGCGGCCGTACATCACCGCACGTCCCCGCCGTACCGGGCCGTTGTCGCGTCCGCCCGGTACGGCGGGGGAGTTCGGTTCATACGGCGATCACACATGTGCGTCGGTTAGTGTCTGCGGATGCTCGATGCCAACCGCTCTGGCACCGCCCCGGCCTCTCTCCCGGCTGCCACACCCACTCCCCCGGCCGCCACGCCCTCCCTCCTGGCGGCCGCGCCCGGGCCGGCCCTCACCCCGGCCGGCCCCGGTGCCGCGGCCGTGCCCGTGCCTCCGCGCGCCGGGTGGGCCGCGCGCTGCACACGGCTGCTGCTGTCTCCCTACGCCCGGCTGTCCCTGCTGCTCGCGCTGCTGGCGGGCGGGGCTGCGGGGGTGCTGGTGTGCGAGCCGCAACGGCTGCTGACGCACGGCTGGCCGCCTCAGCTCGGCGGGGCCGCGGCCGCCCTGGTGTTCGCGGCGGCGTACGGGCTGTGCACCGTGGTGTTCGTGCCCCGCCCTTTGCTGAACCTGGCCGCGGGCGCGATGTTCGGCTCCCAGGTGGGGCTGGCGACGGCGCTCGCGGGAACGGTGCTCGGTGCCGGGGTGGCGTTCGGGCTGGGCCGGGCGCTCGGGCAGGACGCGCTGCGCCCGCTGCTGCGGGGCCGCTGGCTGAACGCGGCCGACGGCCAGCTCAGCCGGCACGGGTTCCGGTCCATGCTGGCCCTCCGGCTGTTCCCGGGCGTGCCGTTCTGGGCGGCGAACTACTGCGCGGCCGTCTCACGCATGGGCCCGCTGCCGTTCCTGCTGGCCACCGCCCTCGGTTCGATCCCCAACACGGCCGCCTACGCGGTCGCCGGCGCCCGCGCCTCGGCGCCGACCTCTCCCGCCTTCCTGATCGCGATGGCCTGCGTCGCCGTACCGGCCCTGGCGGGCACGGTGGTCGCCTGGCGCAAGCGGCACCGGCTGCGCGCCGGGTGAACCGCCGCGTCCGTCCGAAGCGTCGTCCGGGGAGGGGTGTCCGATGTGGTCCAGCGTCATCGCCGTGGCCGGCACGCTGCTCGGTGGCGCGCTGACCGGGCTGCTCCAGCTGCGGCGCGAGCGGGCCGCCCGCGACGAGCGCCGGGCGGAGGCGCTGCGCGTGGCGCTGGGCGAGCTGGTGGCGGCCCTGGGTGACCACCGGCGGGCCCTGTGGCACCGCGAGGAGCTGGTGCTGAGCGGCGCGAGCCAGGAGGCCGTCGACGCGGCCCGGGCACAGTCCCGTGCCACCCGCTCCGCGGTGACCTCCCCGCTGGTCGCGGTCTGCGTCCTCGAACCGGCCCTCACCGGTCCGGCCCGCCAGGCGGCCCTGGCCGCGTTCGCCCTCCGCGAGGCGCCCGACCGGGCCGGGCTGGCCGCCCGCCGGGAGGCCGCGATCGCGGCGACGGACGACCTGGTCGCCGCGGCGGGCCGGGTGATGGCCCCGTGAGCGGGAGCGGGAGCGGGTTCCGACGGCCGGGGCGAGGACGCGGCGACCGGGGCGTGGATGCACTACAGCTTGCAGGGTCGGGAAGTAGGGTTGGGAAAACAAACCCTCCCCTAGACTGATTTCATGGCCGCTACGAAGGACCCGCGCCCCTGCTCGATCGCCGACGCCCTCGCCCTGGTCGGCGAGAAGTACTCCCTGCTCGTCCTGCGCGAGGTGTGCCTGGGCAACGGCCGCTTCGACCAGCTCGTGCGCAACATCGGCGCACCGCGCGACATCCTGGCCGCCCGGCTGCGCCGGCTCGTGGAGGCCGGCATCCTCACCAAGCGCCTGTACAGCGAGCGCCCTCGGCGCTTCGAGTACCGGGCCACGCGGGCCGGGCTGGAGCTGGAGCCGGTACTGACGACCCTCAGGGAGTGGGGCGACCGCCACCTGCGTCAGGACACCGACCTGCCCATGGTCGTCGAGCACAGCTGCGGCAGCCGGCTGGTGTCGGTGGTCACCTGCCAGGCCTGCGGCGGGGCCGTACGCCACGAGGACCTGACCGCGCGCCCGCAGGCCCCGGGCTGGACCCTCTCGGGGCCGGCGAGCGCGTGAGACCGCCGGGGCCGGCGGAGCCGGGGGCCGTCAGAAGTACTCGACCAGGTCCGTGAAGCGGTCCACCTGGAGCAGCCGGTCGGTGGTCTCGGGGAACGGGTGGTGTTCCAGCACCCAGGTGTCGGGGTGCGGTACGTACACCGCGCCCAGCCCGGCGGCGAGCGCCGGCACGATGTCGGACTTCGGGGAGTTGCCGATCATCCACGTCCGCACGGTGTCGGCCTTCAGGTCCTCCACCACCGTGGAGTACGTCTCGACCGTCTTCTCCGGCACGATGACGATCCGCTCGAACAGCGGCCCCAGCCGCGAGCGTTCCACCTTCGCCGCCTGCTCCTCGTGGTCGCCCTTGGTCAGCAGCACCAGGCGGTGCCGGGTGCGCAGACCGGCCAGCGTCTCCTCCACGCCCGCGATCAGCACCGGCTCCTGGCGCAGGATGCGCTCGCCCAGCTCGGCGATCGCCTTGCCGTGGTCGTCGGTCGCCCGCACCTCGTGCACCCGCTCGTAACAGTCGTGCAGGCTGCGCACGAAACTCCTCGCGCCATAGCCGTACACCTGGCAGTTCTCCCGCTCGACGTCGTCCAGGACCTGCCGCAGTTCCGCCCGCGAGAGCGATTCATGAGCGAGCAGGTCGAGGAACTCCTCGATCGCCCGCTCGAAGTAGATGTTGTTCTCCCACAACGTGTCGTCCCCGTCTACGAGAAGACACTGATCGACCCTCACGAAGACCTCCCGGCCGCGTCGCCAAAACCCTCGGGCGCGTCCCATTACACCAGTTGCGACCATGGGCGGGTCATGCCGATTTCACCCGTGAGGCGGTTCCTTGACGACGGTGACGCCGCGTCCCCGTGCCCTGCTGCAAGCTGCCGCCGTCGGCGGCGGTGTCGCGTGGTCGCCCCGAGGGTCCGGCACCCGTCGTGCGCGGCCCCTCTTGCCGGGTAGCCGGTCGGGCCCGCTACCCTTCCTTCGTCACATGATCACCTCTTCTCCTTTCAGCACTTGGACGCCATACCTTCATGTCTTGGTTTGAATCCCTCGTCCTCGGACTCGTCCAAGGGCTGACCGAGTTCCTGCCCGTCTCCTCCAGCGCGCACCTGCGGCTGACCGCCGCGTTCTCCGGCTGGGCGGACCCGGGCGCGGCCTTCACGGCGATCACCCAGATCGGCACCGAGACCGCGGTGCTCATCTACTTCCGCAAGGACATCGGCCGGATCATCGTGTCCTGGTTCCGCTCGCTGTTCGACAAGTCGATGCGCCGGAACCACGACGCGCAGATGGGCTGGCTGGTGATCGTCGGCTCGATCCCCATCGGCCTGCTGGGTGTGACACTGAAGGACCAGATCGAGGGGCCGTTCCGCGATCTGCGGATCACCGCGACGATGCTCCTCGTCGTCGGCGTGGTCATCGGCATCGCCGACCGGATGGCGGCCCGCGACGAGACGGGCCGCCGGCACCGGGCGCCCAAGCAGCGCAAGACACTGGAGAACCTGGGCGTCAAGGACGGCCTGATCTTCGGACTCTGCCAGGCCTGCGCGCTCATCCCCGGCGTCTCCCGCTCCGGCGCGACCATCAGCGGCGGCCTGTTCATGGGCTACAAGCGGGAGGCCGCGGCCCGCTACTCCTTCCTGCTCGCCATCCCGGCCGTGCTCGCCTCCGGCGCCTTCGAGGTGAAGGACTCGCTGGGCGAGGGCCATGTGGACTGGGGGCCCACCCTGTTCGCGACGGTGATCGCGTTCGCCTCGGGGTACGCGGTCATCGCGTGGTTCATGAAGTGGATCTCCAACAAGAGCTTCATGCCGTTCGTCTGGTACCGCGTCGCCCTCGGTGTGGTCATCATTGTGCTGGTCAGCGCGGGTGTACTGAGTCCGCATGCGGCCGAGTCGGCGGGGTGACGCACGGATGACGTCGAGGTCTCCCGCTATCGGGATCTCCCGTTAGCTCGCGGAAACTCGCGGCGCCTCCCGGCCGGATTCCTTGATCGTCTCCCAGTCGCCTCCCCTCTCCCACCCGGAGACGATGTCGCACCTGGAGCCGGGACAGCCGGGCCTAGGGCAGGGTACGTTGTTTCGCGTTTCCGGCATTTGCGATCACTCCTGTCTTGTCGGTTCCACAGAACCGGCACCTGATGCGGTCCAGCCGAGAGAGGCGCCCCTTGGCGTCGTACTGGTAGTCGTCTCGCACGGACCCCCGGCAGCCGTTCGTGGCGCACGGCGCGGCCCCGGAGAGATGCCCGTAGGGGCTGGAACGGACGGTCCCGGTGTTGCACTCCAGACACGGGAAGGGATGTAGTCCCCCGTCGTTGACGACGTACGCGATCATCTCCGGCAGATGACAGTTCGGGCAGATAGCAGCCACGTGATCCTCCGATAGAAGCCACACGGGTGGCGCATCGCCAACGACTGTTCACCGGGCGCGGTCACTTTGCCTGCTGGGGCCTGTCGCGCTGCTTCACGCCGCCGCGGTACCGCGCGGGGTACGTCTGCCGCGGGACCGGGCCGCAGGCTCGCACGTGGACGTGCAGCGTGGGGCCCTCCGGGCAGAGGTCGTGGTCGTCCACGCACTGCTCGCACGCGCTGCGGTGCCGGAGCAGGGCGTCCATGGCCTGCTTCTGTGCGCACGGCCGGCACGCCCGCTCCGTGCATAACTACCGGCGCCCGTCCCGGACGGCCGCACACAAAAGCAGGGTGCGATTGGTCATCACGCGGAAAGGAATCCGGGCCCGAGGCGCGTTTTCGGACATCGTGCCCCCTGCCGTGACCCGCCCGTGACCTGCGTACCGGCCGGACGGCCGGCGGCAGCGCGCGGATGACCGAGCGGCACCGATGACCAACGCGTTACCGTCTGCGTAGCCAGGCGGTAGCGCAGGGTCAGTGCTTGGGCCTAGGCTGTGCCGCATGTCCCCCGATTCCCCGCCCCCTGGTTCCGCGCGCTCCGCCGCCGAGCTGAACGAGCGGATCAGAGCGCTGTGGCTGCGCGCGGGCGGCACCCTGTCGGCCCAGGAGCGCGCGGAGTACGAGCTGTTGGTGATCCAGTGGGCCGCCGCCGTCCGCGGCCGGATCATCGAGGCGGCCTGAGGCGGCGACCGCGGAAGGACCCCGAGTGGACCTACGCCCGCAGGTGTGCGAGCACCTCGTCGGCCACCGGGTACGGCCGCTCCCCGGGCAGCAGCGCGCTCGCCCGCTCCGTCTCGCCCGCCCGTACCAGCGCGTGGATCTCCCCGGCCAGCGGGGTGACGTCCTCTATGCCGACGATCCACTCGTCCGCGTACCGGGCCGCCGCCTCCCCGGCGAGGCCGAGCTGCAAGGACCGGTACGGCAGCGGGTTGTGACGCAGGTCCCGCTCCGGGTCCCACTGCACCCGGGCCGGGCTGCGCGCCAGCTCCCGCTTCCAGGCGGCCCGGTCGGGGTGCAGGGCGGGCGCGTAGTGGGACAGGCAGGCGTGGCGCAGGGCCCACTCGAAGCCCTCCCGCGTGATCTCCACGGCGAGGACGGTCTCCTGGTTGTCCTTGGTGCCCCAGCCGCAGCGGTACATCATCCACAGGAACGACGGCTTGACCCAGGTCATCCGGTCCCGTTTCCAGTCGGCCGGGAAGCGTCCGGTGCGGGCGGCGGCCCGGCCGATCCCCGGGTGGTAGGCCTGGTAGACGGTGACCGTGGTGTCCGTGTGCCGGGCACGGATGCGGAACTTCGGTTCCGTTTCGACGGTTTGTGCGCTCACGGGGACAGGTTCGGCCGCCGCTGCGGTCCCGCACCACCGAATATTCACCCCGCAAGCCTCTTGGCTCCGCGTCCGCCGTACCCAACACTGTGGCGATGACGCAGCGTGCGGAGTTCGCGACCGTGAGGGACCGGCTGGCCGTGGAGGACCTGGTCACCGCGTACGCGGTGGCGCTGGACGACGGCGACTGGGCGGCGTACCACGGGCTGTTCACGGCGGACGGGCGGGCCGACTACCGTTCGGCGGGCGGCATCGAGGGCGACGCGGGGCGGGTCGCCGCCTGGCTCGCCGAGAGCCTGGCCCGGTTCGCCATGCGGCAGCACCTGATCGTCAACCGGCAGGTGCGCTTCGGGGTCCTGGAGCACGACACCGGTGACACCGCCCGGTTGCGCGCCGACTACCTCAACCCCATGCGCCTGGCCGGCACCGCCGGTTCCGCCGCCCCGGACCTGGTGTGCGGCGGCCGGTACGACTTCGGGCTGCTGCGCACAGCGGACGGCTGGCGCCTGCGCGAGGTCGTCGTCCAGGAGAAGTGGCGCCGCCTGCCGGCCGGACCGCCCGGCACGCCGTGACGGCCGGCCGTCCGCGGCCACGAGCGCCCGTTCCGCCCGGCCGCCGCACGCGCACGCCCGCGAGGCCCCCGCGCACACTGGAGGCATCGGCTGGGTAGGGAGGCTCCCTATGAGGACGATCGACCGCTGGCTGACCTCCCCTTGGCGCCGTTCGGCCGCCGCCGCCCTGTGCGGCGCGCTGCCCGTGCTCGCGTTTCCGGCCCCCTCCCTGTGGTGGTGGGCGTACGTCGCCCTGGTGCCGTGGCTGCTGCTGGCCCGGTCGGCGCCGACCGGGCGGCGGGCCGCGTACGACGGCTGGTGCGGCGGCTTCGGCTTCCTGCTGGCCGTGCACCACTGGCTGCTGCCGAACCTGCACGTGTTCATCTTCCTGATAGCCGCGCTGCTGGGCGTGCTGTGGCTGCCGTGGGGCTGGCTGGTGCGCCGGCTGCTGGGCGGGCCCGCGTCGGCGGGCCGGGGTGCCGTCGCGCTGCTGGTGCTGCCGTCGGCCTGGCTGGCGGTGGAGCTGGTGCGGTCCTGGCAGGGGCTCGGCGGGCCGTGGGGCATGCTGGGCGCCAGCCAGTGGCAGGTGGCTCCGGCGCTGCGGCTGGCCTCGGTCGGCGGGGTGTGGCTGCTGAGCTTCCTGGTGGTGGCCGTCAACGTGGCGGCGGCCGTGCTGATATCGGTGCCCGCCTCCCGGGTGCCGGCCGTCGCCTCGCTGGCCGCGACGGCCGCCGTGGCCTCCGCCGGGTGGGTGTGGGCGCCGCGCCCGGAGGTGGACGGGCGGGCCCGGATCGCCGTCGTACAGCCGGGCGTCGTCGCCGGGCGGGACAGCGCCGAGCGGCGGTTCGACCTGGAGGAGCGGCTGACCCGGCGGCTCGCCGGGCAGGACGTCGACCTGGTGGTGTGGGGCGAGTCCAGCGTCGGCTTCGACCTGGACGACCGGCCCGACCTGACCCGGCGGCTGGCCGCGCTGTCCCGGGCCACCGGCGCCGATGTGCTGGTGAACGTGGACGCC
This sequence comes from Streptomyces rubradiris, assembly GCF_016860525.1. Classification (NCBI taxonomy): domain Bacteria; kingdom Bacillati; phylum Actinomycetota; class Actinomycetes; order Kitasatosporales; family Streptomycetaceae; genus Streptomyces; species Streptomyces rubradiris. Next base: position 882,833 of record NZ_BNEA01000001.1, read on the forward strand.
CGCCGCTCCGACCGGCCCGGCATCTACAAGAGCGCGGTGCTGGTCGGCCCGGACGGCCCGACCGGCGACCGGTACGACAAGATGCGGCTGGTGCCGTTCGGCGAGTACATACCGGCCCGTTCGCTGCTCGGCTGGGCCACCTCGGTGGGCCGGGCCGCCGGCGAGGACCGGCACCGCGGCACCCGGCAGACCGTGCCGGACGTCGGGCACGGTCTGCGGATCGGCCCGCTGATCTGCTTCGAGACCGCGTTCCCGGACCTGGGCCGGCACCTCGCCGACGACGGCGCGGACGTCCTCCTCGGCCAGTCCTCGACCTCCACGTTCCAGCACAGCTGGGCGCCGGAGCAGCACGCCTCGCTGGCCGCGCTGCGCGCCGCCGAGACCGGCCGCCCGATGGTGCACGCCACCCTCACCGGCGTCTCGGCGGTCTACGGCCCGGACGGGCGCCGCCTCGGCCCGTGGCTCGGCACCGGAACGAGCACCGCGCGGGTCTACGACGTACCGCTCGCGCACGGTGTCACGCCGTACGTCCGCCACGGCGACTGGCCGGCGCACGGCGCGCTGCTGGTGCTGGGCGTGCTGGGGGTGGCCGAGGGGGTGCGGGCGGTCAGGACGCGCCGTGGCGGTCCCGCACCTCTCGTACCACCCGCTCGCACAGCTCATGGGTCGCCAGCGCGTCACGGGCGCTGAGCACCCGTCCGTCCCGTACGGCGTCGAGGAAGGCGAGGGCCACCTGCTCGATGCCGCGCTGGCGGGGCACCGGCACCCAGTCGCCGCGCCGGCGCACGGTGGGCTGCCCCTTGTGGTCGATCACCTCGGCGAGGTTGACCACCTGGCGCTTGGTGTCCTGCCCGGACACCTCCAGGAGCTCCTCGTTCGAGCCGCTGAGCCGGTTCATCACGCCGAGCGCGGTGAAGCCGTCGCCGGCGAGCTGGAGCACCACGTGGTGGAGCAGCCCGGCCTCGACGCGGGCGCGCACCGTCACGTCGTCGACCGGGCCGGGCACCAGGAAGCGCAGGGTGTCGACGACGTGGATGAAGTCGTCCAGGATCATCGAGCGGGGTTCCTCGGGCAGCCCGGTCCGGTTCTTCTGCATGAGGATCAGCTCGCGGGGGTGGTCCAGGCACTGGGCGTAGCCGGGTGCGTGGCGGCGGTTGAAGCCGACGGCCAGCGAGACGCCACGCCGTTCGGCGAGGGCGACCAGCCGTTCGGAGTCGGCGAGTTCGTAGGCGAGCGGCTTGTCCACGTACGTCGGGACGCCGGCCTCCAGCAGCCGGGTGACGATCTCGGGGTGGACGGCGGTGGGCGCGTGCACGAAGGCCGCGTCGAGGCCGGAGTCGAGCAGCGAGTCCAGGGTGGTGTGCCGCCGGTCGCGCGGCAGGTGCAGGCTGTCCCCGACCCGTTCCAGGGTGGCGGGGGTGCGGGTCTGGAGGTGCAGGTCGACTCCCGGCTGGGTGCCGAGCACCGGCAGATAGGCCTTCTGCGCGATGTCCCCGAGTCCGATACAGCCGACCTTCACGTGCTCTCCCCTATCGCTGGCCTGCGGCTTGTCTGCCGGAAGCATACGGGGGCCGCCAGGTCGCGATGTCGTCGAAGCCGCGCAGGAAGAGCGCCGGCCCGGTGGCCGACAGGGCCGCCACGACCGCGTTCCGTACGGCGGTGACGGTCCGGCCGCCGGCCATGTTCAGGCGGGCGACGCGGACGGCCTGGCGGGCGATCGCGGTGGTGCGCGGGAGCCGGTCGGCGGTGTAGGCGGGCAGGTCGGTGGCGTGGTGGGCGAGGACGACGGCGTCCTCGACGGCCTGGTTGCCGCCCTGGCCGAGGGTGGGCGGCATGGCGTGGGCGGCGTCGCCGAGAAGCACGGTGCGGCCCGCGTGGTAGGCCGGCAGGGGGCGGGCGAGGTGGTGGACGTCGTGCCGGAGCACGTCCTCGGGGCGGGTGGCGGCGAGCACGGCGGGGACCGGGTGGTGCCAGTCGCCGTAGCGGCGCAGGAGTTCGGCCCGCTCGTCGTCGGGGGCGTGCGCGCCGGCCGGGACGGTGGCCGCCGCGTAGGCGTAGACGCGGCCGTCCTTGAGGGGGTGGGTGCCCCAGATGTGGCCGCGGCCCCAGGTCTCGTGCGAGGCGAACTCGGCGCCGGGCAGCGGGATCAGCATCCGCCAGGTGGTGAAGCCGGCGTAGACCGCGCCGGGGTGGCCGGGGAACAGGGCGCGGCGCACCCGTGAGTGGACGCCGTCCGCGCCGACCACCAGTTCGGCCTCCAGTTGGTCCGCGCCGACGGCCACCCGGGCGGGGCGGGTGCGGTCGCCGGGGTCGGCGAGGGTGGCGGTGGCCGCGGTGCGCAGGGCGCCGGGCGGGAGCAGGGCGGCGAGGCGGCCGACGAGGGTGGTCCGGGACAGCAGGACCAGGGGGCCGCCGAAGCGGGCGGCGGCGGCCTCGGCGTTGGAGCGGGACAGCCAGCGTCCGCCGGGGGTGCGCAGGCCCCCGTCGCCCTGCCAGGCGGCCAGGTCGCGGATCTCGTCGCCGATGCCGAGGACGTCCAGGGCGCGCAGGGCGTTGGGGGCGAGGGAGATGGCCGCGCCGACGGGTTCGAGGGACGGGGCGCGTTCCAGGACGGTGACGGCCCAGCCCCGCTGGTGCAGGGCGGCAGCGGCCGTCAGGCCGCCGATTCCCCCGCCGATGACGACCGCGCGCGCCGGCTGTGTGGTCATGACCCCTCCTCGCCAACTACACCTGTAGTACACGCGAGCGTACTACGGATGTAGTGAGCGGGGTAGGGTCGCCGCATGTCCGTGGACAGCTCCAGTACGCCCGGCACCTCGCGTGCCGTCCTCGTCGCCGACGCCGCCCTCGCCCTGCTCGCCGAGCGCGGCATGCGCGGGCTCACCCACCGGGCGGTGGACGAGGCGGCCGGGCTGCCGCCGGGCTCCACCTCGAACGTGGCCCGCACCCGGCAGGCGCTGCTGGAACTGGCGGTACGACGGCACGCCGAGCGGGAGGCCCGCGTGCTGGCCCTCGAGGAGCTGCCGGCCCCCGGCGACGGGCCGGACGCGCTGGCCGAGGGGCTGGCGCTCGCGGTCCACCGCTCCCTCAGCCGCCACCGGGATCTGCTGATCGCCCGGTACGAACTGGCCCTGGAGGCCACCCGCCGCCCGGAGCTGCGCGCCTTCTACGACCGGACGGGCGCCGTCTTCCAGGAACAGCTGACCGCGCTGCTCACCGCCGCGGGCTCACCCGACCCGGCCCGGCATGTGCTGTCCCTGGTGGCCTGGGCGGACGGGTTGATGTTCTCCTGTGCGGCCGGTTCCTTCGGCAACCGCACTCCGGGCCTGGAGGAGATCCGCGCGGGGCTGCGGGAGCTGCTCGCGGGTCTGCTGGGGGGCGCGGACCGGGCGGGACGCTCCTGATCAGCGCCCGACGGCGGCGGGCCGGCCCTCGTCGCCCTCGCCGTCCTCCCCCAGCCGCAGCGCCAGCCGGCTGATCGCGGACCGGACCCCCGCGCCGTAGCCGTCGTCGGCGAGGGCGCCGGCGGCGCCGCGGGCGCGGCGCAGATGACTGCGGGCGGCCTCGGCGCGGCCCAGTTTGGCGTAGTCGGCGGCCAGGTTCAGGTGCAGGGACGGCAGGAAGCCCCGCACGCCGGCCGGGTCGCCGCCCGCGCGGCCGTCGGTCAGCTCCTCGGCCGCCGACAACGCCCGCAGGTCCCAGGCCAGTTCGTCCACCGGGTCGTCGTGGGTGTCGGCCAGATAGTGGGCGAGGGTGCAGCGGTGCAGCGGGTCGCCGTCCTCGCCGATCTCCGCCCACAGGTCCAGGAAGCGGCTGCGGGCCTCCTCGCGGTCGCCGCCGTGGTGCAACATCACGACCTGCCCGATCCGCGTCAGCACGGCGTCCGGCGCCGTCTGCTCCTGTCGCTCCACCACGGTGCCCTCCGGGTCGTCGCCGGTTGTTGCCGCTCCCGACGCTAACCGGCGCGGACCGGTTTCCCGGACAGGCGGCGCCGACGGGCCGGTGGCCGGGTGGGGGGCCGGGCACGGGTGAGGGGTGGCCGAACGCGGGCGCAGGGTGGCCGAGCGCGGATACGGCGGGGCCGAACGCGGGCACGGGGTCGCCGAGCGCGGATACGGCGGGGCCGAACGCGAGTGCGGGGTCGCCGAGCGCGGGCGTGGGGTCGCCGGCCGTACGCGCGGTCGCCGGCCCCGGGTTTCCCCGTACCCCGGGGCAGTCGCGACGGCCGCGCCCGCGGAAGTCACGGGGCCGCAGCGGGGGAAGTCGCGGGGGCCGCGCCCCGGAAGCGGCCCCGCCCCGCGCTTCCGTCAGCCCAGGTTCGGGATGCGCCAGTCGATCGGCTCGTGTCCCTGCGCGGCGATCGCCTCGTTGATCTGCGTGAACGGGCGGGAGCCGAAGAACTTCTTGGCGGACAGCGGCGAGGGGTGCGCGCCCTTGACCACCACGTGCCGGGTCTCGTCGATCAGCGGGAGCTTCTTCTGCGCGTAGTTGCCCCACAGGACGAAGACCGCCGGGTCGGGGCGGGAGGCCACCGCGCGGATCACGGCGTCGGTGAACTTCTCCCAGCCCTTGCCCTTGTGCGAGTTGGCCTCGCCGGCCCGGACCGTGAGGACCGCGTTGAGCAGCAGCACGCCCTGTTCGGCCCACGGCATCAGATAGCCGTTGTCCGGGACGGGCAGGCCCAGTTCCTCGTGCATTTCCTTGTAGATGTTCCGCAGCGACGGCGGGGTCTTCACCCCGGGGCGGACCGAGAAGCACAGGCCGTGGCCCTGGCCCTCGCCGTGGTACGGGTCCTGGCCGAGGACGAGGACCTTCACCCGGTCGTACGGCGTCGCCTCCAGCGCGGCGAAGACCTCCTCGCGCGGCGGGTAGACGGGGCCCTTCGCCCGCTCCTCCTCGACGAACTCGGTCAGCTCCTTGAAGTAGGGCTGCTGCAGTTCATCGGCCAGAACCCCGCGCCAGGACTCGGGCAGCATGGCGATGTCGGTCACGTCAACGTCCTCACGATGTCGGTCAGGTACCGCGTGCGGTCACTTCCAGGCTTCAGAACCTACAGGCGACCACTGACAACGGGTGCCGCGAGGGGTCTCACCAGCTGGTCTTGCGGTGCAGCGCCCACATCATCATGATCGTCGAGGGGTCCAGGGCCTGTTCGCCGCCGGAGACGTCGACGCTGGCCGCCACGTACTGCCGCCCCTGCCACAGCGGGAGCAGCCGGGCGTCGTCCACCATGATCCGCTGGGCGGCCTCCATGTCCTCGACCGTTTCGGCGCGGTCGCTCTCGGCGCGCGCGTGGGGCAGCAGCCGGCCGGTGATCTCCTTGGCCGGGTAGGGCGTGCCGAGCGCGTTGTGCTCGCCGACGAACGGCGCGATGAAGTTGTCCGCGTCGGGGAAGTCCGGGAACCAGCCGCGTCCGAACACCGGGTACTCGTGCTTCTGCAAGCCGGCCACATAGCTCTTCCAGGGGCGGCTTTTGAGGGTGACGGCGAACAGGCCGGAGCCGTCCAGCTGCCGCTTGAGCTCCTGGAACATCAGGCCGGTCTCGGAGCCGTAGCGGTCGGTGGCGTACCAGAGGGTGAGCGGGACGCGCCGGGTGATGCCGGCGTCGGCGAGGATCTTGCGGGCCTTGGCGACGCTCGGTTCGCCGTAGTCGTCGAAGAAGCCGGTGGCGTGGCCGGTCAGCCCCTTGGGGACCATCGAGTACAGCGGGTCGACGGTGTCCTTGTAGACCTTGTGCGCGATCGCGCCCCGGTCCACGAGCTGGGCGACGGCCCTGCGCACGGCGAGCCGTCCGGCCCAGGGGTCCGCGGGGTTGAACACCAGGTAGCTGATGTCGGTGCCGGCGCCGTCGACCAGTTGCAGCTCCTCGTCGTCGTGTTCCTGGAGGGCCACGATGTCGTCGGCGGCCAGTCCGCGGTAGGTGACGTCCACGCGCTTGTCGCGCAGCGCCTCGACCATGCCGGCGGAGTCCTCGAAGTAGCGGATGGTCACCGCGTCGTTCTGCCGCTTGGCGAAGCCCTGGTAGTTGTCGTTGCGGACCAGGACGGCCCGCTCCCCCTCCTCGTAGGACTGGAGCTCGTACGGCCCGGAGCCGTGCACGTCGGTGTCCTCGCGCAGGGAGTTCGCCGGGTAGTCGTCCGGGTCGACCAGGGACATGGCGGGGGTGGCCAGCACGAAGGGGAAGGTGGCGTCGGGCTTGTTGAGGTGGAAGACGATGTCGCGGTCACCGGAGGTCTCCACCCGGTCCAGGCTGCCGAGCAGCCCGGCGGGGCCGCCCTGGGCGTTGATGGCGCGGATGCGGTCGATGGAGTGCCGGACGGCCTCGGCGGTCAGCGGGTCGCCGTCGGCGAACTTCAGGCCGGCGCGCAACTGACAGCGGTACGTGCGGCTCGTGGAGTCGGTGAAGGAGCAGGTCCGGGCGGCGTCGGGCTGGGGGGTGGTGGCGCCGTACGGGTAGGCGAGGAGCGTCTGGAAGATGTTGCGGTACAGCTCCCAGGAGCCGTCCCAGGCTCCGGCGGGGTCCAGCGTGCTCGGGGCGCTGGTGGTACCCACGACGATCGGCTCCTGGTCGCCGGGGTCGCCGTCGGACAACAGGCCGCAGCCGGCGGCCAGGGACAGGGACGCGATCGCCGCGACTCTCCGCAGGAACCGGTACCGGTAGAACACGCGCACGCTCCTCGATCCGCCACACCAAGGGTCGGCAGACCATACCGCAGCGTTCGCGCCCTGAACCTCCCCTGGAACAGGGCCAGTTGATCGATCCCGCGCTGACGACGTTGTCAGTCCGCCAGGCGGACACCGGGCGGTCTTCCGGGCGCCCTTCCGTCCGGAAACCGGGCGCCCGGAAGAGTCGGTCAGGAGACTCCCGCGTTGAGGAAGATGCCGCCGTCCACGACGAGCGTCTGACCGGTGATCCAGTCGGACTGCGCGGAGGTGAGGAACGCGGCGGCGCCGCCGATGTCGGAGGGCACCCCCAGCCGGCCCAGCGGGTAGGCGGCCGCGGCCTCCTCCTCCCGGCCCTCGTACAGGGCCTGCGCGAACTTGGTCTTGACCACGGCCGGGGCGATCGCGTTGACCCGTACCCGAGGGGCGAACTCGTGCGCGAGCTGCTGGGTCAGGTTGATCATCGCGGCCTTGCTCACGCCGTACGCGCCGATGAACGGCGAGGCCGACAGGCCGGCGACCGAGGCGATGTTGACGATCGCGCCGCCGTTGTCCTTCTGCCAGGCGTGCCAGGTCTTCTGGGCGAAGCCGAGGGCGGAGACCACGTTGGTCTCGAAGACCTTGCGGGCGACGTCGAGGTCGAGGTCCGCGATCGGGCCGAACACCGGGTTGGTGCCCGCGTTGTTGACGAGGAAGTCGACCCGGCCGAAGGCGGCCATGGTGCGCTCGACGACCTCGGTCTGGTGGGCGAGGTCGTGCGCCTTGCCGGCGACGCCGATGACCCGTTCGGCGCCGAGCCGTTCGACGGCCTCCTTCAGGGCGTCCTCGCCGCGGCCGGTGACGCAGACGCGGTCGCCGCGGGCGACGAGCGCCTCGGCGACGCCGTAGCCGATGCCGCGGCTGGCGCCGGTGACGATCGCGACCCTGCCGGAGAGCTCCGGGAGTTCAGTCATGTCCGTGCTACCCCTGGATTCCCTAGTCGAGCGGTCCGCCGGCGACGTACAGCACCTGGCCGGAGACGAAGCCGGCCGCCTCGCCGGTGAAGAAGGCGATGGCGTTGGCGATGTCCTCGGGCTCGCCGACGCGCTGCACCGGGATCTGGGTGGCGGCGGCCTTCTTGAAGTCCTCGAAGTCCATCTTGACGCGCTCGGCGGTGGCCTTGGTCATCTCGGTGGCGATGAAGCCCGGGGCGACGGCGTTGGCGGTGATGCCGAACTTGCCCAGCTCGATGGCGAGGGTCTTGGTGAAGCCCTGGAGACCGGCCTTGGCGGCCGAGTAGTTGACCTGGCCGCGGTTGCCGAGCGCCGAGGAGGAGGAGAGGTTGACGATCCGGCCCCAGCCGGCCTCGACCATGTGCTGCTGCACGGCCTTGGTCATCAGGAACGAGCCGCGCAGGTGCACGTTCATGACCGTGTCCCAGTCGGACACGCTCATCTTGAACAGCAGGTTGTCGCGCAGCACGCCCGCGTTGTTGACCAGGATGGTGGGAGCGCCCAGCTCCTCGGTGACTCGGGCGACGGCCGCCTGGACCTGCGCCTCGTCGGAGACGTCGGCGCCGACCGCGACGGCCTTGCCGCCGGCCGCGGTGATCTTCTCGACGGTGTCCTTGCAGGCGGCCTCGTCGAGGTCGATCACGGCGACCGCGCGGCCCTCGGCGGCCAGCCGTACGGCGGTGGCGGCGCCGATGCCGCGCGCCGCGCCGGTGACTACCGCGACCCGCTGTTCGTTGGTGGACATGCTGTTTCTCCTCGCCCTTGAGAGAACCTGTCGGACCCTCGGAGAGGGCCCTCCGGTGCGGTGAGCGACCGCTTAGTACCTTCTCCACCCGTGACGCTAGAAGCCCTGGCACGCGGTGTCAACGGCAACCTCGGCCGGTGTGATCGATTACCTCACCAGGAGGTTCAGCAGGCGCTCCGTCTCGGCGGCCGGGTCGGCGGTCAGTCCGGTGTGCACGGGGCCGGGCTGGACGACGGCGGAGCGGGGCGCGACCAGCCAGCGGTAGCGGCGGCCCGCGTCGTCGCCGGCCGCCTGTCCGGCCTGTTCACCGCCCGCGCAGGTGCGCTCGATCGCGGCGAGCGCGGCGCGCACCCCGGCCACGTCGGCGGCCGGGTCCAGGGCGAGCAGCCGGGCCTCGTCCAGGTGGGTGCGGGCGCCGAGGTAGCCCCGCGCGCGGCAGTAGACGACCACGCCCGCGTTGACGCACTCCCCGCGCTCCACCCGGGGCACGACCCGCAGCAGCGCGTACTCGAACACGTCCCGGTCGCCGCCCTGGCCCGCCCGGGTGATGTGCCGTTCGGTGACATGGCCGGCCATGTGGATGTGCCGCTCGCTCACTTGCCCTCCTCGGTTCCGGTGCCGAGGCCGGTGATCCGCTCGGCGATGACGGCCGCGCGCGCGAGCAGCGGTCGCGCGTAGGCCCGGCGCAGTTCGTCCGGGGTGTCGAAGCCCGGCTCACCGTCGAGCCAGACGTCCGGGATCTCGGCGGTGACCTCGGCGAGCAGATCCTCGGTGACCTGGGGGGCGAGGTCGGCCGCGGCGGCGCGCACGTCCGGGGCGAAGCGGGCGAGGGCGTGGTCCGAGGCGTCGTAGGGGCGGGCCGCCGAAGCCTCGGCGCCGGGCCAGTTGTGGTGCCAGATCATCGTGGCGCCGTGATCGATGAGCCACAACTCCCCACGGCTCACCAGGAGGTTGGGGTTGCGCCAGGACCGGTCGACGTTGTTGATCAGCGCGTCGAACCACACGATCCGGCCGGCCTCCTCCGGGTTCACCGGGAAGGCGAGCGGGTCGTAGCCGAGGGCGCCGGACAGGAAGTCCATGCCGAGGTTGGTGCCGCCGCTGCCGCGCAGCAGGTCCTGCACCTGCTGTTCGGGCTCGCCGAGCCCGAGGACGGGGTCCAGTTCGAGGGTGACCAGCCCGGGTACGCGGAACCCGAGCCGCCGGGCGAGTTCACCGCACACCACCTCGGCGACCAGGGTCTTGCGGCCCTGTCCCGCGCCGGTGAACTTCATGACGTAGGTGCGGAGATCGTCGCCCTCCACCAGCCCCGGCAGCGATCCGCCCTCACGCAGAGGTGTGATGTAGCGGGTCGCGATGACTTCTCTCAGCAATTTCGAAGGCTCCCCAGTCACTGGCCTTGCTTTCCACGGCCGCCATTGAGGCGCTGCGTCCCGGCTAATGTCCACGATGAGCCCTGGGGAGAATCCGGGGAGTTTCGACTGGCACGCTCGCGTCCCTTCCTCCCCAGCAGTCCATGGATCGCCGTAGGCCCTTGGCACCAGCCTCAAGGCACGAAGTGAGCATAGTAACCGAGCGTGACAGCCAGGGAGGGACGCCCGTGCCATCGCGCCGGCGCCACTACGGGTCCTCCGACGTCGGTGCCACCACCCACTGCTTCGCCCCCTGGGGGCGACGAGTCCTAACAGCTCACCCGCCCCGAGCACCCAGTACGGGTAGGTCCTCCTCCCCCAGGACTCCGACGCCCCGACCCGTACAGCGCAGCAACCGAGGCCGACGCGAGCCCTCAGCACGCTGGGCATGAGAGAGCATCGGCCTCACCCGACGTCACCCAGCTCCTGCCTCTGCTGGACGCCGTCCCGCCGATCCGGGGCCTGCGGGGACGCCCCCGCCGCAAACCCGGCATCCGTACGCCGACCGGGGATACGACTTCGACAAGTACCGCCGCCTGCTGTGGAAGCGCGGCGTCTCCCACGGCTCCGGACTGGGCAAGGTGCGCTGGGTGGTCGAGCGCGCTTTCGCCTGGCTCCAGGTGCGTCAGTCCGAGGCGCCGCTGCGCCGGGCGCGGGCGGCGCGGGCACGGTCGCCGCAGCGTGTGGAGCACCAGTGGCGTCGGCCGTGGGTGCGCAGGAGGAACCGGTCGCAGGGGGCCGATCCGCAGGCGGCGAGGATGTCGGCGTCGGGGCCGGTGAGCAGGTCGGCGGCGTCGGCGGCGAGAGTCGCCAGTGCGTGGTTGACGGCCTGGTCGGTGGGGTGCGCCTGGACGCGGCGCAGCCCCCGGGCCCCGTCCCAGGCGAGGAGGGGGGCGGTGGGCACGGCCGTGAGGGCCTCGTTCACCGCGCGCAGGGATTCCTCGGGCGGGGTGGTGGTGTCGACGCGGGCGGCGAACAGGGCGCGGATGTGGGCGCGCAGCGTGCGCATCCGCTGTGCGCACACCTCGTACAGCTGCACGTCCGGGGTGGTCAGGTCGTGGGCGGCGAGCCAGCGCATGGCGGATTCCGGGGCGGCGAGCAGGTCGTAGCTCTGGCCGGCGGGCAGGGTGGCGGCGGTGTCGGCGAAGTCCAGGGAGCGGTACCGGTCGGCACCCGGTGCCGGGGGCAGGGCGGTCGGTGCCACGTCGGTGGCCAGGGTGTCGTCCATGCCTCTCATGGTAGTGCTTGCGTTTTTCCGTGACGCCTGCCTAGCCTGGAATCACGTTAATCGCAGGTTTTTTTCGTGACAAACGGAGACGTGATGTCCCAGCTCAACGCCAACCAGTTCCCGGTCCGCACGTTCGGCGGTCCGACCGCCCTGTTCGAGTACGGCGGCCTGCGCTTCCTGACCGACCCGACCTTCGACGGCCCCGGCGACTACGCCTCGCCCGGACCGACCCTGACCAAGACCGCCCCCTCCACCACTTCCCCTGCCGAGCTCGGCCCCATCGACGTGGTCCTGCTCTCCCACGACGAGCACGCCGACAACCTCGACACCTCCGGCCGCGCCCTGCTCGCCGACGTCCCCCTCACCCTCACCACCCCCGGCGGCGGCGAGCGCCTCGGGGCGAAGGCCAAGGGCCTGGCCGACTGGGAGTCGATCGAGCTGGAGCGACCGGGTGGCGGCACCATCACGGTGACCGGGGTCCCGGCCATCCACGGCCCCGGCGCGCGTGAGGAGGTCGAGCCCATCGCCGGCCAGGTCGTCGGCTTCGTCCTGACGGGCGAGGGCCTGCCGACGGTCTACGTCAGCGGCGACAACGCCTCGCTCGACGCGGTCAGGGAGATCGCCGACCGCTTCGCCCCGATCGACACCGCCCTCCTGTTCGCCGGCGCCCCCCGCTTCCCCATGCTCTTCGACGGCAACCTGATCGTCCTGGACAGCGCCCAGGCCGCCGAGGCCACCCGGATTCTCGACGCCCGCCGCGTCGTCCCGGTCCACCACGACAGCTGGGCCCACTTCACCGAGGGCCGCGACGAGTTGGAGGCAGCCTTCGCCGCCGCGGGCCTGACCGACCGCCTGGACCAGGACTGGGTGCAGCGCGCCTGAGCCCGGACCGCCACTCAGGAACCGAGACCTCGCATCAGGGTCGGGGCTCCCCACACGCCGAGCCCCGACCCTGGGAGCAACCCCTCGCGGCGTCCCCTGCGCCGTGCCATGTCCTTCCAGCACTCCGCGTCTCGATGCGATGTAGCGAGTCGCGGTGACCTGTTCCAGCATTTGCCCCGGCCGTCCATTTTTTGGGCAGCCCGAGTGACGGCATTGCAGGAGGCGTGTCCGAGCGCCTGCGCCGAGGAGCCCGTACGGGAGCCCGTGGTCTACGGCGGCGCCACGCGGCTCATGGGCGAGCCGGCCTCGGCACCCGGGTAGGCGCCGCTGTGACCGGCGGCACCCTCAGCGACGCGGGCCGCGTCTCCCGTCCGGCCTTCGCCGGCGCACGGCGTACCGGCGCCGTGCCGCGTCGGCGCGACGGTGCCGGCCTTGGGTGCGCCGCCCCCGGTCACCCGTGCCCCGCGGTCGTTCCGGTGCCGCTCATGCCGGCCGGCCCGCTGCCAGCAGGCGCTCGGTGGCGGCGAGTTCGACGCAGAGGGCCAGCCCCTCCAGCGCGTCACGGAGCTCGTCCAGGCCCGGGTAGCTGGGCGCGATGCGGATGTTGCGGTCCTGCGGGTCCTTGCCGTACGGGAAGGTGGCGCCCGCGGGGGTCAGCGCGATGCCTGCCTCCTCGGCCAGCCCCACGACCCGGGCCGCGCAGCCGCCCAGGACGTCCAGGCTCACGAAGTAGCCGCCTCGCGGGCGGGTCCAGGACGCCACCCCGCTGCCGCCGAGGCGCTTGTCCAGGATGGTGTGGACCAGTTCGAACCTGGGCCGCAGCAGCTCGGCGTGGCGCTCCATGTGAGCGCGTACGGCCTCCGCGTCGGGCAGGAAGCGGGCGTGCCGCAGCTGGTTGACCTTGTCGGGGCCGATGGTGCGCCGGGAGAGGTGGCCCAGCAGCCAGGAGACGTTGGCGTGCGAGGAGCCGAAGAAGGCCACTCCGCTGCCCGCCATCGTGATCTTCGAGGTGGAGCCGAAGACGAACACCCGGTCCGGGTGGCCGTGCTCGGCACTCAGGCTCAGGATGTCGGCCGGCTGCGGCGCGCCCTCGCCGAGGTGGTGCACCGCGTAGGCGTTGTCCCAGAAGACGCGGAAGTCGCCGGCCGCGGTCTCCATGGCGGCCAGCCGGCGCACCGTCTCGGGCGTGTACACGACACCGGTGGGGTTGCTGTACCTCGGGACGCACCAGATCCCCTTGACCCGCTCCTCGGTGACCCACCGCTCGACCTCGTCCATGTCCGGTCCGTCCGCGGTCATCGCCACCGGGATCATGTCGATGCCGAGCTTCTCGCACACCGCGAAGTGCCGGTCGTAGCCGGGTACCGGGCACAGCATGGCCGTACGCCCCTGCCTGGGCCAAGGCGCGGACCCGCCCGGCAGCCCGAAGAGCACGGCGTCCACCATTGCCTCGTACATCAGTTCAAGGCTGGAGTTGCCGAAGGCGACCAGCTGCTCCACCGGCACCTGCAACGCCTCGGAGAACGCGGCGCGCAGCTCCGGCAATCCTTGGAGGCCACCGTAGTTGCGGGTGTCGGTGCCGTCCTGCGCGGTGTGCCCTCCCTCGCCCGGCAGGCCCAGCAGGGGGCGGGAGAGCTCCAGTTGTCCGGCGGAGGGCTTGCCGCGGGTGAGATCCAGGTTCAGTCCCCGGTCCTGGAGCCCGGCGTACTCCTCGCGGAGCGCGGTGAGCCGCTCGGACAGCTCGGTGTGCGTGAGTGTCGTCAGATCCATTCCTGTCATCCCCGTTCAGGGTCGAGTACGGCGCCGAGGTCCCGCTGCCAGTCCGCTTCCGGTGCCACCAGGCACAGCGGCTGTGCGGTGCCGGCCAGCCAGCCGAAGACCGGCTGGGTGCCTCCCCCGGCCGCCAGGTGCACGGGCCGTGCGGCGGGTAGCCGCGCATGGAGTTCGGCCACCGTGCCGAACTCGGGACCGCCGCTGCCCGGCAGGAGCACGGCCAGGTGCTGGGGCAGCAGCTCCGGCGCCCGCATGCCGAGGACGGCCAGGGCCGGCAGGGCGGGGCGGTCGCGTTTCTCGTGGACGGTCAGCCGGATCGGGCGGGTGGCCGTTCCGGCCGGGGGCGGAGCCTCCGCCCCGGCCGGCGGGCCGGCTGCCGCTGCCTCTTCGCCCGCCTTGTGGATGGCGATGTAGCGGCGGGTGGCTTCCCAGGAGACGTGCGCGAAGAAGGCGATGCCCTCCTCCAGCAGTTCCTCCCCGTCCTCGACGGCGGCGAACTGCTCGGCCCACAGCGGTTGCGCGCCGGGGTCGACCAGGCAAGCGGCGGCGGCGCGGATCAGCAGCGGGCCGCGCTCCGCGGGGGCGCCCGCCAGCCAGTCGGCGAGCGGTGCCGGCATCGGCACGCCGTGCGGCGCCGCGCCGTCGGCGGCGAGCGCGAGCACGTTCTCCCAGTCGACGTTGAACGCCACCGTGTGCAGGCGTGCCCGGATCTCCGCGGCACGGATCTCCGCCGGCTTCCGGCGGTGCGTCTCCCGCCGTCCCGTACGATCGCCGTCCCGTTCCGCCCGCACGGTCGCGAAGTCGCGGAAGGTGACGGCCCCGGCGGCCCCGAGTGCTGCCGCGACCTCCTGGCGCTGGGTGTCGTAGGCCATCAGCTGCTCGGAGCGGGTCAGCAGCGCGTCCTGGAAGCGGGTGCCGCCGGAGAGCACGGTCAGCCGCGCCTCGCCGTCCAGCAGCCGGGACGCGGCCCGGGTGAGGGCGGTGAGCCGCCCGATGGCCAGGGCCTCGGCGAGATCCGCCCAGGGGCCCGGTGTCTTCAGCCCGGCCAGGCCGCGCTTGACATGTCCCCAGGCGATCTCGAAGTGCAGGGGGCCTTCCGTGCTCAGCACCCCGGCCAGGGTCCGCTGGAGCGCGCGTACGTCGAGCCGCCCGGCGTTCTTCACCAGGGTGTGGGTGCGGAACAGCTCGGCGACCAGCGCGGCACGCCGGCTGAGCGGGTCGTCCAGCGTGCTGTAGAGGGCGTCGCCGGAGAGGGCCTCCATCGTGGAGCGGGCCCGTCTGACGAGTGCCTTGGTCTGCTTCTCCACGCCCTCGCGCCAGCGGGGCAGAATGTGCTCGCGCAGGGTTTCCGCGTCCAGTACGGGCCCGGACCCGGGAGGGAAGGCGTAAGGGGTGCGCAGCGCCGCGTGCGGCCGGTGGCGCAGCAGCGCGGGAAGCCCGCTGTCGCTGACGATGCGCTCCGGGGACGGGGCGGTCATACCTCGGTCCTCTCCAGCATCCGGTGCAGGGTGCGGCGCAGCACCGGCTCGGCGTCGTCGACGTAGGCGATGGGCTGACCGGCGGCCTCGATGCGGGCCAGAGAGCGGTAGCGGGCGTCGTCGGTGTGCCGGGGTGTGCCCTTGATCAGCACGGGGACCTCGCCGCGGGCCTCCCGGTCGACGAGGTAGCCGAAGGTCGCCTTGGTCTGTCCGCCGCGGACGACGTAGCCACCGGTGGAGTGCTGGGCGGTCATATTGGCGTCCTTCGACGTGGCGGTGACCAGGTGGAGTTCGGCGGGCTTGCCGTGGATGGTGAGCTTGACCGCGTCGGGCGCGAGTTCTCTGATCAGGTTCAGATCGCGGTCGGTCAGCGAGATGGCCACATAGCGGCAGGCGGCCTGCCATGCCTCGTCGCGCAGCGTGCGGTGCAGCGCCGTCACGTCGTCGCCGGCTCCCGCTCCCAGGCCCATGTCGGGACGTCTGCCGTGCCGCGAGAGCTTTCTGGGCAGCGAGGCGACGTAGTAGGCGTAGGCGCGGCGGGCCTCGTCCGTCCAGCCGCGGTGCTCCTCCCGTACGGCGGCGAACGCCTCGTAGTTGGTCGAGGTGGCGATGGACCAGAAGGTGTGCAGAAGCTGGTCGGCGACCTCGTCGTGGCCGGTGCGGCCGCCGAGCGAGGTCTGCGGGTCGGTGGCGTCGAACAGCGCTCCGTAGTCGGTCAGCAGCCGCTTCTCCCAGGCGGCGTAGTGCTGTGCGCGGGCCTGCAAGAGCCGGCCGGGCAGCCCGTCGCGCAGCCACCGCTCGTAGTCCGTCACCCGCAGCACATCGCTCGCGTCCAGTTCGGCGATCCAGTCGCGCAGCGTGGTCTGGTACTCCTCGACCACCGGGTCCGGAGTACGGCAGGCCCGGTTGTACTTGCGCCCGTCCGCCAGGATCGTGAAGCGGCAGCCGGTGGGGCTGAGGGCGTCGATGACATGGGCCAGCGCCGCGCAGCGGGCCAGGGAGTGCAGTTCGGCGGTGTCCGGGGAGGTACCCCGGTTCTTGACCGGGGAGTACGGCTTGCGGGAGAAGACCGGGAAGACCAGCTGTACGGGCTCGCCGCGGGCGATCACGGCGCGGATCCGGTCGCGCAGTCCGGCGCGAGTGAGGTGGTCCTTCTTGGTACGGAACCATTTGCCGTCGAAGAGCGCCTCGGCGATCACCTCGGGCGCCCCGGGCCTGGTCGTCCCGTACTCGCCGTGCCGCTTGCGCGCCCTGGCCAGGGCCGCGTCGACCTTGGCCGCCGCCGAGCGGGAGACCGCCGCCCGCACCGTCGGCACCACGGAGTCCAGCCAGTAGTCGGCATCCATGGCCACGGCCTTGGTGGCGAACTCGCTCTGGGAGTAGAGGGCGAAGGGCTGTCGGCGCACACTCCTGATCAGCCGGTGGCCGTCGGATATCCGGCTCTTGCGCTGTTCCTCGTGGAGGTCTTGTTCGGACAGGGCACGCTGGGCGCCGATCAGGGCGGCCACGGACTCGTCGGCGACCGTGTCCCCGGCTGTGGTTCCAGGCATGGTGACTCCCCGTTGGCTGGACGGTCGTGTGCGTTCGGCGGACGGAACAGGCGCCGCGCCCGTCTCACGGGTCGGTCCTCCGGGCGGCGGCACGCGGGCGGGCGGCGCGAAGGTGGGCGACGGTGACGACGGCGCTGACCGCGAGGGGCACCAGCAGTGCGGCGTTCATGGACTCCCAGCCGAGGGCGTCCAGCACCGGTCCCGCGGCCAGCGCGCCGACGGCGGACCCGCCGAGGGTGAAGATCTCACCGATGCCCTGGACCACGGAACGCTCTTGCGGCCGGTAGGAGTTGGCGACCAGCGCGGACCCGGAGACGTACATCAGGTTCCAGCCCACGCCGATCAGCCCCAGGGCGATCATGAAGGTCATGTGGGACAGGCCCGTCAGGGCGGTCACCGCGCCCAGTGCGCTGACGGCGGCTCCGATCAGCAGGGTCCGTCCCGCTCCGATGGACCGGGTGAGCGGTCCTGAGGCGAAGGCGGTGGCGTACATGCCGACCATGTGCCACTGGATGACCTGGGCGCCGTCGTGAACGGAGTGCCCGGCCCCGACCGCCGCGATGGGGGCCGCGGCCATCAGCGAGGTCATCGTGAAGTACCCGGCGCAGGAGCCCGCGACGCCGGCGAGGAACACCGGCTGCCGCATGATCTGCCCGAGGGCGCGCGGGGCCACGTCCTCCGCGGCGGCTCCGGGCCGTGGCCGGGCGGCGGCCGCTTCGGTGTCCCCGGCCGTCAGCATGGACAGCACCCCGATGGACACCAGCGCCAGCACGGTGACCAGGGCGTAGGAGCCCGTGAACTCCACGGGACCGAGGTCCTTGACCGCCGTGGCGAGGAACGGGCCGGCGACGGCCGCGATCACCCCGCCGGACAGGACGGTCGAGATGGCCTTGCCGCGTTCCTCGGGCGGGAACATGTCGGCGGCCGCGTAGCGGTAGTAACCCGCGAACGCCTGGTGGACACCGATGCAGGCGATGCCGAGGCAGAAGAGCACGAACTGCTCGGTGAGCAGCGCGGTGACCGAGATGATGCCGCCGGTGAGCGCGGCGCCGGAGCCGACCAGGAACCCGGCCTTGCGTCCGTGGCGGCTCATGAAGCGGGACGCGGGGTAGGTGGCGGCCCACGAGCCGACGCTGATGAGGGCGAACGGCAGGGTCGCGAGCGCGGGTACGGGAGCCAGTCTGAGGCCGGCCAGGCCGGTGAGCGTCAGGTCGATGCTGATGCCGAAGTAGTAGAGCGTCTGAGCCGACGTCAGCACCGTCATGGCGCGGCGCCGGTGCGGCGTGCCGGGCACAGGCTGCGGCGTACCTCCTTCGGTGTTTCCCTGCTCGACTTCCTGGGAGGGCTGTGTCATCGAATTCACCGGATCGGGTGCAGTGACGCAAGGGCTGGCGGTGATGCGAAAGCGAGAAGGGGCCGGAATTCGCAAGCCCGGCGTGTGGATGCGCCGCACCCCTTGAGCAGGGGCCCGTCCACGTCTCGTCCCGCGGAATCACGCAGGACCTGCGCCCCGCCGAAGGGCGTTGGGAGCGCTCCCGCAGTGATCGGTGTTGACCCGGAGCGTATGTTTCGGCAATCACTCTGTTCAATGGTTAATCGACACATTGACTTGAATGTGCCGCCGCATCCGCCGGCGAGGCAAAGGGCGCGTTCACATCACCGAGGGAGGATGGCACTTACCCGCCACGACGGACAGCGCGTCTCGTATCGTGAGCGCACCATGGGCTCTTTTGCGCCACATTCGGGCGTGCCCGCGGTCGATGGCCGTGCTTCCCGCCGACGCGCACAGCGCGGTCGGCGGCCGGAAGCGGGGAAGGTTCAGCGTCGGCTCACGCACGCACTCCGCCTTCTGAACGGCCGCGGTCGTACGCCCGTACCCCAGGGCGGACATGACCAGCTCCGCCGAAGGGAAACATCATATGAGCAGCGCCTCGTCCCAGCCCACCGCCGGTCCGGACCGTCGTACCGTCGTGGCGGCGGTCGGAGCCGCGGGGCTCGCCGCCGCGCTGACCGCCTGCGGCTCGGGCGACGACTCGGCCGACGCCGGGCCCGCCGACGCGGGGACCGCCGCCACGGGGGCCGCGCCGGACGGCGGTGGCACCGCGCTCGCCAGGACCGCCGACATCCCCGAGGGCGGCGGGAAGATCTTCAAGGACCGGGGTGTCGTGGTCACCCAGCCGACGGCCGGCACCTACAAGGCGTTCTCCGCCGAGTGCACCCACCAGGGCTGCGCGGTCGGCAGCGTGAAGGACGGCACGATCGTGTGCCCGTGTCACGGCAGCGAGTTCTCCGTGTCGGACGGCAGCGTGCGGAAGGGACCGGCGACGAAGGGACTGGCCCCGGCGCGGATCACCGTGTCCGGCGACGACATCAGGCTGGCCTGAGCCGGCCCGCTCAACGCCGTTCCCGCGGCCCGCCGAGGCAGCCCAGTATCTCGTCGGTGGTCGTGACCGTGGCGACCAGCGCCAGGGTGTGGCGGAGCACCGCGGCCGTGTAGTCGGCGGGCACACCCGCGATGGCGTCGGCCGGGACCACGGCGGTGTAGCCGAGGTTGACCGCGTCGAACACCGCGTTGGGAACGGCCACGTTGGCCGACACCCCCGTGACGATCAGCACCCGGCAGCCGAGGTTGCGCAGCAGGGCGTCGACCTCGGTGCCGTGCAGCGGGGACAGCCCGTGCAGCCGCCGTACGACGAAGTCCTCCTCGGTGACCTCGACCGGCGGCGCGACCCGGACCGCCGCGGTGCCGGCCAGTTGCCGCACGGGAAGCCGCTCGGCGGCCCGGAACAGCCGGGCGTTGCGGCCGGAGCCCCGGCCGTCGGGGCGGCGCTCGGCGATCGCGTGGATCACCTGCACACCGCTTCGGTGGGCGGCGGCGACCAGTCTCGCCACGTTGCGCAGGGCGCCCGAGGCGCGTGCCGCGCGGGCGAGTTCGGGCAGGGCGCCGTCCGGGCCGACGACCCCCTGCTGGCACTCCACGGTGAGCAGGACGGTGCCGGCGGGCTCAAGGAGTTCGCCGAGCTGCTCGTACGACGGCATGACGCGCCCCCTTGAAGACGACCCGTTGAAGACGACCGGTTCTTTTTTCTGACGTCATGTCAGAGGATCGGCCGGAGCACGATACGTCTCCGACAGCACAAGGGAGAAGAGAGGGGGCCGCATGTCCGACACCCGTCAGCGCCGGGGCCGCAGGATCATGATGTCGCCGGCCGAGCTGGACGAGTTCCTCGCCACCCAGCGCACCTGCCGGATCGCGACCGTCTCGGCAGACGGCACACCGCACGTCAGCGCGCTGTGGTTCGCCTGGGACGGCACCTCGCTGTGGCTGTACTCCGTGGTGCGCAGCCGGCGCTGGGCGCAGGTGCGCCGCGATCCCCGGGTGGCGGTCGTGGTCGACTCCGGTGAGGAGTACGGCGAGTTGCGCGGGGCGGAGCTGTCCGGCCGGGTGGAGTTCATGGGCGAGGTGCCGCGCCGGGGCGGGCTGTGCGCCGAACTCGACGCGGCCGAGGCGCTGTTCGCGCGCAAGTACTTCGGCCTGGAGGAGCTGCCGCACGACGGCCGGCACGCCTGGGTCCGGCTGGCCCCGGAGAAGATCGTGTCCTGGGACTTCCGGAAGCTCGGCGGGCTGTAGGGCTCAGCCGAGCCGTCGCGCCGCCGTCCGCAGGGCCTCCACCGCGGCGCGGATCGAGGGCCGGCGGTCGGCGTCCGCCCGCCAGATCACGTACACATGGCGGCGCACCCGCTGCTTGAGCGGCACGAGGACCACGCCGTCGGGCACCGGGTGCCGGCCCAGCAGCGGTGCGATGCACACGCCCAACCCGGCTGCCACCAGACCGAGCTGGGTGTGGCTCTCGCCGGCGCGGTGGCCGACGATCGGCTCGACGCCCTTGGACCGCAGGGTGAACATCAGCCACTCGTGGCAGAACTCGCCCTCGCCCCAGGTGATCCACTCGTCCTCGGCGAACTCGGCCAGGTCCACCTCGTCCCGGTCCGCGAGCCGGTGCCCGACGGGCATCGCGACTTCGGCGGGGTCGTCCAGCAGGGGCGCCTTGACCAGGCCGTCGGGGACGGGCATCGGCTTGTTGTACCAGTCCAGGACCACCGCCAGGTCGAGATCCCCGCGGACCACCCCGGCGATGCCCTGCTCCGGTTCCAGCTCGCTGGAGCGCACCCGCAGCCCCGGGTGCTCGGTGCGCAGCGCGCCCAGCGCGGCGGGGAACAGGCCCCGGGCCGCGGTCGGGAACGCCGACAGCCGCAGTTCGCCGACGACCTGGCCGCGGTGCGCCTCCAGGTCGGACTCGGCCAGCTCGACCTGGGACAGGATGCGCGCCGCGTGCTCCGACAGCAGCCGCCCGGCGTCGGTGAGCCGCACGCCCCGGCCGTTCTTGGCGAGGAGCCGCTGGCCGACCTCCCGCTCCAGCTTGCCCAGCTGCTGGGAGACCGCGGACGTGGTCACGTGCAGCGCGTCGGCGGCGGCGCTGACCGAGCCGTGCCGGGCCAGTGCGTCCAGGGTGCGCAGGCGCTCAAGGTTCAACATGTAAGTGATACTAAGAGGTACCAGGTGGAAAGTCTCGATTGTGCTACGAGGTTGTCTCCAGCATCGTTGTGGCCATGAGCACGATCAGCGCCCGCGCCCGCAGCCGTACCCCCTCCCCCGCCACCGCCCCCGGGCCCGGCTCCGCCAGGGGCCGCGCCCGCCTGGACTGGCGGCTGCGCTTCGGCCTCCTGTCCCTGATCTGGGGCTTCAGCTTCCTGCTGATCAAGGTGGGCACCGAGGGGTACGCGCCGTTCCAGGTCACCCTCGGGCGGCTGGTGTTCGGCACGGCGGTGCTGGTGGCCGCGATGGCCGTGAAGCGGGAGCGGCTGCCGCGCGGGGCCCGGCTGTGGGGGCACATGGCGGTCGCCGCGCTCCTGCTGAACGCCCTGCCGTTCTCCCTCTTCGCCTACGCCGAGCTGACGATCCCGTCCACCCTGGCCGGCATCTGCAACGCCACCTCCCCGCTGTGGGGCATGGCCCTGTCCCTGGTCGCGTTGTCCGAGGACCGGCCGAGCAAGGTGCGCGTGGCCGGGCTCGGGCTGGGCTTCCTGGGCGTGCTGACCGTGCTCGGCGTCTGGCAGGGCTTCCACGGGCTGGACGCCACGGGCACGGCGATGGCGCTGCTGGCCTCGCTGAGCTATCCGGTGGGCTGGATCTACGTCCGGCGGACGCTCGCCGGTACGGGCAACTCCCATCTGTCCATGACCGGTGGGCAGTTGCTGCTGGCCACGGTCCAGCTCGCGGTGGTGACGCCCCTGTTCGCCGGCGTGCCGGGGCATGTCGCGCTCGTTCCGCTGCTGGCCGTCGCCGCGCTGGGCGCGCTGGGCACGGGGCTGGCGGTGCTGCTGCAGTACGGGCTGGTGGCCGAGGTCGGTCCCACCACCGCCCAGATGGTCACGTACTTCATCCCGGTCATCGCCACGGCGGCGGGAGTGGCCGTCCTCGGGGAGTCGCTGCGGTGGACGACGCCGGTGGGGGCGGTGATCGTACTGGCGGGCGCGGCGCTGACCCAGGTGCGGGGAAAGGGCGCGTGACCGAGGCGGGGGGCGGGCCCCGCCGACCGCGCCCCCTCGGTCCGGACCTGCTCAGCCGCAGACTCGGCCCCGGCCCCCTCAGCCGTAGCCGCGCGCCCGCGCGCCTTGGTCCGCCCCCTCAGCCGCAGCCGCGCGCCCGCGCTCCTTGGTCCGCCCCCTCAGCCGTAGACGCGGGCCGGGGACGGGCGTACGGCAGCCGCCACCGCGTCGGCCAGCGCGGTGATGTCGGCGTCCGTGAGCGGGGAGACCGTGATGCGCACGCCCTGCGGGGAGGCCAGGCGGAAGCGGGCGCCCGGGGCCACCGCCCAGCCGCTCTGGAGCAGGCGGGCGAGGGCGCCCGTCTCGTCGGGGACCGGGACCCAGACGTTCATGCCGCTGCGGCCGTGGGCGATGACGCCGCGTTCCGCCAGCGCGCCGACCAGGGCGTCCCGCCGGGCGCCGTAGGACCGGGCCACCGCCGCCCGGTCCACCGCGCCGTGCGCCCACAGGTGGGCCACGGCGCGTTGTAGCAGCAGGCTCACCCAGCCGGGGCCGAGGCGCTGGCGCCCCCGGAGCCGGTCGACGGTGACCGGGTCCCCGGTGAGGACGGCGAGGCGCAGGTCGGGGCCGTAGGCCTTGGCGGCGGAACGGACGAAGGCCCAGTGGCGGGTGACGCCCGCGAGGGGGTGCAGCGGCAGGTCGACGATGCCGTGGCCGTGGTCGTCCTCGATGAGCAGGGTCCCCGGGTGCTCGCGCAGCACCGCGCGCAGGGCACGCGCGCGTGTGGCGGTGACCGAGGCGCCGGTCGGGTTCTGCGCCCGGTCGGTGACGATGAGCGCGCGGGCCCCGGACTCCAGGGCGCGGCGCAGGTCGTCCGGGCGCGGTCCGTCGTCGTCCACGCCGACCGGGGCCGTGTGCAGGCCGAGCGCGGGAACGAGGTCCAGGAGGCTGCCCCAGCCGGGGTCCTCGACGGCGACCGTGTCGCCGGGCCTGAGGTGGGCGGTGAGGACGCGTTCGATGGCGTCGAGGGAGCCGGAGGTCACGGTCAGCGGGCCCGCGGGGACGCCGTCGGCGTCGAGTTCGGCGCGGGCGAGCCGGGCGAGGTCCGGGTCCACGGGGTCGTCGCCGTAGCGGACGGGCCGCCGGTCGCCCTGCCCGGCCGCCGCGGCGAGGGCCGGGGCCAGGCGGGGCAGCAGGGCCGGGTCGGGGTTGCCCGTGGACAGGTCGCGGCCACCGGGGGGCACCTCGACGCGCAGTTCCTCCCGGCCGGTGGTGGCCGGCTTGGCGCGGACCCGGCTGCCCCGGCGGCCGGCCGTCTCGATCACCCCGCGTTCGCGCAGGATGCGGTAGGCGGCGGCGACCGTGTTCGGATTCACCCCCAGCCGGGCCGCCAACTCCCTGAGCGGGGGCAGGAGTTCTCCCGGCTCCAGCCCGCCCGATCCGACCGCCCGTTCGACGCTGGCCGC
Organism: Streptomyces rubradiris; assembly: GCF_016860525.1. NCBI lineage: Bacteria > Bacillati > Actinomycetota > Actinomycetes > Kitasatosporales > Streptomycetaceae > Streptomyces > Streptomyces rubradiris. The sequence goes on from NZ_BNEA01000001.1 coordinate 906,569, forward strand.
GATCTCGGCTGCGCCGCGCCCTTCGATCCGATACTCTCCTAGCACAAAGCACATTATGCACTAGTGCAATAGAGATCGCCATGGAGGGGACCATGCAGGGCACCACCGAGGAATCGCGGCCCGCCGCCTACGCGCCGACCGACCGCACCGTACCGACGCGTTCCGCGGAGCGGGCGTCGTACGACAGGGAGCTGGTGCACGCGATCCTGGACGAGGGGTACGTGTGCCACCTCGGCTTCGTCCGGGACGGCGCCCCCGTGGTGCTGCCGACGCTGTACGGCCGGGTCGGCGAGCGGCTCTACGTCCACGGCTCTACCGGCTCCCGGCCGCTGCGGATGACCGGCCAGGCCGACCCGGGCCTGCCGGTGTGCCTGACGGTCACCCACGTCGACGGGCTGGTGCTGGCCCGCTCCGCCTTCCACCACTCGATCAACTACCGCTCGGTCGTGGTGCACGGCATCGCGCACGAGGTCACCGACCCGGAGGAGCGGCGGCTGGCCCTGGACGCGCTGGTCGACCACGTCGTACCGGGCCGGGCCGCCGACTCCCGGCCCGCGAGCAAGAAGGAACTGGCCGCCACCGCGGTGATCCGCCTGGACCTGGAGGAGGTCTCGGCCAAGGTCCGCACTGGCGGCGCCAACGACGAGCCCGAGGACCTCGCCCTGCCGCACTGGGCCGGCGTCGTCCCGCTCCGCAAGGGCTACGAGGCCCCCGTTCCCAACGGCGACCTGACCCCCGGCATCGGGCTGCCGGACTATCTGGCGGCGCTGGGGCGGTGACGGCCCGCCCGGGGGCGGACGGCCCGCCGGGCAGACGGCCCGGGGCGGGCGGCCCCGGGTGGCCACCGGTCACACCACGGCCGGCTCCGGACAGGCGGCCGGAGTCGGCCGCCCACGGACGGACGACCGGGCAACCGGTCACACCACCGTTGGCTCCGGGCGGTCGGACGCGCGGGCCTCGCTCACGGCCAGGCCCGCCACGGCGCCGAGCATCAGCAGGGTGCCGGCCGCCGTGGCCGCCGTGAGCCGTTCGCCGAGCAGGAGCACGGCGAGTACGGCAGCGGTCACCGGCTCCAGCAGCATGATCACGGAGACGGTGGCGGACCGGACGACCGCGGCTCCCGCGAAGTAGAACGCGTAGGCGAGGGCCGTCGGCACGGCGGCGATGTAGAGCAGCAGGCACAACAGCCGGACCGGATGGGCGGTGTGCGGCAGCAGCCCCTCCTGGACGGTGAACGGCAGCAGGCACAGGCTGGTCACGGCGAAGGCGCCTTCCGTGGTGCCCGCGGTGTCGCCGCCCCCGTCCCTCCCCCACCAGCGGGTGAGCAGGGTCATGGCGCCGTAGCCCGCCGCCGAGACCACGGCGAGCAGCACCCCGGCCGGCCGGACGGTCGCGGCCGAGCCGCCCAGGGTGAGCACGGCCAGCCCGGCGAGCGCGCCCGCGACGGCCGCGGCACCGCCCACGCCCAGCCTCTCGCCGAGCAGCAGCCGGGCGCCGAGCGCTATCAGCACGGGACCCGCGCCGAGGGTCACGACGGTGGCCACGGCCAGCCCGGTCGACGCCACCGCCGCGAAGTACGCGGTCTGGAACACGGCGAGGGCGACTCCGGTGGCCAGGACCCTCGTGACCGCGCGGCGCGTCGGCCGGGCGGGGGCGGTGCGGCCGGCGCGCGGGCGCAGCAGGCGGCCGGCCAGCAGCAGGGCGAGCCCCAGCGCGCAGCGCCAGAAGGAGAGGGCGAAGGCGCCCAGGTCGCTGGTCCGGTAGACCAGCGAGCCGGCGGCGCCCGCGGTGCCCCAGGCGGCACCGGTGATGATCAGGTAGAGCAGGCCACGCCCGACGGGCAGGCCGGAGGAAGTGTTCGACAACAGAATCTCTCCGCAGAAGCGCGCATGACAGCGCGGAAGTCCGAAGGCGTCCCGGCTCGGCGGGACGCGCCTGCTTCATCTGCGGGCAGCACCGTCCAGCCCGGCGCGCGCACGCGTCGGGCGAGTGCCCGGAGGCCCGCCTCAGGCGGCCGGGGGCGGAAGGACGAGTGCGTTCTGCTGCATGATCGGGACTCTAGGCCGCGGTGCCCCGCGCCGACAACTCCGTTTCCGCGCCACCGGCGGCGACCGGCTCGGGAGTGTCCTTGCCGGGCCCTGCGGACTGGGCGATGAAGGCGCCGACCAGGACGACCGCGCCACCCGCGACCTGCGGCGCGGAGAGGTGCTCGCCGAGCAGCACCCAGGCCAGCACGGTCGCGATGACCGCCTCCAGGCAGGCGACGACCCCGGCGACCTGCGGCGACAGCCGGCGCACGGACAGCACCCCGGTGACGTAGGCGATCACCGTGGCGACGAGCACGATCCAGGCGAGCAGGACGGCGGCCGGTACGGCGGTGCCGTTCAGGTCGGCGGAGCCGCCCAGCACCGACCAGTCCATGCTCCAGGGCCGGGCCACCGCCGTCAGCACGGCGGCGCCGACGAGCAACCCGTAGGCGATGACCCCGAGCGGGTCCGGTGCCGTCCCGCCCGCGTCGCTGCCCTGGTCGGCGAGGATGAAGTAGCCGACCTGGCAGCAGGCGGCGCCGAGGGCGAGCACCAGGCCGAGCGCGTCGAAGCTCAGCCCGGACCAGACCTCCACCACGCAGGCGAGGCCGCCGGCCGCGAGGACCACGCCGAGCGCGGCGGCGCGGGTGACGGGCCGCCGCTGCACGAACCGCACCCAGCCCAGCACCAGGGCGGGCGCCAGGTACTCGATGAGCAGCGCGACGCCGACCGGGATACGGGAGAGCGCGGCGAAGTAGCAGGCCTGGACTCCGGCGACGGCGAGCAGCCCGAACCCGGCGAGCAGCGCGGGCCGGCGGCGCGGCAGGGCGCGGTGCCGCACGGCGACCGGCAGCATCACCAGGGCGGCGCCCGCCACCCGCAGCCACACCACGTGCAGCGGGTCGAGGCCCGCCTCGATCAGCGGCTTCGCGGCCACGCCGGACCCGCCGAAGGCCAGCGCGGAGGCGAGTGCGAGGCCGAGCCCGGCTCCCCTGCCGGGACTGTCCTGACTGCTCACAGACGTATGCACCGGCACATGATGACAGGCGCCGACAGGAGCGTCATCCCGGTTGACACCTGTCTCAGCGGGTGGACGGTCCGGGGGCAGCCGGTGGGCGGTCCGGGAGGGCCGGCCGGTGGGTGGTCCGGGGGGGCAGCCGGTGGGTGGTCCGGGGGGGGCAGCCGGTGGGTGGTCCGGGGGGCGGTCCGGGGGGCGGCCGGTGGGTGCTCCGGGGCTTCAGCCGGTGGACGGTCCGGGGGCTCAATCGGTGGATGGTCCGGGGCTTCAGCCGCTGGACGGTTCCGACGGTTCGCCGTCCGCCCGCCCGTCGTCGGCGCGGGTCCCGGCCCCGGCCTCGATCCGTGCGATCAGGTCGTGAGCCGCGATGCCGGCGCGTTCGAGCACCTCCACGGCCCGGGACGCCGGGTCGGCGGCGAGCGCCGCGAGCAGATCGGTACCGGCGACGCGGTGGGCGTTGCGGCGCCGGGCGCGGACGCGGGCGTCGACGAGCGCGGCGGCAGCGGCGGGCGACCAGCGGCCGGCGTCCCGGCCCGTGATGTCGACGTACCGGCCCACGCCGCAGGTGTCCCGGCCGGTGGCGTCGGTGTCCCGGCCCCTGCCGTCGGCGTTCCCGCCCGTGGCATCGGCGGGCGGCTGCCCGGAACGACCGGCCGGAGCGGCTACGACGGGGAGCGCGCCGGAGTCCTCGACATCGGCCCGCCAGCGCAGACCGTAGCCGATGCTGCGCTGCACGAGATAGCCGAGGAGCCGGGCGAGCCGCCGCGGTTCACCCACGGCGGCACGGACCTCGGGGTCGTGTTCCAGCAGGGTGTGGAGCAGATGGGCGGTATCGGTCTGCCGGTCCCCGTCCCGGACGGCCCTCCTTCGGGCACCGGCGACCACCGCCGCCAGCTCCGCGTCGAGCCCGGCAGCGCCGTCCTGGTGCGGAACCGCTTGGTCGGGGGCGGTCCGGTCGGCTGTACGGGGTTGCACATCCCCTACCTCATCAGCCCCAACGGGACGGGACATCCGCGACAGGAACCATTTTCGCGTCCCACGCGGAGTGGACATCACCGGCCTGGATCTCATCCTCACGGAGGAGATCCGGCCGATGTGGGGCGACTCCGCGCGCGCCGCCTTGCCGTCCGGGTGGCGCGCCCGGGGCGTGCCTGACGGTTCGTCAGTATTGAATGTTCGCGCTTCTGCGACTACGTTCCGCGACACCGTAGCCCGGTACGCCCGATCCGAAGGGGTGGTCGCATGGCCGAAGTCAGCGCGGAGGCACGCATCCAGGCGCCGGCCGGGAAGGTGTGGGCCCGGCTCACCGACTGGCCGTCGTACGGGGCGTGGAACGCGACCCACACCGGCTTCCCGCAGGGCGGCCCCGCGGACCTGGCCGTGGGCGGGACGTTCCGGGAGAACATGAAGCTGATGGGTTTTCCGGCGGAGGTCGACTGGACCATCGAGGAACTGGAGCCGGCCCGGGTCCTCGCCATCCGTGGCAAGGGCCCGATGGCGGTGACCGTCGCCACCCGCTACACGCTGACCCCGGACGGGGACGCCACGACGGTCCGGATCGACGGCGAGTTCACCGGCGCCGCCGTGACCCTGATGGCGGCCAGGCTCAAGGACTCGGCGACGACCGCACTGACCGAGTCCCTGCGCAGGCTGGGCGACCTGGTGAGCTGAGCGAGAACCCCGCCCGGCCGGGACCACCAGCCGAACCGCACGAACCAGCCGGCACCGACCGCCGTACGAACCAGCCGGTACCGACCGCCGTACGAACCGGCTGCGTCCGGTCGGCACACGCCCACCCCTGGCCGGTCGTCGTACGCTCCTCAGTGCTCGTCGGCGAGGATCAGATACAGCTTCTTGCGGGCGTCGTTGATGACAGTCAGCGCCTTCTCCCGCTGCTCCTTGCTGCCGGTCTTCCAGACCTGACCGAAGGCCTCCATCAGACCGAAGCCGGCCTGACGGATCTCACCGAGGGCTTCCCAGTCGACCCCGCGCGAGGCCTCCTCCCAGGGGGCGTCGGGACCCTCCTCGGCGGCGGCGCGTCCGCTCTCGGTGAGCGCGAACAGCTTTTTCCCGCCCTCGCTCTGGCTGGCGATCAGCCCCTCGTCCTCCAGCAGTTGGAGGGTGGGGTAGACCGAGCCGGGGCTGGGCTTCCAGGCGCCGCCGCTGCGTTCGGCGATCTCCTGGATCATCTCGTAGCCGTGCATGGGCCGCTCCTTGAGCAGGGCCAGGAGCGAGGCGCGCACATCACCGCGCCGCGCCCGCCCCCGCGGACCGCCACGCCCCCGCGGCCCCCAGGGACCGGCCCCGAACCCGGGCCCACCCGGCCCGAACGGTCCCCCCGGTCCCCCCGGCCCGAACGGCCCGAAGGCACCCCGCCGCCCCTCGAAACCGCCGACGCCCCACCGTCCGGCCCCCTCATGCCGGTGCCCACGCTCGAATCCATGACCACGCATCGCGATCACTCCATCCCATCGCTGATCAGTCGCGTACACGTCGCGAGCATTCGCGACACTTCAACGATATATCGGAACAGCGAATACGCCAACACCCATGCGGCACCTCACCCAGTGACCTGTGACCTGTGACCTGTGACCTCTGGAAGCGAACCTTGCCCGATTGCCACCGAAGGCCGGTTGGCGACGGTTTGGGACGCCGTTTTGCCGGAGCGGCAACGCGAGTGGCGTGACCGGGCCGCGATGGGTGACGTTGGGCCCGTGACCGACAACACCACAGCGGGATCGCCCGCGTCTGACACTTCCCTGCCTGGCGACGGATACGTCGGAGACCCCGCGGTGCGGGCGGAGTGGGACAACCGATACGCCGACCGACAACAGTTGTGGAGCGGCCGGCCCAACGGTGCGCTCGTGGCCGAGGTCGCCGGGCTCACGCCCGGGCGGGTGCTCGACGTCGGCTGCGGCGAGGGCGCGGACGCCGTCTGGCTCGCGCGCGGCGGCTGGGACGTGACCGCGCTCGATGTCTCGGGTGTGGCACTGGAGCGGGCGGCCGGGCACGCGCGGGACGCAGGCGTCACCGTTCGCTGGGTACACGCCGCGCTGACGGAGGCGGCGCTCCCGCCGGCCTCCTTCGACTTGGTCTCCGCGCAGTATCCAGCCCTGCTGCGCACCCCCGAGGCCGCAGCCGAGCGAGCGCTGCTCGCGGCCGTCGCGCCCGGCGGCGTGCTGCTGCTCGTACACCACGCGGGGATGGACACTCAGCAGGCGCACGACAGCGGCTTCGACCCGGCTGACTACGTCTGGCCCTCGATGGTCGCCGCCCTGCTCACCGACGACTGGGAGGTGGAGGTGAACGAGCAGCGACCACGCGTGGCACCCGACGGTGGCGCCGGCGCCCACCATACTGACGACCTGGTGCTGCGTGCCCGACGGCTGCGCTGAGTCCCTCTGCCGACAGCAGGCCCGGCGAGTCCGCCTCGGCGCCCTGCCCCGCTCCGAAGCCACCGGCGATCACGGCGGTACGCAGCACATGACCTGGGCGGTCAATCTTCGTCGACACGAACGGGGCAGTGGTTGACCTTCGATGGCCAACGGTCAAGGTTCCCTGCCACACGTCACCCCGGAGTTCCTGTGACCACGAATCCCGTTCGGTCGTCCTTGAACTCTGACCACCGGTACGAGGAGGCCGAGCCGGTTCACCGGTTCCGCCGGGCGGCCGCCTGGCCGTCATCACCGGACGGGACACCGACACCTTCCCGACCATCCTGGGGGCCCAAGCGCTGCGCGGAATGCGGCGCGGCCGTGCCACCTCCCGGCATCCTCGGTCGGCAGGCCCTGAGCCGTTCCCAGGCCTGCCGCCAGATCCCATGCCTGCCGCCAGAAGGCTTGGCGCGGGGACGATGGACCCCATGGACACGACACCATCGGGTCAGGAACTGGTCGAAGCAGGTTGGCAGAAGGTCCGCGACGATGGGCGCGTGCGTCCGGAGTTGCTCGAAGCCGCCTATGCCGAACCCCGCCTACGCCGGCTGTTCCCGTGGACCGGAATGGGAGAGTTGCACTTCAGCCGCTGCACAGAGCCGCCATGGACATGGGACATTCCTTACGTCCAGCCCGCGGTAGACGACGGCTACTGGGTCTCCGGCCCGCTGCGCAGCGAGACCGTCGGGCCGGCCGCGACCCCGCAGGAGGCCATCGCGATGGTGATCGAGCGCCTCCCTCCGAACGCTGGACCCGCTTTCGCCGGGACCCCCGCGGAACTCGCAGCCCACGAAGCCACGGCCTCGACCACGGCCGCCGGGTCCCGGAACGCCGGCCACTCCGCGAACTGATCCGGTCCAATCCCCACTCACCAAGCGCCCTGTGTCAGTAATCGGTGATCGATTGCCACGTCTCAGATCATCCGGTCCGAGACGGTCGCCGACTTCTGATCGGCAACTTCCTTGGGCCGGTAGGTTCCTGCGCATGAGCGTTGAGACCGAGGTCGTTCACGAGGCGACCGATGAAGTGGTGGAGGCGTTCGCTCGTCTCCTTCCGCAGCTGTCGTCCAAGGCCAAACCCCTGGACCATGAAGCAGTGGGGAGATTGACGGGTGCCAGCACCAACACGTTGCTGGTGGCCCGTGTCGAGGGCGTGATCGTCGGGACGTTGACGCTGGTGATGTCACCCTTGCCGACCGGCCTGCGGGCTCACGTCGAGGACGTAGTGGTCGATGCCGCCGCCCGTGGCCACGGGGTCGGCAAGGTCCTGATCGACAAGGCCCTCGGACTGGCCGCGGCCGCAGGGGCTCGAACCGTCGACCTCACCTCCCGCCCTTCGCGAGAGGCCGCGAACCGCTTGTATGAGCGGACTGGTTTTCGACGGAGAGAGTCCACTGTCTACCGAGTCACCCTGGACTGAGCACGGTTGCGGCCTCTGGCCGGACGGGGGCCGGGCCACGGACTGCCGCCAGGTCCTCGCGCTGTACCCGCAGGCCGGCCGGCACCGGCGGTTCACTGCGCATCGTCCTCGCCGGCGGCCCGGGCCGGTACGTCCCCGGCGGTTCCGCATGGGCTCGAAGGGACGTGGGATACGGACGGGGCGACTCCCTGAACCCGCACGAACCGGCGTACGGGCCCTGCTCGACGCGGCGTCGGCCCGAGACCTGCGGCCGGACCGGCGGCGGGCGGTGCAGGTCGGCGGCCGGCCGCTGCCGGAGGCGGTGACGGCCAGGGCGGCCGAGGACGCCGGCCCCTCGGACTCGTAGGCCCTACGACGACGGACTGACCCGCACCGGCCCGAGGCGGCCCTGACCGGTGACCGCCTGGCCAGGCGCCGGGACCGCCCCGAATGCGCGGGTACGTCGCCCGGTCGGACCCTTCATCGAGTCCGGTGCCGCACCAGCGCCGACCGCCGTCGTGGGTCTTCCCAGCGGCCGGCCAAGCCTCTTCCCGGCCGGCTCCGCACCGCACCGCACCGCACCGGACGCACACACCGGCACGCCGCGGACCGGACAACCAGTCCGGCCGTCACGAATTGGCCTTGGTCCCAGTCCCGTCGCAGCCGCTAGCGTCGGCGTCATGCGCATTCGAATCGTGGACGCTTTCACCGACCGCCCGTTCACCGGCAACCCGGCCGGAGTCCTGCTCCTGGACGATGTCTTCCCGGACGACGACTGGCTCCAGAACGTCGCCATGGAGGTGAACCACGCGGAGACGGCGTTCGCCCACCCACTGCCCGAAGGCGGTGACGCCGACTGGGCGTTGCGCTGGTTCACCCCCGTCACCGAGGTCGCCATGTGCGGGCACGCCACCCTCGCGATGGCTCACGTCCTGCACACCACCGGCGCCCACGAAGGTCCGGTGCGGTTCGCCACCCGCAGTGGCGTGCTGATCGCCACCCCCGGCGCGGACGGCTCGCTCACCCTGGACTTCCCGACCGCCCCGCTCACCCAAGCCGAAGTGCCGGCCGGGGTCGCCGAGGCGCTCGGCGCGCAGCCGCTCGCCGCCTTCGACACCGGGCCCGACGTCGGCGACCTGCTGGTGGAACTGGCCGACGAGAAGACCGTCCTCGGGCTCTCCCCCGACCACAAGGCCCTCGGCGCCTACTCCGCGCGCGGCCTGATCGCCACGGCCCGCGCCGAGGATGCCGCCCGCGGCTACGACTACGTCTCCCGCTGCTTCTTCCCCAACGTCGGCATCGACGAGGACCCGGTGACCGGCAGCGCCCACACCGCGCTCGCCCCGTACTGGTCGCCCCGGCTCGGCAGTGACGACCTCACCGGGCTCCAGGCCTCCCGCCGTACCGGACTGGTCCGTACCGGACTGCGCGGTGCGCGGACGTTGCTCACCGGCCGCGCGGTGACGGTCATCGAGGGCGACCTGCGCGCCTGAGCGGCTTCGCCGGCGGCCCGCGCGGTCAGGCCGTCGGCAGCCAGCCCACCTTGCCCGCGAGGAGGGCGTAGCCGACGAACGCCCCGATGTCGAGCAGGGAGTGCGCGACGACCAGCGGGCCGACGCGCCCCCAGCGGCGGTACAGCCAGACGAACACCACGCCCATGGCCACGTTGCCGAGGAAGCCGCCGATGCCCTGGTAGAGGTGGTACGAGCCGCGCAGGACCGCGCCGGCCAGCAGGGCGGCGCCCGGGCCCCAGCCCAACTGGCCCAGCCTGCGCAGCAGATAGCCGACGACGATGACCTCTTCGAGGACCGCGTTCTGCACCGCCGACAGGATGAGCACCGGGTACTTCCACCAGACGTCCGGCAGTGCCTCGGGTACGACGGTGAGGTTGAAGCCGAGGCCGCGGGCGGCCAGGTAGAAGGCGATGCCGGTGCTGCCGATGACGGCCGCGACCCCGGCGCCCCTGGCCAGGTCGGGCCAGGGGCGGGTGCGGTCGAACCCGAGGACGCGCAGGCTCGCGCCCTCGCGCAGCAGCAGGTGGGCGACGAGGGCCACGGGGACCAGCGCGGTGGCGATGCCGAAGAGCTGCCAGGCCAGGTCCAGCCAGGGGCGGCCCGGCGCGGCGGAGGCGTTGAGGGTGGCCGCCTGGTCCTTGAGGCCGCCCGGTTTGGTGACCGAGCCGATGAAGCTGATCAGCGCGGACACCCCGCTCGCCCCGAGGGAGAGCGCCAGCACGAGCAGCGTCTCGTCCCGCAGCGTCCGCCGCGGGTCGCGTGCCCGCGCCGGGGAATCGGCCACCGTGTCAGCCTCCACCTGCACTCCCGCCTCCAGCCGGCTCATGGGCCCGTGGCCCACCTTCGCCTGGCAAGGATCGCAGAAGCGCACCCTGGCCCCGCACACCAGCCCGTGCCCGAACGCGTGCGCTTTCCGTGTGCCTCTTCCTTCTTGTGCGTCTCGCGTCCTGCCCTCACCCCAGCGGTACCGGCTCCGGCAAGCCCACCGGCCAGGTGTGGACCGGTTCCCCGCCGTGCATCAGCTCGGCGTACCGGCGGGTCGTCGCCGCCAGGGCCGCCTCGCGGGACAGGCCCCTCTCCAGCGCCCGGTGGAAGGTGGCCGCCTGCCAGGACGCCCCGTTGACCCGGCGGCGGCAGCGTTCCTCGATCACGCCCAGGTAGAGGTCCCGGTCGGCGGCCTCCACGCCCCACGCGTCCAGCCCGGCCGCGGCGAGCGGCAGCAACTCGTCGCGGACCAGTGTCACCGCGTCGACCTCGCCCGTGCCGCCGTAGCGTCCCCGCCGGGGCCAGACGAAGCGGGCGTCGATCCCGTACCGGCAGGCCGCGTCGAAGTTCGCCTCGGCCGCGGCGAACGGCAGCCGTGTCCACACCGGCCGGGACTCCTCGGCGAGCGCCCGGACCAGGCCGTAGTAGAAGGCCGCGTTGGCGATGACGTCGGTGATGGTCGGCCCGGCGGGCAGCACCCGGTTCTCCACGCGCAGATGCGGCAGGCCGTCCGCGATGCCGTACACCGGCCGGTTCCAGCGGTAGACCGTGCCGTTGTGCAGCACGAGTTCGCCGAGCCGGGGCACTCCGCCGGCCTCGATGATCTCCAGCGGTTCCTCGTCGTCGCAGATCGGCAGCAGCGCCGGGAAGTAACGCAGGTTCTCCTCGAACAGGTCGTACGCCGAGGAGATCCATCGCTCGCCGAACCAGGTCCGCGGCCGGACGCCCTGTGCCTGCAACTCGGGCGGCCGGGTGTCGGTGGACTGCTGGAACAGCGGGGGCCGGGACTCGCGCCACAGTTCGTGCCCGAAGAGGAACGGCGAGTTGGCGCCCATGGCGATCTGCGCGGCGCTCGCCGCCTGGGCCGCGTTCCACACGTCCGCGAACCGGGCCGGGGTGACCTGGAGGTGCAGCTGCACCGAGGTGCACGCGGCCTCGGGCACGATCGACTTGGACGTGCAGACGAGGTGTTCCACGCCGTCGATGTCGAGCCGGAAGTCCTCGCCGCGGGCGGCGACGATCTGGTCGTTGAGGAGGGTGTAGCGGTCGACCTCGGAGAGGTTGGAGGAGACCAGGTCGTCCCGGTCGAGGGTGGGCAGGATGCCGATCATCACGATGCCGGCGTCCACCTCGCCGGCCTTGCGGTCGGCGTAGGCGAGCGAGGTGCGCAGTTCCTCGGCGAGCCGGTCGAACACCCGCCCGCCCAGCCGGTGGGGCGCTATGTTCACTTCAAGGTTGAACATGGCGAGTTCTGTTTGGAAATCACGGCTCGCTATGCGTTCCAGTACCTCACCGTTCAACATTTTCGGCATACCGTCGGGCCCGGCGAGATTCAATTCTATCTCCACCCCCATGAGATTCTTGGGGCGGTCGAATCGCTTCTCCCGCAGCAATCGCTCCAGTCCCGTCAGACACTTCTGGAGCTTTTCGCGATAGCGCTGGCGATCGGACAGGTCGAACTGCCCCGCCGCGACCTTTTCCCCCATCGAAGTGTCCCTCCTCGGATGGGCGGGCCGGCGCTCCGGCCGCCAGGCTCCCGGTCAGGGGGGATGATGCCCAGCCGAAGCGATCGATAACGTCCTGTCCCGGCCCGCCGCCGGTTACTCTGTCGGAATGTTCCCGGCGGCACATTCACGAGGCATGCCGCAGGGTGCACCCTCGGGTGCCCCGAACTCCTCGTGAAAAACGCCGACGACATCCGGCCGACCGCTACCGATGCGTAATGCGAGGTCAGCGGTGACCGGCCGGCCCGGAAACCGGGATGAGTTCGGCAAATCGACGACCTAATTCATTCTTGCCTCCGGAACCGAAGTCGGATAGCCGAAACATCGGCCGAACAAACGTCGTATAAACTTCGTGCGCACGGCAGAGGTGGCACCCTCGGTCCTGGTTGCCGAGGCGTTACCGCCGTCCCGGTTGACGGGGGGCGGGCCGAGCCACACCCTCGTTCACACCCGACCCGGGCCCCACCTCTCCGGCCTTCCGTGAGCAGACAGCGCCGTCCGCCCCACCCCCTCCTCGCGCCGCCGCGCCTGTCGAATGAGAGGCGACCCACATGCCGCTGCACCTTCCCCCTGCCCCCGCGCCCGCCCTGCGCTCCGTCCTCACCGCCCTCGGCTCTCCCACCGCGGTCCGTGAGGCGCGCACCCCTTCCCTGCGCGCCGCGCAGGGGCCCGCGACCCCCGAACTCCCGTTGCCGGTCCATGTGTGGGACCGCATCTCCGAACAAGGCCTGTCCGCGACCCGGCTGGCCGGCTGGCGCTTCCTGATCCGGTGCGGCGATCGCGCGGTGGCCGCGGCCGACACCATGCTCACCCCCGACGGCTGGGCCTTCTCGCACTTCTTCGAAGGCCCGTACATCGCCTCCACCGAACGCGCCCTGAAGCAGGCCGATGCGCTCCAACTCCCGTACCAGCCGAGACTGTTGTCCGTTCCCGGCCTGTACATGCTCACCCTGTGGCTGCACGGCGACCACTCCGGCGACGGCACCGAGGGCCATCCGGCCGCCACCGATCTGCTCGTCCCGCTGGCCCCGGCCCCGCCCGGCATTCCGGCCCACCGTCCCTTCCGTGTCGCCGAGTTGCTTCCGGTCCTGACCCAGCGGGCGACTCCTCTCCCGCTGCTCGGCCCGACCGCGCTCGGCTCACCCGCCGCCTGACCGACACCCGCCTACCCCGCTTCCCGCCCGGGAAGCGGGGTAGAGCTGTTTCCGGAGCCCGGCCGCGGCCGTGCCCGGAGCCCTGGTGCGGCCGTGGCCAGAGCCCGGGTGCGGGCGCTCCGGGCATCCCCGCCGACGTGAACTAGTCCCTTCCGGCCACTGCAAACCACCCGAAGTGACCGTGGGGTTGGGCTGAACCGCCCGCGCGGGTGACGCGTCATGAACCTGTGAGAAGCGGTGGTGGGAAAACCCTGCGGAATGAGACGCAGGAGAGAACACTGGATGTACAGACCGACTCTTTCATCACGGGGGACGGACATGATCACGACAGAGCGAAAGATCCCGCCCATGTGCCAGCACCAGCCGCCGTGCCCGCCAGCCGAATCCGCCGACCGGGAGTCCGCCCGCCTCGTGGCGCACCACCCGGAGCAGGGCTGGAGCCTGCTGTGCAACGGCGTCCTGCTCTTCGAGGACACCGGTGAGCTGCTGCCCGACGGCCGCATCATCGCCCCGCACCGCCCGCTCGGAGCGGAGCAGGTGATGACCGCCGCCTGAGCAGGCACGGCAACCCAGGGGCCGGCCGCACACACCCGTGCGCACCGGCCCCGACGCATGCCGGGACACTCCTCGCGGGAGCCCCGGCGCCGTCCGGCTGGCCGGAGCCCCGGTCCGGGGATGGGTTGGAGACAACGGGCCTCAGCAGGCGGGCACCCCGCTCGTGCCGCACCGGGTCCCAGCCCAGGTGCCTTCGGGCCCGCCCTGAGCCGGACCGGTGTCATGTTCGACCGCGCGCGTCCGGGGCCGAGCCGCGCCGGGCCCCGGCGATACGGACCCGTCAAGAAAGGCCGTCCGGCCGTCAGGGCGCCGTCAACGCAGGGCACTGCGGGCCGCCCGCGGGTCTACCGTTTTCCCCATGGAGCACCGCGACGACACCCGCCCCCTGGCGATCGGCCGGCACCTGTCCGGCACCGCTGCCGTGGCGTACGACCGCGACTGGGCCGGGGAGGTACGCGGCGCGGTCCGCTACGCCACCGCGCTGCTCGGGCTGTCGCTGTGTCTGGACGGGGCGGCCGGCTCGCTGACCTGGTGGCGCGGTGTCCTGTGGCTGGTGACGGCCCTGCTGCTGTTCCTCGTCCTGTACCCGGCGCGCGTGTCGGCCGGCCAGGGCTGGCTGGCCTCCCGCCGCCTGGGGCGCACCCGCCGGGTCCGTACGGATCTGCTGATCGCGGTACGCCCGCTGGACGGCGTCAGCCGCCGGCTGGTGCTGCGCGACGCCCTGGGCCACCGGGTCGAGATCGACCCCGAGGTACTGGTCCGCAACCCGGACCTGTGGTACCGGCTCGACGAGGGTGCCCGGCGCGCCGAGACCGCCGGCATCCTGCTGACCGGTACGACCGCCCTGCACACCCTCGCCCGCCGTGTGAACCGCGAGACCGCGCTGGGTGTGTTCCGCGCGTCGGGCATGGAGTAGCGGCTTCCGGTCCGGGCAGCGGCGGCTGCGGGCATCGCGGGCCTGGCGCCCATCGGCCTCCAGAACCACGGGAACCTCAAACACCACAGGACTGGAGAGCCCGCTCCGGTGACGGTGGTGCGTGCCATGGCCCCGCCCGCACCGACGGCCGTCCGGATGCCGTAGGCCCGGCCGCCCGCTCCGGCAACGGTCCGGATGCCATACCCCACGCCGCATGACACCGACCAGCCTCACCCACCAGGCGCGCCCCGGCCCCCGTAGGCCATGACACCCGGCGCGCCCCAGCCCGCGTACGCCCCTCGTACACCCTTCGTACGCCATGACACTCGGTGGCCGTCGCCCAGTCGCCTCGGGCGGCCCCGGCCTCAGGTCACCCACTCGGCGCCGGCTCGGGCGTACCGGCCCCGGCCTCCCCTTCTTCATGCGCCCCGGCGTTCGCGGGCCATTCTTAACGCAAGCTTGACGCCGTCGGCCCGACGATCCGCAGGCCCGAACGTCACTCTCTGCATACGCTGGTGCCGCCGTCCGGGTAATGGCCGGAAAGAGCCGCCGTACGTCAGGAGCACAGCGATGGCCACGACCGAACGCCCTCCCAGTACCGGCCGCCTGCGCGCCTGGATGCTGGAGGGGCTGTCCGACCTGGCCAAGCAGCATCCGGGCCCGCACGCCGAGCCGGAGCCCGCCCACAAGGGCCAGCGCTGGTGGCGGGTGATGTGTCTGACCGGCGTCGACTACTTCTCCACCCTCGGTTACCAGCCGGGCATCGCGGCCCTGGCGGCCGGCCTGCTGTCCCCGGTGGCCACCATCGTGCTGGTCGTCGTCACGCTGGCCGGCGCCCTGCCGGTCTACCGGCGCGTGGCCGAGGAGAGCCCGCGCGGCGAGGGGTCCATCGCGATGCTGGAGCGGCTGCTCTCCTTCTGGAAGGGCAAGCTGTTCGTCCTCACCCTGCTGGGCTTCGCGGCGACCGACTTCCTGATCACCATCACGCTCTCGGCCGCCGACGCCTCCACCCACCTGGTGGAGAACCCGCATCTGACGCAAGCCCTCCAGGGCAAGCAGATGCTGATCACCCTGTTCCTGGTGGCGCTGCTCGGCGCGGTGTTCCTCAAGGGCTTCCTGGAGGCCATCGGCGTCGCCGTCGCCCTGGTCGGCGTCTATCTCCTGCTCAACCTCGTCGTCGTGATCACCGGCCTGTGGCACGTCGTCACCGCCGGGCATGTGATCACCGACTGGAGCGGTGCCCTGACCGAGGAGCACGGCAACGTCTTCGTGATGATCGGCGTGGCGCTGATCGTCTTCCCGAAACTCGCCCTCGGCCTGTCCGGCTTCGAGACCGGCGTCGCCGTCATGCCGCACGTCCAGGGCGACCCGGGTGACACCGACGAGCGGCCGGCCGGCCGGATCCGGGACACCAAGAAGCTGCTGACCACCGCCGCGCTGGTGATGAGCTGCTTCCTGATCACCACCAGCTTCATCACGACGCTGCTCATCCCGGAGCGGGAGTTCAAGCCGGGCGGCGACGCCAACGGCCGCGCGCTCGCCTATCTCGCGCACGAGTACCTCGGCAACGCCTTCGGCACGGTGTACGACGTCTCGACGATCGCCATCCTGTGGTTCGCGGGCGCCTCCGCCATGGCCGGACTGCTCAACCTGATGCCGCGCTACCTGCCCCGCTACGGCATGGCCCCGCACTGGGCCCGGGCGGTACGCCCGATGGTCGTCGTCTTCACCCTGGTCGCCTTCCTGGTGACGTGGATCTTCGACGCCAACGTCGACAAGCAGGGCGGCGCCTACGCCACCGGTGTGCTGGTGCTGATCAGCTCCGCCGCGATCGCGGTGACCATCGCCGCGCGCAAGGCGGGCCAGCGCGGCTGGACCCTGGCGTTCGGGGCGATCTCGGCGGTGTTCCTCTACACGACCGTGGTGAACGTCATCGAGCGTCCGGACGGTGTGAAGATCGGTGCCTGCTTCATCGTCGGGATCATGCTGATATCGCTGCTGTCCCGGCTGGCCCGCGCCTTCGAGCTGCGCGTGACCCACGTGACGCTCGACCCGATGGCGGAGCGGTTCGTCCGGGACATGGCCCACCGGCGCATCCGTTTCATCGCCAACAAGCCGGGGCGGCGGGACCAGGCCGAGTACCGGGACAAGGCCGAGCAGATCAGGGCCGACAACGACATGCCGGAGCAGGAGGACTTCGTCTTCGTCGAGGTCACGGTCACCGACCCGTCCGAGTTCGAGGCGGGGCTGGCCGTGCGCGGCGAGGTGCTGCACGACCGCTACCGGGTGCTGACGCTGGAGTCCTCCTCCATCCCGAACGCCCTCGCCGCGCTGCTGCTGCACGTCCGGGACGCCACGGGCCGCACCCCGCACATCTACTTCGAGTGGACCGAGGGCAATCCGTTCGCCAACTTCCTCCGTTTCTTCCTCTTCGGCCAGGGCGAGGTCGCCCCGGTCACCCGTGAGGTGCTGCGCGTGGCGGAACCGGACCGGGAACGCCGCCCGCGGGTACACACCGGCTGAGTCGGCCATCGGGCCCGCACGGCATGCCCCCCGGCATCCGCTATATCGCGTTATACCCCTGCGGTCGGCCCCGAACACACGCTTCCCGGCGCTTGCCCCTATCGTGACCGGCATGCAGTCCTACACGATCGGCCAGGCCGCGCGGCTGCTCGGCGTCAGCCCCGACACCGCCCGCCGCTGGGCCGACGCCGGCCGGGTGGCCACCCACCGCGACGAGTCCGGGCGCCGGCTCATCGACGGCAGGGACCTCGCCGCGTTCTCCGTCGAACTCGCCAAGGGTGACAGCGGCGAGGAAGAGGCCTCGTACACCTCCGTCCGCAACGCCTTCCCCGGCATCGTCACCGCGATCAAGCTCGGCGACGTCGCCGCCCAGGTGGAGATCCAGGCGGGCCCGCACCGGCTGGTCTCGCTGCTGACCCGGGAAGCCGTGGAGGAACTGGGCCTGGAGGTCGGCATGGAGGCCACCGCGCGCGTGAAGTCGACGAACGTGCACATCGACCGCGTCTGACCGGCCCGAGCACCGGGGCCACTCCCCTGCCACCACCGCCCCGGCCACGCCGCCGACACCCACGCCGTACGAACGCACATGCAAGCTACAAACCCCGTACTCCCGGCTCATGCGAAGCGACAGGAGACTTCTGCCTCGTAGATGCGGCAGTATCATCGCCGCACGGCCGATCAACGGACGTGCCAGGGCGCGACCGTTGTCCAAGAACCGAGGAGTCGATCCGTGATGACCCGTTCCGTGCGCCGGACCCGGCGGATGCTGCGACTGGCCGGTGCCGGAGCCGCCGCCGCGCTGGCCCTGAGCGCCTGTTCCTCCTCATCGGACTCATCGGACTCGTCCGGGGAGTCCGGCTCCACGGGCGCGTCGGCTTCCCCGAAGCTGTCCGGCACGGTCACCGTGTTCGCCGCCGCCTCCCTGAAGGAGGGCTTCACGACCCTGGGCGAGGAGTTCGAGCACCGGCACCCCGGGACCAAGGTCAGCTTCAGCTTCGGCGGCAGCGACACCCTTGCCGCGAGCATCACCGGCGGCGCCCCCGCCGACGTCTTCGCCGCCGCCAGCGCCAAGACGATGAAGACCGTGACGGACGCGGGAGCGGCGTCCGGCACCCCGGTCACCTTCGTGCGCAACCAGCTGGAGATCGCCACCCGGCCGGGCAACCCCGCGAAGGTGTCCTCCCTGAAGGACCTCACCAAGTCCGGGCTGAAGGTCGTCCTGTGCGACAAGACCGTGCCCTGCGGCTCCGCCGCGCGCAAGGCCCTGGACGCCGCCAAGGTCAAGCTCACCCCGGTCTCCTACGAGCAGGACGTCAAGAGCGCCCTGAACAAGGTGGAACTGGACGAGGCGGACGCCGCGGTCGTCTACAAGACCGATGTGAAGGCCGCGAAGGGCAAGGTGCAGGGCGTGGAGTTCCCCGAGTCCGCCGGCGCCGTCAACGACTACCCGATCACCGTGCTGAAGAACGGGCGGAACGCCGAGGCGGCCCAGGCGTTCATCGCCCTCGTGCGGTCCGCCGACGGCCAGAAGGTGCTGGGCGAGGCCGGGTTCCTCAAGCCGTGACCTCGCCCGACAAGCCCGGCGTCGCGGCCGGCCGCCGCACGGGCCGGCCGCGACGCCGCCGCGCCGGCGCGGGGGGCCGCCGCGGGGTGCCGTTGCCGCTGCTGCTGCCGGGCCTGCTGGCGCTGGCGTTCCTGCTGCTGCCGCTGCTCGCGCTGCTCGTCCGCGCGCCCTGGCGCTCCTTGCCGGATCAGCTGGGCAGCACCGAGGTGTGGCAGGCGCTCCAGCTGTCGCTGATCAGTGCCACCGCGGCGACCGCCGTGAGCCTCGTCCTCGGCGTGCCGCTGGCCTGGCTGCTGGCCCGTACGGACTTCCCCGGCCGTGGCCTGGTACGGGCCCTGGTCACCCTGCCGCTGGTGCTGCCGCCGGTCGTCGGCGGTGTGGCGCTGCTGCTGGCCCTGGGCCGCAACGGGGTCGTCGGGCGGTGGCTGGACGCGTGGTTCGGGGTCACGCTGCCGTTCACCACCACCGGGGTCGTGATCGCGGAGGCGTTCGTGGCGATGCCGTTCCTGGTGATCAGCGTCGAGGGCACCCTGCGCGCCGCCGACCCGCGCTACGAGGAGGCGGCCACCACGCTCGGCGCGTCCCGCTTCACCGCGTTCCGCCGGGTCACGCTGCCGCTGATCGCGCCCGGCATCGCGGCCGGCGCGGTGCTGGCCTGGGCGCGGGCGCTCGGCGAGTTCGGCGCGACGATCACCTTCGCGGGCAACTTCCCCGGCCGCACGCAGACCATGCCCCTCTCGGTCTACCTCGCCCTCCAGAACGACCCGGAGGCCGCCATCGCCCTCAGCCTCGTGCTGCTCACCGTGTCGATCGCGGTCCTGGCAGCCCTCAGGGACCGCTGGATGACAACCCCATGACCCACACCGACCCCCACCCCGACAAGCAACCCGCCAACAGCGCCACTCCCGCCCCGCCCGAGCCCGCACGCCCATCCGGACCCGCACCGGCCGATGTCGCTCCGCCCCCGGCCGCCGGCCTCGACGCCCGCCTCGTGGTCGACCGCCCCGGCTTCCGTCTGGACATCACCCTGACGGCCGCCCCCGGCGAGGTCGTGGCACTCCTCGGCCCCAACGGCGCCGGCAAGACCACCGCCCTGCGCGCCCTCGCGGGCCTCGCCCCGCTCACGGACGGCCACCTGCACCTGGACGGCACCCCCCTGGAGCACACGCCCCCCGAGTCCCGTCCGGTCGGTGTCGTCTTCCAGGACTACCTGCTCTTCCCCCACCTGTCCGCCCTGGACAACGTCGCCTTCGGCCCCCGCTGCCAGGGCGTGGGCAAGGCCGAGGCCCGCACCCAGGCGGCGGCCTGGCTGGACCGCATGGGCCTCGCCGACCACGCGGCCACCAAGCCACGCCGGCTGTCCGGCGGCCAGGCCCAGCGCGTGGCCCTCGCCCGCGCCCTCGCCACCCGCCCCCGCCTGCTGCTCCTGGACGAGCCGCTGGCGGCCCTGGACGCCCGTACCCGCCTGGAGGTCCGCGCCGGGCTCCGCCGCCATCTGGCCGAGTTCGAGGCGGTCTCCGTACTGGTCACGCACGACCCGCTGGACGCCATGGTGCTCGCGGACCGCCTGGTGGTCGTGGAGCACGGCCGGGTCGTACAGCAGGGCGCCCCCGCCGACATCGCCCGGCACCCGCGCACCGACTACATCGCCCGGCTCGTCGGCCTCAACCTCTACCGGGGACAGGCCGCGGGGCACACCGTACGGCTCGACGCCGGGCCGGCGGTCACGACGACGGAGGAGCTGTCCGGGCCGGCCTTCGTGGCGTTTCCGCCGTCCGCCGTGACCCTGTTCCGGGACCGGCCCTCCGGCGTGAGCGCCCGCAACCTGTGGCGCTGCGAGGTCAGCGGCCTGGAGACGCACGGCGACCGGATCCGCGCCGACCTCACCGGCGAACTCCCGCTCGCCGCGGACCTGACGACGGTGGCCGCCGCCGAACTGGACCTGCGCCCCGGTACACCGGTCTGGGCGACGGTGAAGGCGACCCAGACCCACGCATACCCGGCCTGACCGGACCCGCGCCCTACGGTGGGTGCCCATGACCCTGAGCATCCGCAACCAGCTGCCCGGCACCGTCACCGAGGTCCACGCAGGCCAGGTCATGGCCACCGTCGAGGTCCGGCTGGACGGCGGCCCGCACCTGCTGGCCGCCATCACCCTGGAGGCCGCCGAGCAGCTCTCCCTCGCGCCCGGCCGGCCCGTGCACGCCCTGGTCAAGTCCACCGAGGTCGCCCTCGCCGCACGCCAGGCCGAGGGGCTGTCCATCCGCAACCGGTTCCCCGGCACCGTCACCGAGGTCCGCCCGGGCGAGGTCATGGCCTCCGTGAAGATCGCCACGGCCGTCGGCGAACTCACCGCCGTCATCACCACGGACGCGGTCGCCGACCTCGGCCTCTTCGTGGGCTCGGAGGTCATCGCCCTGATCAAGGCGACCGAGGTCGCACTGTCGGCCCCTTAGACATCGTTTCAGCGGCGGAAGAGGCCCCGCCCGGTGGAACCTGGCGTTCCGGGCGGGGCCTCTCAAGCAGCGGTTCGCTCAGTCCTCGTAAGCGTCCAGCGGCGGGCAGGAGCACACCAGGTTGCGGTCGCCGAAGGCCTGGTCGATGCGGCGCACCGGCGGCCAGTACTTGTCGGCGGCCGAGCCGCCGGCCGGGAAGACGGCCTGCTCACGGCTGTAGGCGTGCGCCCACTCGCCGCCGAGCGCCGCCGCGGTGTGCGGGGCGTTCCGCAGCGGGTTGTCCTCCGCGGGCCACTCGCCCGAGCCGACCTTCTCGATCTCCGCGCGGATGGCGATCATCGCGTCGCAGAAACGGTCCAGCTCGGTGATGTCCTCCGACTCGGTCGGCTCGATCATCAGCGTGCCGGCCACCGGGAAGGACATGGTCGGCGCGTGGAAGCCGTAGTCGATCAGGCGCTTGGCGACATCGTCCACGCTCACGCCGGTCGCCTTGGTGATCGGGCGCAGGTCGATGATGCACTCGTGCGCGACCAGGCCGCCGGGGCCGGTGTAGAGCACCGGGTAGTGCGGCTCCAGGCGCTTGGCGATGTAGTTCGCCGACAGCACGGCCACCTGGGTGGCCCGCTTCAGGCCCTCGCCGCCCATCAGCCGGACGTACGCCCAGGAGATGGGCAGGATGCCCGCGCTGCCCCACGGGGCCGCCGAGATCGGGCCCACGCCCGTCTCCGGGCCGGCCTCCGGCTGGAGCGGGTGGTTCGGCAGGTACGGCGCGAGGTGCGACCGGACCGCGACCGGGCCGACGCCCGGACCGCCGCCGCCGTGCGGGATGCAGAAGGTCTTGTGCAGGTTCAGGTGGGAGACGTCACCGCCGAAGTGGCCCGGCTTGGCGAGGCCGACGAGCGCGTTGAGGTTGGCGCCGTCGACGTACACCTGACCGCCGGCCTCGTGGACCTGGGCGCAGATGTCGGCGACGTGCTCCTCGAACACGCCGTGCGTGGACGGGTAGGTGATCATCAGCACGGCCAGCTCGTCGCGGTGCTGCTCGATCTTGGCGCGCAGGTCCTCGACGTCGATCTCGCCGTCCTCGGCGGTCTTGACGACGACGACCTTCATGCCGGCCATCACGGCGCTGGCGGCGTTGGTGCCGTGCGCGGAGGACGGGATCAGGCAGACGGTGCGCCGGTCGTCGCCGTTGGCGCGGTGGTAGCCGCGGACGGCGAGCAGACCGGCCAGCTCGCCCTGGGAGCCGGCGTTCGGCTGGAGGGAGACCTTGTCGTAGCCGGTGACCTCGGCGAGACGGTCCTCCAGCTCGCGGATGAGGGTGAGGTAGCCCTGCGCCTGCTCGGCGGGCGCGAAGGGGTGCAGCTGCCCGAACTCGGGCCAGGTGACCGGCTCCATCTCCGTGGTCGCGTTGAGCTTCATGGTGCAGGAGCCCAGCGGGATCATGCCGCGGTCGAGCGCGTAGTCGCGGTCGGCGAGCCTGCGCAGGTAGCGCAGCATGGCGGTCTCGGAGCGGTGCTGGTGGAAGACCGGGTGGGTGAGGTAGTCGTCGGTGCGCAGCAGCGCCTCGGGCAGGGCGTCCTCGGCGGTCGCGTCCAGCGCCTCGATGTCGGCGTCGACGCCGAAGGCGGACCAGACAGCGTCCAGCCCGGCCCGGTCGGTGGTCTCGTCGCAGGCCATGGAGACGTGGTCGGCGTCGACCAGCCGCAGGTTGACGCCCTTGTCCCGGGCGGCGGCGGCGATCCCGGCGGCGTTGCCGGGCACGCGCGCGGTGACCGTGTCGAAGAAGGCGCCGTGGACGATCTCGACACCGGCGGCCTTCAGGCCCTCGGCGAGGAGGGTGGCGTAGCGGTGCGTGCGCCGCGCGATGGTCCTCAGGCCCTCGGGCCCGTGGTAGACGGCGTACATGCCGGCCATGACGGCGAGCAGCACCTGTGCGGTACAGATGTTGCTGGTGGCCTTCTCACGGCGGATGTGCTGCTCACGGGTCTGCAGTGCGAGCCGGTAGGCCTTGTGGCCGTCGGCGTCGACGGAGACGCCGACCAAGCGGCCGGGCAGGCTGCGCGCGAACTTCTCGTGTACGGCCATGTAGCCGGCGTGCGGACCGCCGAAGCCCATGGGCACGCCGAAGCGCTGGGTGGTGCCCACGGCGATGTCCGCGCCCAGCTCGCCCGGCGAGGTCAGCAGGGTCAGGGCGAGCAGGTCGGCGGCCACCGTCACCAGGGCGCCCAGCTCGTGCGCCTGGTCGATGACGGGCTTGAGGTCCCGTACGGCACCGGAGGCGCCCGGGTACTGGAGCAGCACGCCGTTGATCTCGCGCTCGGCGATCTCCGCCGGAATGCCTGCGGACAGGTCGGCGACGACGACCTCCACGCCGGTCGGCTCGGCGCGGGTCTCGATCACGGCGATGGTCTGCGGCAGCGTGTCCGCGTCGACCAGGAACAGGCCCTTCTTGTTCTTGCCCATACGCCGGGACAGGGCCATCGCCTCGGCGGCGGCCGTGCCCTCGTCCAGCAGGGAGGCGCCGGAGGTGGGCAGCCCGGTCAGCTCGGCGACCATCGTCTGGAAGTTCAGCAGGGCCTCCAGACGGCCCTGGGAGATCTCCGGCTGGTACGGCGTGTAGGCCGTGTACCAGGCGGGGTTCTCCATCACGTTGCGCAGGATGACGGGCGGGGTGAAGGTGCCGTAGTAGCCCAGGCCGATCATGGAGCGCAGGACCTGGTTGCGGTCGGCGAGCGAGCGCAGTTCGGCGAGCACCTCGGCCTCGGTGCGGGCGCCCGGCAGGTCCAGGGAGTCGGCGTTCTTGATCACATCCGGGACCGCGGCGGCGGTCAGCTCGTCCAGCGAGCCGTATCCGACCTGCGCGAGCATCTTGGCCCGCGCCTCCTGGTCGGGTCCGATGTGGCGCTGCTCGAACGGGGTGCCCGCTTCGAGTTCGGAGAGCGGAATGCGATGGGCGGTCATTGCGGAGGCCTCCTGGTCTGACGCGACCTGCGAGGGGCACCCCGGCGCGGGTACCCCGACGGCCTCCCCCTCTGTCATCTGCACCTGAGAGCTTCACCGGACGCCCGCGGGCGCCGGCTTTCACCGTCGGTGAGGGCAGGAGCCGTCGACGCCCGCCCTGCTTTCCAGAGTGACCTCGTCCGTGCGGTACGTGAGCCTGAGAGATTCCGGGGAGGAGTTGCTCCTTCGGCGCCCCCGAGGTGGTCGGAGGACTCTCCCGCGCGGGGTCAGCAGCCGCTGTCAGCCTACCAGCGAGGTCAATGGGGCAGCCTTCGAGTGGCCGCCTCCTCCAATGTGCTCTTTCGTAGTGCTTACGGATGAGTTGCGACCACGTGGAGGGAGAGGGACCGTGCAGACCGACATCGATCCGCGCAGCCTGATCGGCCGCAAGGCGTTCGACCGCAAGGGCACCAAGATCGGCACCATCGACGAGGTGTACCTGGACGACGCGACCGGCGTGCCCGAGTGGGCGGCCATACGCACCGGCCTGTTCTCCCGGGACGCCTTCGTGCCCCTGGAACCCAGCGAACTCGTCGACGGCACCCTGCGCGTCCCCTACGACCGCGCCCTGATCAAGGACGCCCCCGGCTTCGGCGTGGGCCGCCACCTCTCTCCCGAGCAGGAACTCCAGCTCTACCACCACTACGGTCTCGACACGGCCTCCCCTCCCCCGCTCCCGGACCACGACTTCGGCAGACTGGCGGGCTCGGAGGAAACCTGACCCCCCGGCCCCTCCCACCCACGCCCCTCCTCCCTATCCCGAGCACCTTGCCGAGCCCGGTCCGCTCCCAGCACGGGGCGCCTCCCCCGATCACCGCTCTCTCCTGGGACGCGGCCCTTTTCGAGCGCACGGACGCCGTCAGGGGCACGGCCGTCCTCGGGGGCGGGGGACTCGCCGAGGACCCGGACCCCATTCAGGGCAAGGGACTCGTCCTGCCCGCCGGAGTCTTCCCGGTCCCGGGACCCCTCCCGGCCCCGGGACTCCTCCCGGCCCCGGCACTCTTCCGGGGTCCGGGGCGGAGCCCCGTGTCGGCCGCTGTCGGGCGGGGTCCCGGGACGGGCGGGCGGGTGGGAAAGGGCCGCGACCAACGGCAACGGATCCGCAGACGCCAGCGCGGGATCGTCGGCGAAAAACGTCCGCACACGCCCCGGTTCCGACTGAGGCGTCTCGAACCGTACCGTCACCCTCCCCAGCCCGCTCCCCTGCACCCAGCCGGGCCCGTACTCGGCGTGCCGCACATCCTGCCCGGCCCGCCAGTGCCGCTCCGCGGCTTCCGGCTGCTCCGCCTCCGCCTCGACGGCGGCCTCCTCCGGCTCCTCCACCACCCGCACCGGCATGGCCTGCGCGAACAGGTCCTCCTGGGTGTAGTCGGCGAGCCCGGACACCCCGACCCCGAGCAGCCGCACCCCGCCGGTGGTGTCCACGGAGTCCAGCAGCCGCGCCGCCGCCTCACGGATGACGGCGGGATCGTCCGTGGGCCCTCTGAGCGTCTCGGAACGAGTCAGGGTCGAGAAGTCGTACCGCCGCACCTTGAGCACGATGGTCCGCCCGGACAACCCGGCCCCGCGCAGCCGCCGCACACACCGGTCGGCCAGCCTCTGCACCTCCAGGCCGACCCGCACCCGGTCGTGGATGTCCACGTCGTACGTGTCCTCCACCGACACCGACTTGGCCTCCCGCTCGGCCACCACCGGCCGCTCGTCCCGGGCGTGCGCCATCGCGTACAACGCCTGCCCGTGCGCCCTGCCGAGCAGCCGGACCAGCTCGTCCTCGCCCGCCTCGGCCAGCTCCCGCACCGTGGTGATCCCGGCTCTGCGCAGATGGTCCCCGGTGGCCGGCCCGACCCCCGGGAGCGTCCGCACCGGCATGGGCGCCAGCATGTCCCGCTCGGTGCCCGGCTCGATCAGCACGAGTCCGTCGGGTTTGGCCTGCTCGGAGGCGATCTTCGCGAGCATCTTGGAGGCGGCGAGCCCCACCGAACCGGTGAGCCCGGTGACCGCGCGGATGTCCGCCCGCAGCTTCTCCCCGGCCCGGCGCGCCGACTCCTCGTCCCAGGCCGCTCCCCCGGCCTCCAGGTCCACGAACGCCTCGTCCAGGCTCAGCGGCTCCACCAGCGGCGACAGCTCCCGCAGCAGCGCCATCACCTGCTCGCTGATCGCCCGGTACAGGGTGAAGCGCGGCACCAGATAGGCGGCGTTGGGTGCCAGCCGACGCGCCTGCGCCATGGGCATCGCCGAGTGGACCCCGAACACCCGTGCCTCGTACGACGCGGTGGCCACCACACCACGCGGTCCGAGCCCGCCCACGACGACCGCCTTCCCGCGCAGGCTCGGCTTGGACGCCTGCTCCACCGCGGCGAAGAAGGCATCCATGTCGAGGTGCAGGATCGTGGGCGCGTTTCTCACATCTCCGATGCTGCACCACACCACTGACAACGCGGTGGCACAGGGACACCCCTCGGCGGAACCGGCCGGTGCGGGCCGCCCGGTCGCGACCGCCGGGCGCCTGAACGCGACGCGCCGACCGCCCGGACATGGGTGGATCGGACCGGCCCGTTACACGGACGCGTCAGACCGCCCGGTTGCGCCGCCGCGCCAGCTCGTCCGCGGGGTTGTGCCCGACGAGTGTCTCGCCGGTGTCGATGCGCTCACCGTGCAGCTGGGAGAGCGCGCTTTCCACGTCCCGCCACACCACACCGACGGCGATTCCGAAGATGCCCTGACCGCCCTGGAGCAGGGCGTGGACCTCGTCCGGCGAGGAGCACTCGTACACGGTGGCGCCGTCGCTCATCAGGGTCATCCGCTCCAGGTCACGGAAACCGCGTTCCCGGAGGTGCTGCACGGCCGTGCGGATGTTCTGCAAGGACACACCCGTGTCCAGAAAGCGCTTGACGATCTTCAGGACGACGACGTCCCGGAAGCTGTACAGCCGCTGAGTGCCCGACCCGTAGGCGGGCCGCACGCTGGGCTCGACCAGGCCGGTGCGGGCCCAGTAGTCCAGCTGTCGGTACGTGATGCCGGCGGCAGCGCAGGCCGTGGGCCCGCGATAGCCGATCTGCTCGGACGTCATGGACGCCACCCCTCCGCCGTTCGGCACCGCCGTCGGCAGCTGCGGAGCGTGCTCCACGGCGCCGCCGGGATGGGCATGTCCCCCGCCTGAGCGCAGCCGCGAACTCGGGGGCGGGTACGGACCGCTCTCCCCGAAACCGCGTCCCGGAGCACCCCCGACCGTACCGTCGCCGCTGGTTCTCACGCCGACCTCCGTCCTTGACCTGCCTTCTCGACGGTAGGCAGTCACCAGGGGTGCGTCAACGATCGCCACACTCGGCACGCCGAGTGATAATCACCCTAGGAGTGGTTTCCCGTGCCCCACCGCGGGGAAAGGCTAGCCGAATGCGCTCGCGGCGAGCCGTAGGACGCCCATTCCGCCGCGGACATGTGCCAGGGCGCCGGCCGCGCCGAAGCCATCGGCCTCGCCGGGCAGAACCCCTGGTCCGACGGGCCGGCCGGGCCGCTCACTGGCTGCTGGTGCCGAAGTCCTCGGGGGAGATCTGGTCCAGGAACTCCCGGAACTTCTCCACCTCGTCCTCCTGCTCGTCGGGAATGGCGATGCCCGCGTCGTCCAGCACCGTGTCACTGCCGTAGATCGGCGTACCGGTGCGCAGAGCCAGCGCTATGGCATCGGAGGGGCGGGCGCTGACCTCGACCCCACTGGCGAACACCAGCTCCGCGTAGAAGACACCTTCTCGCAGATCGGTGATGCGCACCTCGGTCAGCTCCTGGCCGACGGCCTCCAGCACGTCCTTGAACAGGTCGTGGGTCAGCGGTCGCGCGGGGGCCATGCCCTGCTGGGCGAAGGCGATCGCCGTCGCCTCCCCCGGCCCGATCCAGATGGGGAGATAGCGGTCGCCCCCCACTTCGCGCAGGAGCACGATCGGTTGGTTGGAGGGCATTTCGACCCGGACACCTACGACATCGAGCTCGTTCACACAGCAACCCTAGGCCGTGCCCGGGACGTTTGGGTAGTCGGGCCGGGAACAGGTGCCCGATCCGGCCGCCCGAGGGCCCCGTTTCACGGGATTCGCACCCCGAGAGCGGTCTTCACCAGGGCCGCGTGCAGCTTCATGGTGAGGTCCGCCAGCTCCTTCGTACGGGCCTCGGCGTGCGCCCGGGTCTGCGGGTTGCGGTGGCGCTTGAGCGGGGCGACGATCTGGTCGACCAGGCCCGCCTCTCGGTCCGCGGCGGCCTTCATCACCCTGAGGTGGCGCGGCTCGATCCCGAACCGGCCCAGTTCGGCGACCAGCGCGGCCACCGTGACGGCCTCGGCGTCGTACGCCCCGTCCTCCAGCGGAGCGATGAGCCCGTAGGACTCCCACTCCTTCAGCTCGCCCTCGTCGATGTCCGCCGCGGCCAGCAGCTCGGCCCTGCCCACCCTGGCCACCGTGGGGCCCTCCACGGCCGCGGCGGCGTCCTGCGCGGTGCGCTGGCGCCCGACCAGGGGCAGCGGGACGGCCTCGCCCCGCTCCATGGCGTCCAGGTGCTCCCGGATCACCTTGAGCGGCAGATAGTGGTCCCGCTGCATCCGCAGGATGTGGCCGAGACGCTCGACGTCCCCGGCGCTGAACTTGCGGTACCCCGACGGGGTCCGCCGCGGCTCGACGAGCCCCTCCGACTCCAGGAAGCGGATCTTGGAGATGGTGACTTCGGGGAACTCGTCGCGCAGCACGTTCAGCACCGTGCCGATGCTCATCAGCCCACTGTCCCTGGCGGCGGTACCGCTTCCGGCACCGCCGCTCGGTGTTTGAAGCATGGACCTTCCCTCTGGGGTTCCCCCGGACACCGTCCGGGGGCGGGTCAGTAGCCCTGCCGGCTCGCGTAGAACACCAGCCGGTACTTGCCGATCTGCACCTCGTCACCGTTCGACAGGGCGACCTGGTCGATGCGCTCGCGGTTGACGTACGTGCCGTTCAGGCTGCCCACGTCGGCCACCGTGAAGGAGCCGTCCGGGGAGCGCCGGAACTCCACGTGCCGCCGGGAGACCGTCACGTCGTCCAGGAAGATGTCGCTCTGCGGGTGCCGGCCGGCCGTCGTCAGATCACCGTCCAGCAGGAAGCGGCTGCCCGAGTTCGGCCCCCGGCGCACGACGAGCAGCGCCGAGCCCGGCGGCAGCGCGTCCACCGCGGCCTGCGCCTCCGGGGAGAGCATCGGCAGCGGCGTCTGGCCGGTCGCCTCGGAGTCGTACGCCTCCAGCCCGGAGATCGAGATCGTGGACGTCGTCTCGGAGGCCCGCTCCGGCGTCAGCCCGGGACGCAGCGGCGCCCCGCAGTGGGAACAGAACCGCGCGTTCTCCGGATTGCGGTTACCGCACCTCGTACACACCAGGACCGACATCGACGGATCCTCCTGCCGCGGCTGCCCCGCCGGGGCATTGGACGCGTACGGGCCGGAGGCGAACCCTCCACCCGTACCTGAGGTTGACGGTTGCCCGAAACCTATGCCGCCGGACTGGGCAGGGTCAACTGACGCCGCGCCCTGACCTCCCTGAATGTCACCGCCCGGACCAGCGACCTGGTCCCGGAACAGCGGGCGCTGGCCCTCCGCGTCAGGCTGTGCGCGATGGCGAGCGGTCGCGTTGTCGCTGCCCTCTCGCGCGCTCTTGCCGAACAACTTCGCAAACAACTTCACGGGCGATTCCCCTTGACCGAAACAGACCCGCCCGTGGGGCAGGACGAACCCTGATTGCCTACACCGGCCGAGCCGGACATTCTCACAACGTCCGTATCCACCAGACAGTTTCCACCACGCACCACCCCTTCGGTGCGCCGACCCCCCGCAACCTCATGCCCTTGCCCGACGGCACCCATGCACCGCCGGTTCACTGGGAGGACGACCGAGCGTAGTCAGGCCGCTCCGCCCGCCGCAAGGCGTCCACGACGATCTTGTCCGACCGTTCGACGGTCACCGTGGCCTGCTCTTTCTCCAGAGTCTGCACCACACCTCCAGGGATGTTCAGCGCCGGCTCCAAGTCCTGCGGCTTGCCGATGACCCTGAAACGATACGGCGCGTTGATCTTGTTCCCGTCGACGCTGACACTCCTGTCGGAGTCGGCGAAGTACGTTCCCGCGACCACCCGGACCCCGTTGACCTGGATCGCCTCCGCGCCGGCCGCGCGCAACTCCTGGATCGCGTCGAGCAGCATGTCCGCCTTGACCGTCCCCTTCGTGTCCTCGATCGTCATGGTGATGCCGGGACCCTGTGCCGCCACGGTGCCCGCCAGGATGCCGAGTTGCCTCGCCTTCTCGGCGGTCTGCCGGCGCGCCTCCGCCGCCTGGTCGGAGCTGCTCTGCAGTTCCTGACGCTGTTTTTCGAGTCCCTGCTTCTCGTCCTCAAGACGCTGAGTACGCGAATCCAGTTCATCGAGGATACGTACAAGATCTTCTTGACGTGCGCCGCGCAGCGCGCTGTCGGTGTCGCTGTTCGACGCCACCTGCACGGCCAGGCCGAAGCCGAGGCCGAACAGCAGCACGGCGACGATGAGTTGCGCCCGGGTGAAACGCGGCGGCCACAGGCCCTTGACGAGCCGCTGCCGGCCCGTCAGTGGCTGCGGGGGCCGCTCCTCGGCCCCCGGGCCGGTTCCGGGCGCGGGCACCGGCACCTCGGCCGGCAGCTCCCTGCGCAGCCGGTTCCCCGGCCGGTCGTCCCGGTCGCCGTGGGCGTTCTGTCCGTCTCCGATGGTGCGCTCGTTCTGGTCGCTCATGGAGGTCACGCCCGGAACACGTGCCGGCGGATCGCCGCCGCGTTGGAGAAGATCCGGATGCCCAGGACGACCACCACGCCCGTGGACAGCTGCGCGCCCACGCCCAACTTGTCTCCCAGGAACACGATGAGGGCGGCGACGACCACGTTCGACAGGAACGACACCACGAAGACCTTGTCGTCGAAGATGCCGTCCAGCATGGCCCGCAGACCGCCGAAGACGGCGTCCAGCGCGGCGACGACGGCGATCGGCAGATACGGCTCGACGACCGCCGGAACCTCGGGCCGGACCAACAGGCCGGCCACGACTCCCACGACGAGGCCCAGTACGGCGATCACGATGTGCCCTTCCCGGTCTTCTCGAGCTTCGGCTGTGCTGTACGTACGATCACACTGGGAGCGGCGGGCAACCGGACCTCGCCCTCCGTCGAAATGGTGGCGCGGATGCCGTAGTTCTCCTCCAGGGCATGCAGATACAGGCCGTCGGCGCTGTTCTGGAACCTGGTGCTCAACCTCTGCCCGTCCCCCACCGCCAGCACCGTGTACGGCGGCACCAGCGGCCTGTTGTCGACCAGTATCGCGTCACCCGCGGCCCTGATCGCGGACAGGGCGGTCAGCCGCTGCCCGTTGACGGAGACCGCCTCGGCCCCGGACGCCCACAGTCCGTTGACCACGCGCTGCATGTCCCGGTCCCGGACCCGGCCGGTATCGGAGAAGCCCGACGTCTCCCGGGGGTTGGCGCCGTCCCCGCCGCCGGCGGCCTCCTTGGCGTCGTTCACGACGAGTCTGACGCCGGGGCCGTGCACCGCGGTGGCGCCCGACAGCAGGCCCACCAGATCCGCCTCGGCGCTGCCGCCACTCGACTTCAGGGCCGCCCGCCGACGTGCGTCGACGTCGTCGCGCAGCTTGTCGACGGTGCTCTCCAGCCGGTCCGCGTCCGCGGTCTCGCTGTCGACGCGATCGATCAGCTCCTGGCGCTCCTTGGCCACCACGGGCGCCGACACCCGCGCCTGGGCCGCCCCCACGGTCACCACCAGGGCCGCGAGGACCAGCCCCGCGGCCAGGCCCAGCTTGGCCCGCAGGGTCTTGGGCAGACCGCCCTCGCCCGCGGACTTCCGCCGGGCGGCGGCCTCGGCGTATCCGTCGTCGAGGCTGTGGTCCATGACGTTGGTGATCAACGACATGGAGGCGTCCGGGCGCTGCGGCCGCGCGGGGCTGCTCCGAACGGGGGGTTGCTGCGGCATGCCGCACATCGTCGCATGTCGCGAGCAGTACCTCCGAACGGCCCCACCGGCGTGCCGGACAGGCCCCCGTGGGGGACACTTGTCCGGCACGCGCGCGTGCGGGGGTTAACCGGTCCCGAGCCGTTCGCTTCCGCCCGGGGACGCCGTGCCGACGGCCCCGGGCGCGTGCGCGATCACCGGCCGGCGCTGTCCACGACCGCCGACCACTCGTCCAGCAGGGCCTGCGCGGAGGCGTCGTCGGGGCCCTCCGCCCACAGGTGGGTGACCGCCTCGGCCGGGTCGGGCAGCACCATCACCCAGCGCCCGTCGGTCTCCACCACCCGCACACCGTCGGTCGTGTCCACGAAGCGATCCCCGGCGGCCTCGACCACACGCCGCATCACCAGGCCCTTGACGGCCCACGGCGTCGCCAGATCCCGCTTGAGGACGTGCGCCCGCGGGATACGGGCGTCGATCTGGCTCAGCGTGAGCTGCGTGCGCGCCACCAGCCCGATGAGCCGTACGAAGGCCGCTGTGCCGTCGTACACGCCGCTGAACTCGGGGACGATGAACCCGCCCTTGCCGTCGCCGCCGAAGATGGTGCCCTCCTCGCGCCCGACGCGCGTGAGGTCGTCCGGCGACGTGGTGGTCCACTCGACCTGGGTGCCGTGGTAGGCGGCCACCTGCTCGGCGATGCGCGTCGTGGTGACCGGCAGCGCCACCCGCCCGCTGCGCCGCTCGGCGGCCACCAGGTCCAGCATCACCAGCAGCGCCCGGTCGTCCTCGATGATCCGGCCCTTCTCGTCCACGAGCGACAGCCGCTCGCCGACGGGGTCGAACCGCACACCGAACGCGGCACCCGAGGACGCCACTATCTCCCCGAGCCGCACCAGCCCCTTGCGCCGCATCTCGGCCGTCTCGGTGGGCCGGGTCTCGTCCAGACCGGGGTTGATGGTCAGCGAGTCCACTCCGAGCTTGCCGAGCAGGCTGGGCAGCACCAGCCCGGCACTGCCGTTGGAGGCGTCCACGACGACCTTGAGCCCCGACTCGGCTATCCCGGTCGTGTCGACGTTGCGCAGCAGCGACCCGGTGTACGAGTCGAAGACGCTCGCCGGGAAGTACAGGTCGCCGATCTCGCCCGGGAACGCCCGCCGGTACTCCTGGCGCGCGAACACCCGGTCGAGCTTGCGCTGGCCGCCCTGCGAGAGGTCCCCGCCCTGGCCGTCGAAGAACATGATGTCCACGGAGTCCGGGACACCGGGCGAGGTCCGGATCATGATGCCGCCGGCGCTGCCCCTCGCGGTCTGCTGCCGGGCCACGGGCAGCGGTACGTTCTCCAGGTCGCGTACGTCGATGGCGCTGGCCTGGAGCGCGGAGATCACCGCGCGCTTGAGCGCCCGGGCACCGCGGGAGTGGTCGCGGGCCGTGGTGACCGTCGAGCCCTTCTTCAGGGTCGTCGCATAGGCGCCGGCGAGCCGTACCGCCAGCTCCGGTGTGATCTCCACGTTCAGGATGCCGGAGACACCGCGGGCGCCGAACAGATGCGCCTGACCGCGTGACTCCCAGATCACCGAGGTGTTGACGAAGGCGCCGGCCTCGATGGTCTTGAACGGGTACACGCGGACGTTGCCCTGGACGATCGACTCCTCGCCGATCAGGCACTCGTCCCCGATGACCGCGCCGTCCTCGATCCGGGCGGCCCGCATGATGTCGGTGTTCTTGCCGACGACACAGCCACGCAGGTTGCTGTGCTGCCCCACGTAGACGTTGTCATGGACGACGGCCTTGTGCAGGAAGGCCCCGCTCTTGACGACGACGTTGGAGCCGACGACGGTGTGCTCGCGGATCTCCGCGCCGGCCTCGACCTTCGCGTAGTCGCCGATGTACAGCGGTCCGCGCAGTACGGCGTCGGGGTGCACATCGGCGCCCTCGGCCACCCACACGCCGGGCGAGATCTCGAAGCCGTCGATGTCGACGTCGACCTTGCCCTCAAGGACGTCGGCCTGGGCCTTCACATAGCTCTCGTGCGTGCCGACGTCCTCCCAGTAGCCCTCGGCGACGTAGCCGTAGATCGGCTTGCCTTCCTTCATGAGCTGCGGGAAGACGTCGCCGGACCAGTCGACGGGTACGTCGGGCTCGACGTAGTTGAAGACCTCGGGCTCCATGACGTAGATGCCCGTGTTGACGGTGTCGGAGAAGACCTGTCCCCAGGTCGGCTTCTCCAGGAAGCGCTCGACCTTGCCTTCCTCGTCGACGATGGTGATGCCGAACTCCAGCGGGTTGGGCACGCGGGTCAGACAGACCGTGACGAGCGCGCCCTTCTCCTTGTGGAAGTTGATCAGTTCGGTGAGGTCGAAGTCGGTCAGGGCATCGCCGGAGATGACCAGGAAGGCATCGTCCTTCAACGCCTCCTCGGCGTTCTTGACGCTTCCGGCGGTACCGAGTGGCTTCTCCTCATTGGCATACGTGAGCTCCATCCCGAGCTCTTCGCCGTCACCGAAGTAGTTCTTCACGAGCGATGCCAGGAACTGCACGGTGACGACGGTCTCGGTGAGCCCGTGCCTTTTGAGCAGCCGTAGCACATGCTCCATGATCGGGCGGTTCGCCACGGGCAGGAGCGGCTTGGGCATGCTAGAGGTCATGGGGCGCAGGCGTGTGCCTTCGCCCCCGGCCATCACGACGGCCTTCATGTCGGAAGCGTCCTCCTCCAAGAGACGACGGTCTAGCCGACTTCACCCGTCCAGATTGTCCCGCACTTTTACACCGCGGGCCATCGAGGCGTTGTGTCTGGACAATCGCCGAGCTCAATCGGCCATGGTGTCCGCTCGAACCAATCGGCGGACCTGTACCACGTAGAGCACTCCTGCCCACCAATACAGGGTTGTACCCCATCCGGCGAACGCCCATCCGAAAATAGCGGCGAGTGACGAGATCCAACCACTTCCGTCACTGAGGAGCAGGAGCGGGAAGGCGTACATCAAGTTGAACGTAGCGGCCTTCCCGAGGAAGTTCACCTGGGGCGGCGGATACCCGTGCCGGCGAAGGATGCCCACCATGACCAGCAGAACCAGTTCACGCGCGAGCAAGAGCGCGGTCAGCCAGATCGGCAGGATCTCCCGCCACGTGAGCCCCAGGAGCGTGGAAAGCACGTAGAGGCGGTCGGCGGCGGGGTCGAGGAGCCGGCCGAGGCTGCTGATCTGATTCCAGCGCCGGGCGAGCTTTCCGTCGAGATAGTCGCTGACCCCGCTGAACGCCAGCACGAGGAGGGCCCAGCCATCGCTCTTCGGGCCGCCGAACTCCGGCCTGAGGATCAACCACAGGAACAGGGGTACGCCGACGAGCCGCGCCATGCTGAGGATGTTGGGGATGGTGAGGACCCGGTCCGTTTGGACACGGGTCTCCTGGACCTCCACCCGGGGGCCTCCTGTGCGAAACGAGCCAATGATGCTCACTGACTTTACCTCAACGCAAAAAAGCTCCGGCTCCTGGGCAGTGCCCAAGAGCCGGAGCTTCAAAAGGAGTTCGGCGGCGTCCTACTCTCCCACAGGGTCCCCCCTGCAGTACCATCGGCGCTGTGAGGCTTAGCTTCCGGGTTCGGAATGTAACCGGGCGTTTCCCTCACGCTATGACCACCGAAACACTATGAAACAAACAACAACCGAAGGCTGTTCGTGGTTTCAGAACCAACACAGTGGACGCGAGCAACTGAGGACAAGCCCTCGGCCTATTAGTACCGGTCACCTCCACACGTTACCGTGCTTCCAGATCCGGCCTATCAACCCAGTCGTCTACTGGGAGCCTTACCCCATCAAGTGGGTGGGAGTCCTCATCTCGAAGCAGGCTTCCCGCTTAGATGCTTTCAGCGGTTATCCCTCCCGAACGTAGCCAACCAGCCATGCCCTTGGCAGAACAACTGGCACACCAGAGGTTCGTCCGTCCCGGTCCTCTCGTACTAGGGACAGCCCTTCTCAAGACTCCTACGCGCACAGCGGATAGGGACCGAACTGTCTCACGACGTTCTAAACCCAGCTCGCGTACCGCTTTAATGGGCGAACAGCCCAACCCTTGGGACCGACTCCAGCCCCAGGATGCGACGAGCCGACATCGAGGTGCCAAACCATCCCGTCGATATGGACTCTTGGGGAAGATCAGCCTGTTATCCCCGGGGTACCTTTTATCCGTTGAGCGACGGCGCTTCCACAAGCCACCGCCGGATCACTAGTCCCGACTTTCGTCCCTGCTCGACCCGTCGGTCTCACAGTCAAGCTCCCTTGTGCACTTACACTCAACACCTGATTGCCAACCAGGCTGAGGGAACCTTTGGGCGCCTCCGTTACCCTTTAGGAGGCAACCGCCCCAGTTAAACTACCCATCAGACACTGTCCCTGATCCGGATCACGGACCCAGGTTAGACATCCAGCACGACCAGACTGGTATTTCAACGACGACTCCACCCACACTGGCGTGCGAGCTTCACAGTCTCCCAGCTATCCTACACAAGCCGAACCGAACACCAATATCAAACTGTAGTAAAGGTCCCGGGGTCTTTCCGTCCTGCTGCGCGAAACGAGCATCTTTACTCGTAGTGCAATTTCACCGGGCCTATGGTTGAGACAGTCGAGAAGTCGTTACGCCATTCGTGCAGGTCGGAACTTACCCGACAAGGAATTTCGCTACCTTAGGATGGTTATAGTTACCACCGCCGTTTACTGGCGCTTAAGTTCTCAGCTTCGCCCACCCGAAAGTGAGCTAACCGGTCCCCTTAACGTTCCAGCACCGGGCAGGCGTCAGTCCGTATACATCGCCTTACGGCTTCGCACGGACCTGTGTTTTTAGTAAACAGTCGCTTCTCGCTGGTCTCTGCGGCCACCCCCAGCTCACGGCGCAAAGCCGATCACCAGACGTGGCCCCCCTTCTCCCGAAGTTACGGGGGCATTTTGCCGAGTTCCTTAACCATAGTTCACCCGAACGCCTCGGTATTCTCTACCTGACCACCTGAGTCGGTTTAGGGTACGGGCCGCCATGAAACTCGCTAGAGGCTTTTCTCGACAGCATAGGATCATCCACTTCACCACAATCGGCTCGGCATCAGGTCTCACCCTGCAAGAGTGGCGGATTTGCCTACCACTCGGGCTACACCCTTACCCCGGGACAACCACCGCCCGGGATGGACTACCTTCCTGCGTCACCCCATCACTCACCTACTACCAACTTGGGTCAGCGGCTCCACCACTCCCCTTTGCCCGAAGGCTCCAGGGCGGCTTCACGGCCTTAGCATCACTGGATTCGATGTTTGACGCTTCACAGCGGGTACCGGAATATCAACCGGTTATCCATCGACTACGCCTGTCGGCCTCGCCTTAGGTCCCGACTTACCCTGGGCAGATCAGCTTGACCCAGGAACCCTTAGTCAATCGGCGCAAACGTTTCTCACGTTTGTATCGCTACTCATGCCTGCATTCTCACTCGTCAACCGTCCACGACTACCTTCCAGTGCCGCTTCACCCGGCAGACGACGCTCCCCTACCCATCACAACACCCGTTAGGGCTATACGCTGCAATGACACGACTTCGGCGGTACGCTTGAGCCCCGCTACATTGTCGGCGCGGAATCACTAGACCAGTGAGCTATTACGCACTCTTTCAAGGGTGGCTGCTTCTAAGCCAACCTCCTGGTTGTCTCTGCGACTCCACATCCTTTCCCACTTAGCGTACGCTTAGGGGCCTTAGTCGATGCTCTGGGCTGTTTCCCTCTCGACCATGGAGCTTATCCCCCACAGTCTCACTGCCGCGCTCTCACTTACCGGCATTCGGAGTTTGGCCAAGGTCAGTAACCCGGTAGGGCCCATCGCCTATCCAGTGCTCTACCTCCGGCAAGAAACACACGACGCTGCACCTAAATGCATTTCGGGGAGAACCAGCTATCACGGAGTTTGATTGGCCTTTCACCCCTAACCACAGGTCATCCCCCAGGTTTTCAACCCTGGTGGGTTCGGTCCTCCACGAAGTCTTACCTCCGCTTCAACCTGCCCATGGCTAGATCACTCCGCTTCGGGTCTTGAGCGTGCTACTAAAACGCCCTATTCGGACTCGCTTTCGCTACGGCTTCCCCACCCGGGTTAACCTCGCAACACACCGCAAACTCGCAGGCTCATTCTTCAAAAGGCACGCAGTCACGAGAATGGAGCAAGCTCCACTCCGACGCTCCCACGGCTTGTAGGCACACGGTTTCAGGTACTATTTCACTCCGCTCCCGCGGTACTTTTCACCATTCCCTCACGGTACTATCCGCTATCGGTCACCAGGGAATATTTAGGCTTAGCGGGTGGTCCCGCCAGATTCACACGGGATTTCTCGGGCCCCGTGCTACTTGGGTGTCTCTCAAACGAGCCGCTGACGTTT